>VBIZ01000111.1 GCA_005880575.1 Chloroflexota bacterium | reverse complement strand
GACCACCTGGATGCTCTGGACGGCGGAGGCATCGCCGAAGAGCGCGCGATAGGCGCGCGTCGTCCTTCCGCGATCGAAGCTCGCCGCAACGGCCGCCGCGTCGAGGGCGCTGCCATCGTGGAAGCGGACGCCCTCGCGAAGGGTGAACGTCCACGTCGCGCCGTCGTTCGCCGTCTGCCACGACGAGGCCAGTGCCGGTGTCACCTTCGACGTTGCCGGGTCGACTTCGACGAGCGTTTCGAATATCTGGCGGATCGCGACGAGCGATGCCTCATCGCTCCAGGGA
>VBIZ01000127.1 GCA_005880575.1 Chloroflexota bacterium | reverse complement strand
GCGCGACGGTCCCAAGCTGCTCGCGGACGCGAAGGCCGGGACCACGCCTCCGGCGCACTACGCCGAGACGAAGCCGGAGGAGCTCTGGGCCTGCACCACGTGCGCGGCGTGCGTCGAAGCGTGCCCGGTCACGATCGAACATATCGACAAGATCGTCGACATGCGTCGTCACCTCACGCTCATGGAGGGGTCGGCCCCGCCTGAGGCGCAGCGCGCGATGACGAACATCGAGCGCGCGGGGAACCCGTGGGGCGAGGCGCGCGAGACCCGGGGCGACTGGGCGAAGGACCTCGACGTGCCGACGTTCGCCGAGAGGCCGGATGCGGAATACCTGTATTTCGTCGGGTGCGCAGCGTCGTACGACCGGCGCAATCAGAAGGTCGCGCGCGCGCTCGTGCAGGTCCTGCGCGCGGCGGGCGTCTCGTTCGCGATCCTCGCGTCCGAGGAGACGTGCAACGGCGATCCCGCGCGCCGGATCGGCAACGAGTACCTCTGGCAGACGCAGGCGCAGCAGAACATCGAGACGCTCAAGAAATACGGAGTGCGAAAGGTCATCGCGAGCTGCCCGCACTGCTTCAACACGATCGCGAACGAATATCCGCAGCTCGGCGGCAACTACGAGGTCATCCACGCGCTGCAGCTCGTCGATCGTCTCATCGCCGACGGCAGGCTGAAGATGGGCCGCGGGATGGCGGAGGCGGTCGCGTACCACGATCCCTGCTATCTGGGCCGGCACAACGGCGTCTACGACCAGCCGCGCGCGGTGCTCGACGCGATCCCCGGAGTCCAGCGCGTCGAGATCGAGCCGCACAACCGCGAGCGGGGATTCTGCTGCGGCGCCGGCGGCGGACGGATGTGGATGGAGGAGAAGGTCGGCCAGCGGGTGAACCACCGCCGGATCGAGCAGCTTCTCGTTCTCAACAGCGGTGCCACGAAGGTCGCGAGCGGGTGCCCGTTCTGCCTGATCATGCTCGAAGAGGGCGTCGGGGCAAAGGGCGTGCAGGAGCAGATCAAGCCGGTCGACGTCCTGGAGCTCGTCGCGGGGAGGATCGAAAACTAAGTGGACTTCACCGACGGGACGACCATCTTCGCGATCGTGTTCACCTTCGTGATGCTCGCGGTCGCGTTCGGCGCGGTCGCGTTCGCGCTCTGGTACTCGGGGGACCAACAGGAAACATGAAGATCCTCATCCCGCTCAAGCAGGTGCCCGACTCGACCGTTCGGGTGAAGGTCGCGCCCGACGGAAAGGCGATCGTCACTGAGGGCATCACCTGGTCGATCTCCCCATATGACGAGTACGCGATCGAGATGGCCTTGGAGCGCAAGGACGCGGACGCGTCGACGGTCGTTGCCGTCGTGACGGTGGGTCCGGCGCGTTCGCGCGACGCGCTGCGGCAGGCGCTCGCGATGGGCTGCGACGAGGCATCGCTCGTGACCGCTGACGCCGCCGCACCCCTCGCCGTCGCGCGCGCGCTCGCGAAGGTGGTCGAGGAGACGAAGCCCGACCTGGTCCTCTGCGGGAAGCAGGCCTCCGACGACGATCAGGGCTTCGTCGGTCCGGCGCTCGCCGAGATCCTCGGGTGGCCGCACGTCGCGACGATCACGAAGGTCGTCCCCGTCGAGGGCGGCGTCGAGCTCTGGCGCGAGGTCGAGGGCGGCCACGAAGTGTGGAAGGCGCCGCTCCCCGGGCTCGCCACCGTGCACAAGAGCGAGAAGGAGCCGCGCTACCCGTCGCTCCCCGGGATCATGAAGGCGAAGAAGAAGGAGATACCCGAGCGCGCGCTGGCCGCCATGGGCGTCGACGCCTCGGGTCCCACGTGGACGATCCTCTCGATGGAACCGCCCCCGGCGCGCGGCGGTGGCAAGATCCTGAAAGACGGCGACACCAAGCAGATCGCCGAGCAGCTCGCGACCGCTCTGCGAGACGAGGCGAAGGTCCTGTGAAGACGCTCGTCGTCGCCGAACGCAAAGGGACGGAGCTTCGCAGGGTGACTCTCGAGCTTGCGGCGAAGGCCGGCGAGCTCGGGGACGCGACGGTCGTGGAGATCGCAGGCGAGCGCTACTCGCCGCTGCCGTTCGTCTCGGCGCTCGCCAAGAAGGTCGAGTCCGAGAAGCCCGACCTCGTGCTGCTCGGGGCCACTTTGAACGGACGCGATCTCGCCGCGCGCCTTGCCGCGCGGCTCGGTCGCGCGTATGCCGCCGACGTGACCGGCCTTCGTGCGGCCGGGACCTCGCTCGAGGCGGACAAGCCGATGTACGCCGGCAAGGTCAGAGCCAGGGTCCGGCTCGACCTCCCGGCAGTCGTCTCGGTCCGGCCGGGCGCGATCCCCCTGAACGCCGGCGCGGAAGCGCCACAGGTCCAGAAGATCGACGCCGATACATCCGCCGAAAAGCTCACCTTCGTGAAGCTCGCGGCCACGGCGACCGACACCAAACGCGTCTCGCTCTCGGAGGCGCGCGTCGTGGTGTCGGGCGGCCGCGGCCTCAAGGGACCCGAGAACTGGCACCTCGTCGAGGAGCTCGCGGACGCGCTCGGCGGCGCCGTCGGAGCGTCGCGTGCGGTGACCGACGCGGGATGGCGGCCGAACGAGGAGCAGGTCGGGCAGACGGGGAAGACGGTGACGCCGGACCTCTACGTCGCGCTCGGCATCTCCGGCGCGATCCAGCATCTCGCCGGCATGACGTCGAGCAAGGTGATCGTCGCGGTGAACAAGGATCCGGACGCGGACATCTTCAAGATCGCCGACTACGGCGTCGTCGCCGACGTCTTCGAGTTCGTCCCGGCGTTCACCGACGCCGTGAAGAGGGCACGAGCGCAATGAACCCATTCGTCGGTGGTACCGAGCGCGAGCTCGCCGGCGCCGTGGCGAATTGGGCGAAAGGCCTCACCGAACGGATTCCGGCCGCCGAGAAGCAGGGCGCGATGCCGCCCGACGTCATAGCGGATCTTGGGCGTCTCGGTGTCCTCGGGATGACCATCCCCGAAGCCGACGGGGGTCTGGGGGCGTCGACCGTCGCGTTCGCGCTGGTGCTCGAGGAGCTTTCCGCCGCGTGGCCCTCGCTCGCGGTGGGCGTCGCGGTCAACAGCGGCATTGTCGCGAGCTCGATCGTTCGATATGCGACGCCGGACCAGCGCGCGCGCTGGCTGCCGAAGCTCGCGGATGGCATGGGGCTGGGGGCGTTCGCGCTGACCGAGCCGACGTCGGGGAGCGACGCCGCCTCGTTAAGGACGACGGCGCGGCCGGACGGGGACGGATGGCGCATCGACGGGCGGAAGCAGTTCATCACCAATGCCCGCTACGCGCCGTTCGCGATCGTCCTCGCGCGGATCGGCGAATTCGACCCGAAGCGCACGAGCGCCGGGATCACGGCGTTCGTGGTTCCACTGGATGCGCCGGGTGTGTCGATCGGTCCGTCGGAGCGCAAGCTCGGTTTGCGCGCCTCGGACACGAGTGCTCTCATCCTCGAGGGCGCTCGCGTCGATCGCGATGCCGTGCTGGGTGACACGGGAAAGGGCTTCACCATCGCGATGGCCGGGCTCGACGGAGGGCGCATCGGAATCGCCGCGCAGTCGGTCGGCATCGCCAGGGCATCGCTCGCGATCGCGAAGACGTACGCGAAGGAGCGAAAGCAGTTCGGCCGTCCGATCGCGGATTTCGAGGGCCTGCGTTTCAGCATCGCAAAAGCGGAGAGCGATATCGCGGCGGCGCGTCTACTCGCGCTCCGCGCTGCGTGGCTTCGCGACCGGGGCCGCCCGTTCACGCGCGAGGCCGCGATGGCCAAGCTCTACGCGAGCGAGATGGCCCAGCGCGCGACCCACGCCGCGGTGCAGATCCTCGGAGGCAACGGCTACATGCGGGATTACGCCGTCGAGCGCTACGCGCGCGACGGCCGCGCGACGACGATCTATGAAGGGACGAGCGAGATCCAGCGCGTCGTGATTGCGCGCTCGCTGCTCGCGGCATGACCATCCAGAAAACGAAAACGGCCAAGCAGCGGTGGCTCGACGACGTGTACGGCGCCGCCACCAAGAAGCACCCCGAGCGGAAGACCCGCTTCTCGACGCTGTCCGACGAGGTGATCGAGCCGATCTATACGGCCGATGATCTCGAAGGGTTCGACGTCGACCGCGATCTCGGCTTTCCCGGTGAGTTCCCGTACACGCGGGGCGTGCAGCCTTCGATGTATCGCGGTCGTCTGTGGACGATGCGCCAGTTCGCGGGATTCGGCTCCGCGGCGGACACGAACGAGCGCTTCCACTACCTCTTGAAGCACGGCGTCGACGGTCTCTCCGTCGCGTTCGATATGCCGACGCTCATGGGTCGCGACTCGGACGACCCGCTCTCGCGCGGCGAAGTCGGGCGCGAGGGTGTTGCCGTGGACACGCTGCGTGACATGGAGATCCTCTTCGATCGCATCCCGGTCGACCGTGTGACGACCTCGATGACGATCAACGGGCCCGCCTCGATCGTCTGGGCGATGTACCTCGCCGCGGCCGAGAAGCGCGGCATCCCGCTCGACCGCCTGGGTGGCACGATCCAGAACGACGCGCTCAAGGAATACATCGCGCAGCGGGAGTGGATCGTTCCGGTGAAGCCGGCCATGGGCCTCGTGGTCGACACCTTCCGTTATGGGTCGCGCGAGGTGCCGCGTTGGAACACCATCTCGATCTCCGGCTACCACATCCGCGAGGCTGGCGCGACCGCACTGCAGGAGCTTGCGTTCACGCTCATCGACGGGCTCGAGTACGTGAAGTGGGGCGTCGCCGCCGGCCTCGATGTCAACGACTTCGTGCCGCACCTCTCGTTCTTCTTCGATGTCCACAACGACTTCTTCGAGGAGATCGCGAAGTTTCGCGCGGCCCGCCGGATCTGGGCGCGCGAGATCGAGCGCCGCTACCACCCGACGAACGAGCGTGCGCTACTCATGCGCACCCACGCGCAGACCGCCGGCGTTTCGCTCACCGCGCAGCAGCCCTACAACAACGTCGTCCGCGTGACCCTGCAGGCGCTCGCGGCGGTGCTCGGCGGGACGCAGTCGCTGCACACGAACTCGCTGGACGAGACGTACGCGTTGCCGACGGAGGAGGCCGTGACCCTCGCGCTGCGCACGCAGCAGGTCATCGCGCACGAGTCCGGCGTCGCCGACACGATCGATCCGCTCGCGGGCTCGTACTACCTCGAGTCGCTCACTCAGCGCATGGAACGGGGCTTCGAGCGCTATCTGGGCGAGATCGAGAAGATGGGCGGCATGGTCGAGGCGGTGGAGCGTGGCTATCCGCAGCGCGAGATCACGGAGGCGTCCTTCCATTTCCAGCAGCAGGTCGAGGAGGGGGAGAAGATCGTCGTCGGGATCAACAAGTACGCGACGAGCGAGGAAGCGCCGATCCCGACGCTCGCGATCGACCCCGAGGTCGAGCAGAAACAGATCGCGCGGCTCGCGGAAACGCGGCAGACGCGCGACAGTGGCCGTTGGAATGAGTCAATTGACGCACTCCGCCATGCCGCCAAGCGTGGCGACGAGCTCATGCCGCGTTTTGTCGAATGCGCGAGAGCAAACGCCAGCGTCGGCGAGCAGGTACGTGTCCTGAAGGAGGTTTTCGGTGAGTACCACGACCCCGGTTACTTCTAAAGCCGAGCTGCTTCTCCGCATCAGCCAGACGTATCGCGGCCTTCGATCGGCGCTGGAAGCGCTGCCGCGTGAGCGCTGCGGGGAAAAGCTCCGGACCGGCTGGACTCTGAACGAGAACATCGCACACCTCGCCGCGTGGGAGGAGACAGTGCCGAAGCGGGTCGCAGCCGTCCTCGAGGGTGGGGAGGACCCCAAGCTCTACGAGGACATCGACGGCTTCAATGCGCGCGTCGCGAACGACTCTCACGGGAAGACAACGGACGAGCTGCTCGCCCGCTGGTCCGCCGCGCACGAGGCTGTGCTCGAAACGGTCCGGTCGCTCCCCGAGGATGCCGACAAGCTCGCGGTCGACGTCATCGAATGGAACACGACGGGGCATTACCCCGACCACTACGGCGACGTCAGCGCCGCGATCAAAGATAAGGACGACCTCGTCGGGATCGTGCAAACGTCCTGGACCCCTTTCCGTCTCGCGATCGGCGCCATCGGTCTGCCCAGCCTCGACGAGAAGACCTGGACCGGCTGGACCTACAAGGACCTCGTCGCCCATGCGGCCGCGTGGGAGGACCGGGCCGCGAGCCGCCTCGCGACGTTCCGCGAGAGTGGCGCGAAGACGTATCCGGGTGTCGACGACACCGATGAATTCAACGCCGCGGTCGTAGAACGAACGCGCGGCCGCGAGGCGCGCGACGTTCTCGGCGAGCTCGACGCGGCGCATGGCCGGATCGTCGGCGAGATCGGGAAACTCACCCGGGAGCAGCTGCACGCCAATGATGACTGGGTGATAGCCGTCGTTGCGGGGAACACCTACGGGCACTATGCGGACCACCTGGACGAGATCTTCGCGAGCGTACCGAAGCGGCCGGACGCGCTTCTGGGAAAGATGCGTGAAGGTTGGCGGCCTTTCCGGCGCGCCGTGAACCGCCTCGGCCTGTCGGCGTTGTCCGACACGACGCCTTCTGGCTGGACGTACAAGGCCATGCTGAGCCATATCGCGAACTGGATGGAAAAGCTCGCGGGCGAGATGCCGAACCGGCTCGCAGGCCGTCGCGGTCCCTTCCCCGAGGTCGACACGGAGAACGCTCGCGAGGCCGAGGCGAGCGCTTCGCGTTCCGCGCATGAAGTCGTCGAAAGGCTGCATGCCGCCTACAAAGGTGTCGTCGATCTCGTGAGCGCGCTGCCGTCGGACCACGACATCGATTTCCAGGCGACCCGGCTGATCGTTGGCGAGACCTATGGTCACTTTGTCGAGCACCAGGCCGAGATCGACGCCGCCCTGCCGCGGACCCCCGCGGACTTTGTCGCGCGCGTCGAAAGGGTGTGGACGCCCTTCCGCGCCGCGATCCGCGATCGTGGACGTGCCGGCCTCGGCGCGAAGACCTCGAGCGGCTGGACCTACAAGGATCTCGTCGCGCACGCGGTGGGCTGGATGGACCAGACCGTGCGCGAGATGCAGACAAACGAGTTCCGCACGGGCTGGACGAAGGAAACGATCCAGGAATTCAACGACCGGTCGGTGCGCACGCACGCGCTCGTTGGACCGGAGGCGATGATCGACGAGCTCGACACGGTGTACCGCCGCCTCGTCGAGACGGTTCGGGGTCTCGGCGACGGCGAGATCGACGAGCGCATCGCCAGCACGCTGCCGTACTACACGTACCTGCATTGGGAAGAGCATTTCGCCGAGCTGGGCATACCGGTTTGAAAAGACCGATCCGCGTCGTCGTGGCGAAGGCCGGGCTCGATGGCCACGATCGCGGCGCGAAGGTCGTGGCACGCGCGTTGCGCGATGCCGGGATGGAAGTGATCTACACGGGCGTGCACCAGACGCCGGAGCAGGTCGTCGAGACCGCGCTGCAGGAGGATGCCGATGCGATCGGGTTGTCGCTCCTCTCGGGCGCGCACAATTACATCTTCCCGCGTGTCAGCGAGCTCATGAAAGAAAAGGGCCTCGACGACGTGCTCCTCTTCGGCGGCGGCATCATCCCGGAGGCGGACTGGCCGGGTCTATCGAAAGTCGGGGTCGAGCGCGTATTCCCTCCGGGCGCCTCGCTCGAAGAGATCACGAAGTACGTCCGCGAGGCTGTACCACGGAGGCGGGGAGTGGCCGCGCGTGGATAGCGGAATGGGCGGCGCTGAGAACATGGGAGCACGGCAGCCCGTCGAGGGTGACGTCGCCGACACACACATCAGCGAAATTGAGCGTGACGTTCACGCAGCAAGGGGGACAAGCAGCATGGCGAAGAAGGACGACAGACCGGTCGATGCGGGACTCGCGGCGCTCGTGGGCAAGAGCGAGCAGGAGCTCATCGATTTCTGGAAGCAGCGCTTCGGGCTGATCGCGGCGATACCGGTGGACACGGCGCGCGTCGGAGCGCTCACGCCACAGCTTCGCGAGCTGGTGCGCATCCAGAACCGCGAGGAGCGCAAGCGCCTCACCGCCGCACGGATGAAAGCTTTCGTGCAGCTGCCCGGCGACCAGCAGGAGCGGATCATGAAAACGCGTCAGGCCGCGTACAACGTCGACCGCGGCGTGCTCGAAGAGGACCAGCGGATGGTCGACGAGCTCCTGCCGACGATCCCGGAGGCCAGGAACTACCCGACCGCGGCGCGTTGAGCATCGCTTGAACTTCTCGTATCGCGAGGACCAGCTGCTCGTTCGCGACACCGTCCGCGCCTTCGTGCGATCGCGGATCGTTCCGAACGCCGCCGGCTGGAACGAGAAAGGCGAATTCCCGCTTGACCTTGTTCCCGAGCTGGCAGCCCTCGGGCTGACCGGGCTCGCCGTGCCTCACGAGTACGGCGGCGCCGAGCTCGATGTGTTGACGATCGCGCTGGTGATGGAGGAGCTCGGCGCGGGCGACGGATCGGTCGCGCTCACGATCGCCGCCCACAACTCCCTCTGCATCGGTCACCTGCTCATTGCGGCGAACGAGGAGCAGAAGTCCCGGTGGCTGCCCCCGCTGGCCCGCGGCCAGTACCTCGGATGCTGGGCGCTCACCGAGCCGTCGTCCGGTTCTGACGCCGTGAGCGTCCAGAGCCGCGCCCGCCGCGACGGCGACGGCTACATGCTGTCGGGGACGAAGCAATTCATCACCAACGGATCGATCGCCGGATTCGCCGTGATCCTCGCCGGGATCGGTGAGCGCAAGCTTTCAGCGTTCGGCGTCGCGCGCGGGACCACCGGCTTTCGCGTCGGCCGCCGCGAGGAGAAGATGGGCCTTCATGCCTCGGACACGGCGCAGCTCGTCCTCGAGGACTGCCGCGTCCCGGCGGCTGACCGGATCGGCCGCGAGGGCGAAGCGTTCACCGACGTGAAGCGCGTGCTCGACCGGGGCCGGGTCGGCATCGCCGCACTCGCC
>VBIZ01000126.1 GCA_005880575.1 Chloroflexota bacterium | reverse complement strand
CGACGCCCGGGGGAGCGCGATAGCCAACATGCAGACGCGCCCGTTCGACGAGGCCGTCGGCCGCTCCGGCGTCGATGCCCTCGAGCCGGCAGTCGAGACGCTCGAACGACCGATCCGCGTCGGCGCGCTCCGCGGCCGACTCGCGCAGTCGTTGCCACAGCGCGAGCGCTTCCTCCGCGATGGTCGGTCCCGGCGCGGCGCCGTGACGTGCTTCGCGCGAGAGCGCGATATCGAGGGTCAGCCGTCCCTTGTACGCGACGGTGACCGCGTCCCACCCCGACGGCTCGCCGATCACGCACCAGTCCGGCGCGGGCTGCGTCGCGCGGTGGCGCGCGCCGGCGCTCGTCGGCGATTCCTCCTCGACCGCGCCCACGACGGTGACACGGACACGGGAGACCGGTTGCGTCGCGGCCGCGACGAACGCGGCAAGCGGACCCTTCGCGTCGACGGCGCCGCGGCCGACGAGCTCGTCACCCTCCATCCGCACGGGAATCTCGCCGGGGACGGTGTCGATATGCCCGAGCAGAACCACATGGAACGGCCCGTCGCCGATCTCGCCCACAGCGTTGCCGGCATCGTCGACGGTCGCGCGAAATCCGCGCTCGCCCATGCGCCCGACGAGCCACTCGACGGCCTCGCCCTCGCGGCGGGAAACGCTCGGGATCTCGACGAGGCCGCGAAGGAGGGCGAGGTCGGCTTCGCTCGGCCTCACCCGAGCGCCTTCGTCGAGGCTGCGATGACGCGATCGATCTGGCGATCGGTGATGACGAGCGGGGGCAGATACCGCACGACGGTCGGGCCCGCGCCGAGCGCGAGCACGCCGTCGTCCTGGAGGGCGCGGAGGGCGCCCGCCGCGTTCTCCTTCAGCTCGACACCGACCAGCAGGCCGACGCCTCGCACCTCGCGGATGCGATCGCTCCCGATCGCACGGAGGCCATCCTGGAGCTGCGCTCCTCGATCTCTGGCGTTGCGCGCGAGGTCCTGCCGCAGGATCTCGCCGATCGCGGCGATGGCGGCGGCGCAGGCGAGCGGATTGCCGCCGAAGGTCGTCGAGTGCGACCGCTTGGCGAGGTCGCCGATCTTTCGGGAGAACGCGATGGCGCCCATCGGCATCCCACCGGCGATCGACTTCGCGAGACAGAGGATGTCCGGCACGATCCCGTACTGCTCGATGGCGAAGAGCGTCCCCGTCCGCCCAAATCCCGTCTGGACCTCGTCGACGATGAGGAGCGCGCCGCGCTCGGCGCATAGCCGCGCCGCTTCTTCCGCGAACTCATGCGTCGCGGGACGCACGCCGCCTTCGCCCTGGACGAGCTCGACGATGAACGCTGCGGTGCGGTCGGTGATGGCGGCGTCGAGGGCCTCGGGCTTGTTGAACGGGACGTGGGAGAAGTCAGGGACAAGCGGGCCGAACAGGTCGCGGTATTCCGGACCCCACGTCGCCGAGAGCGCGCCCATCGTCTTGCCGTGAAAGCCGCGCATCGCCGCGACGATGCCGGTGCGCGTGGTTGCCGCGCGCGCGAACTTGAGCGCTCCCTCGACCGCCTCGGTCCCGCTGTTGCAGAGAAAGAATCGGTCGAGCGACGGGGGCAGGATGCGCGCGAGCACGTCATAGAGCTCCGCTCGGCGGTCGTTGTAGAAGAGCTCGGTGCACGATGCGAGGGTCCGGGCCTGCTGTGCGATCGCGTCCGCGACCGCGGCGTTGCCGTGGCCGATATTGGCCATGCCCTGCCCGCCGACGCAGTCGATGTACTCCCGCCCCTCGCTGTCGTAGACGGTCGCGCCGTCCCCGCGAACGAGGACGATCCCGCGCTTGGTGTAGAGGCCCGACGTGTGCGCCTCCTCGGCCGCGATGACGTCGGCGGTCGACCGCAGCGTCGCGCTCACGAGCGGATCACGGTGCGCACGCCCGGGTCGCCGCTGGCCGACCGGATCACGACCTCGTCGACGCCGCCCTCGATGGCCTCGCGCGCCGCGAGGATCTTCACCTTCATGCGTCCTCGAGCGAGCGACTCGGCTTCCTTGACGGTCGTCTCGGGCACGAGCGTGCGCGGGTCGTCCGCATCCCGGAACAGCCCGGGGACGCTCGTGAGAATGATGAGCGCGTCCGCGTCGATGGCCACGGCGATCGCGGCCGCGACCCGATCGCCATCAACGTTGAGGGCCTGCTGCTCGGTGGACAGGGCGAGCGGCGCGACGACCGGTACGCGACCGGGCCCGATGAATTGCGTGAGCAGCGGCAGATTCACGGCCTCGACCTTCCCGGTGTAGTCGTCGCGCAGCAGGATGGTCTTCCCGTCGCGCACCGAACGCACGTCCTTCTTGCTCGCGACGAGGAGTCGGCCGGAGATGCCCGAGAGCCCGACCGCGTCGATCCCGCGCTGCTGAAGCTTCTCGACGTAGAGGAAGTTCTCCACACCGAGCGCAGCCATCGCGAAGATCTCGAGCGTCCGCCGGTCGGTGCGGCGGCTTTCGTGACCCGAGGGTGAAACGACCTTCTCCTGTGGATGGCCGAGCGCCGCGGCGAGCTTGTCCGTCTCGCCGGATGCGCCATGCACCAACACGATCTCGTCCGAGCGCGCGATGTCCGCGACGAGGTCGGCGACCGAGTCGCGGTCGACGCCCGCGCTTCCGCCGGCCTTCACGACTGCGCGCAGCGTCACGGGTGCAGCCCCACGAATGCAAGACCGGCGTCCTCGGGGTAGCCGCACGCCACGTTCATCGCCTGGATGCCGTTGCCGGCCGCGCCCTTCATCAGATTGTCGATCGCGCAGAGTGCGACGACGCGCTCGCCGCGCGGATCGAGCGCGAATCCGACGTCGGCGAAGTTTGTCCCCGCGAGTAGCTTCGGCTCGGGGTAGCGCCAGATACCGGTGCGCTCCTTGACGATCCGAACGAACGGCTCGGCGGCGTAGGCATCCCGATAGACCTTCCAGAGCGCCTTTTCGTCGAGCGTCGTCGTGCTGTAGACGTGCGCGGTCGCCAGCACGCCGCGGACGAGCTCGACCGACGTCACCGAGAGATCGACGCGGAGGTTCTGCCCGCCGAGGCGCAGCTCCTGCTCGATCTCCGCGGTGTGGCGGTGCCCGACCGGCCGAAACGAGCGCACGACACCCGAGCGCTCCGGATGGTGGCTGTCCTCGCTCGGCTCGCGCCCACCCTCGCTCGAGCCCACCTTGCACTCGATCACGATCGGCCGGCTCCGGTCCACCAGGCCGGCTCGGAAGAGCGGGAGCAGCGCCAGGATGGACGCGGTCGCGTTGCAGCCCGCGCCGGTGATCCGCTTCGACCCGCGGATCTCGTCGCGGTGGAGCTCCGGGATGCCGTAGGTGTAGCGGTCGAGGAGCGTCGGCCGCGGATGCGGCGAGCCGTACCAGCGGTCGTAGTCGGCCGGGTCGCGCAGGCGATGGTCGCTCGACAGATCGATCAGGACCGTGGTCCGATCCTCGAACTCGTGGGCGCGGTGCGCACCGTTCGGGAGCGCGAGAAACAACACGTCGCAGCGCCCCACGTCCTCGTAGTGGACGAAGGTGAGCGTGGTGCGCTTTCGGAGGTTGGGGTGGGCCGAGGACACCGGCCGGCCCGCGAGGGACTCGCTGCCGGCGACGATCTCGTCGACGTTCGGGTGACCCAGAAGGAGGCGCAGGAGCTCGCCGCCCGCATATCCGGCGGCGCCGACAACTCCAGCTTTCACCTGGCGGCTCTCGCCACCTCGAGGACGTAATCGATCATCTTTGCCGGGATGTTGACGCCGGTCGTGTCGATGGAATTGCGGAACTCCATGGTGTAGTTGACCTCGTTGACGAGCAGGCCCTCGGGCGCCTCGAGAAGATCGATCGCGACCACGCCACCGCCGACGGCACGCGCCGCGCGCACGCAGAGATCGTTGAGCTCGGGCGTGACGGGACAGTTCGACGCCTGCCCGCCGCGAGCGGTGTTCGTGATCCAGTGGTCGCTCGCGCGGTAGATCGCGGCGATCGTCTCGCCTCCGACGACAAAGGCCCGGATGTCGCGGCCGGGCTTCTGGATGTACTCCTGGATGTAGTAGATGGAGTGCAGATAGTTTCCAAGCACGTCCTTGTGCTCGACGATCGCCTCCGCCGCCTCGCGGTCGTTGACCTTCGAGATGAGCCGCCCCCACGAGCCGATGAGCGGCTTGAGCACGACTGGATATCCGAGCTCCTCGATGGCGACGAGGGCCGATTCCGGCGTGAACGCCACGCGGGTTCGCGGGCTCGGCACGCCGTCGCGGATGAGCCGCATCGTCGTGAGCAGCTTGTTGCCGCATATCTCCGCGACCTCGTAGCGATTCACCGTGGGAACACCCCAGGCGTCGAAGACCGAGAGCGCGTAGAGGGCGGTGCCGTGCTGGATGCAGCGCTCGAGGATGACGTCGACGCCGAGCTCCGGGCGCTGCTCGACCGCAAGCACGAGCGCGCGGTCGTCGATCACCTTGGTCTCCACGCCGCGCGACTCAAGCTCGGCCAGCAGGAGCTTCTCCTCGACACGAACGCGGGAGAGGAGCACGCCGACGCGGGGCTTGCTACTACTCAACGAGTCGGCTCCTTGAGCCGACGAGATGGGAGCAGACCGCAGCACCGCGAGGTGCGAGGACTATTCACCCCAGTCCTCTTCGGCCTTCGGGGCGAGGGCCAGCGCGACCGGCACCGTCTCCTTCACCTCCAGCTCGGCCCCGCAATCGGGGCAGGACACGATCTCACCCTTGACCGCGTCCGAGCCGACGGTGACGTCGGCATCGCATTCGGGACACTTCGCCACGTTCCCCTCCTCACAGGACCTGAGAGGAAAGCCTAGCGAATCAGTCGGCCTCCGCCGCGGCAACGAGGCGTGTCGCCCTGGAGCGCGCCTTGTCCTCGTACATGCGCGCGTCGGCCGTGCTGATGAGCGCGTCGGCGTCGCGTCCGTCGATCGGGAACCACGAGATGCCGAACGACGCACGCGGCAGCTCGTTTGACTGGCCTGCCCACATATAGCGCTCTTCGCGCAAGCGGGCGGCGATCCGGCCGACGATCGCCTGAGCGGGGAGCGGACCGGTCCGCGGAAGAAGGATCACGAACTCATCGCCCCCGAACCGAGCGACGACATCCTCCGCGCGCGTCGCCTGGCGCATCGCGCGTGCGAGCGTCCGAAGGACCTCATTTCCGACGAGGTGGCCGGCCGAGTCGTTCACGCCCTTCAGCCCATCGACGTCGCAGAGGACGACGCCGAAGGTCTCACCGTGCCGGGTGGCGTCCGCGATCTGCACCTCGAGCCTCTCGAGCAAGCTGCGTCGGTTGAGGACGCCGGTGAGGTCATCGTCGCGCGCGAGCCGGCGCGTCTCGGCGAGAAGCGCCGCGTTCGCGATGGCGATGGCCGCCTGCGCCGCGTAGAGCCGAACCAACCGGCGGGTCTCCTCGGAGAAGACGCGCGGTCGCGCCACGTATGCGGTCAGCGTTCCGACGATCTCGCCGTGCGCGACGAGCGGCGCGGCGATCGCCGACGCGATGAGACCGTGCAGTGCCGGATTGCTGTCGGGGTGGTCGCGATAGGCATTCGCGACGACGACATCGCGCGTACGGAGGCTCTCGAGTGCGATCCCGCGCAGGTCCTCGCCCACGGACGACCGCAGCCCCAGCGCGGGCGCGTTGTGGACCGCACGGACGATGAACCCCTGACCCTCTTCCGCGAGCGCGACCATGGCGCCGTCCGTTTCGGTGAGGGCGGTCGCCTCGCGTGCGATGAGGCTCGCGAGCTCGTCCAGCGAAAGCTCGCCGGCGGTCGCGAGGCCGACGTCGTACAGCACCGCGAGCTCCTCCGCGCGGCGCCGCTCGCGCTCTCCGAGCTGCCAGTTCGTGTAGAGGGCGAGCCCGGCGCGGGTCGCGAGGACGAGCACGGTCAGAGCCACGGCGCCGTCGATCTGGTCGGCGAATCGTTCCGGGATGGTGCGGATGTTGGCGAAGACCAAGAGGACCGAGCATGCCACCGCCACGACCCCCGGCAGGACCATGCGCGACAGGTGGATGGCCGCTCCGGACAACCGACTGTTCCGGCCGTCCTCCCGTTCTTCGACCCATTGCGCGCCCGCGATGCCGATGGCCCCGATGCCAACGATCCACAGCGCGTCGATAGGCGTGCCCGCCTTGAACGTCCCCGCGATGTTCGCGGGCAGGTAGAGCACGAACGCAAGCGCATTCAGGCCGAGCCCGAAGAACAGCGCGGTCACCGCGCCACGCGGCTCGCGCAGCGGTAGGCCCCAGACGGCAGAGAGCGCTGCAGCTGTCGCGGCCACATAGAGCAGCGGATAGAGGACCGCGACCGCCGTCGCCTGCGGGTCGCGGCCGATGTCCGAGGCGAGCGTGGTCCCGAGGTAGAGCGTGACGGAGGCAGCGAGCGTGAGCACGACCGCGCCGACGTCGAGAACCAGCGCATACAGGGTGAGACGTTGGCCGTGACGGCGCAGGAGCAGAACGAAAGCAATCGCCCAGAGCGGAGCCGCCGTCATGAAACCGAGGTCGGCCAGAAGCGGAGAGCGCAGCGGGAACCCTCCGATCTCCGTCGCGTCGCGAACAAGCTGACCGATGAGCCAGGAGACCGAACCGGCGAGGAACAGCAGCCAAACCAAACGGTCCTCGGCCCGGGACGCACGGACCGCGCGACCTGTCCCGAAGATCGCGCCGATCGCGGCCGCCGTCCACGCAAAGTCGGCAACAGCGCAGCGCGCGAAGTCATCGGCGAGGAGCTGTTCGGCCAGATAGACAAGGCCAGCCCCGATGACCGCTGCGATGCACCGGGGCATCGCGCCGCGCGGATGTGCGGAGAGCAGTTTTCGTATCACGCCCAAGACGCTAGGGATGACGCGCCCGCACGGGAACGCCCAGAACGTACTGCTCGCGGGCTCCGCGGGGGACGCGAACGGGGGAATTCAGGGTGACACCTCCCCCATCGGTGTGAGTACTGCGACGGGTGGGCTAGCTTCACCTGGTGACTGCGGCGCTGCTGCTTTCCATTTTCGACGCGCTCGTTTTCGTCGCTGCGGTCGTGCCATTCGCGATCCTCGTTCGACATCGCGGCGCGATCCCAAAGCTCCCGGCGCTGGACCGGAGCGTGACCTTGCCGCGGCTTTCGGTCGTCGTGCCGGCTCGCGATGAGGCATCCACGATCCGTCGCGCCGTGGAGTCGCTCCGGGCGCAGGACTACGCCGAGCTCGAGATCATCGTCGTGGACGACCGTTCGACGGATGCGACCGGCGTGGTGGTGGGCGAGCTCGCGGCGCGCGACTCGCGCATCCGAGCGTTACATGTGACGGAGCTGCCGGCGGGATGGCTCGGCAAGAACCACGCGCTCTGGCGCGGCGCCGAGCCCGCGACCGGCGAGTGGCTTCTCTTCACCGATGCGGACATCGTGTTCGCGCCGGGCACGCTCCGTCGGGCCGTCACGTACGCCGTGGCGGAAGGGCTCGACCACCTCACGCTCACGCCGCGTCTCGTCGCGCGCGGCCTCGCGCTCCGCGCGTTCCTCGCGTTCTTCGCCTACGCGTTCATCGCGCTTTGGGGCGCGTATCTCGCGAACGACCCGGAGAGCGATCGCGGTGTCGGTATCGGCGCCTTCAATCTGGTCCGCCGTTCCGCGTACGAGCGGATCGGCACGATGCGGGCGCTTTCGCTCCGCCCCGACGACGACATTCGTCTCGGCCGGCGGCTGCGCGGGTTCGGCTTTCGACAGCGCGTTCTGAACGGCAGCGCTCTTCTGTCGGTCGAGTGGTATTCGTCTCTCGGCGCCGCGATATCGGGCCTCGAAAAGAGCATGTACTCGAGCCTTGAGTACCGCGTGCGCGATGCGATCGGCGTGCTTCTCTATCTGCTGGCCACGATGGTGTGGCCGTTCGTAGGGGTGATCGTTCTCGGCGGCATCGACCGCGTGCTCCTCGGGATCGTCGTCGCGTGCCTGGCGGCGGGCGTGCTCGAGACGTATCGCCAGTCGACGGGGCCGCTCACGGCCTCGGCCCTGGTGCTCGCGCTTCTCGTGCCTTTCGCGGCGCTCTGCTTCGCCTATGCGATCGTCCGCTCGGCCTACCTCGCAGAGACGCGCGGCGTGCGCTGGCGCGGCACGACCTATCCGCTATCGCTGCTCCGCGGTCAGTCGGGGTTGGAGGGAACCACGGCGAAACGGAGCAGGTAGGCTTCGAGGTCCGCGAGATCGGCGTCGCTGATCTGAGCCGTCCCGTACGCGGGCATCCCGCGATCGCTTCCGCGGCGCACGATCTCGGTCTCGATGCGCCCGCGGATGGAGAGATCCCCTGGCGCATCGCCCTCGGGTCCGTGGCAAAGATGGCAACCCAGCGCGAAATAGATCGCCGCGCCTCGCGTCTGGCGGCTGACCGACGGATCGGCCGCCGCGAGCTGCGCGACGGTGGGCTCGGGTATCGCGAGGGCACTCGCGGATCCGCGCTGCAAGTGGCGGATGTACGCGACCATCGCCCAGATGTCGGCGTCCTTGTACTGGCCGCCGAACGCCGGCATAGCCGTGAAGCCGAGACCACTCTTCACGATCCAGAAAAGCTGGGCGTCGGTCTTCCCCTTGGCGGCCTCGGTCGTGAAGTCGGTCGCGTCGGGGTACGTCGTCGGGCCGAAGACCCCGCGGCCATCGCCCCTCGCGCCGTGGCAGACCGCGCACGATCCGGTGTACTCGACGCGGCCGGTCGCGAGCGCGCGCGCGTCGTTCGCGAGAGGGTTCGCGGCGTCGCCGCCGAGGATGCGCGAGACCACCGAGACGGCCGCATCGCCGTAGGCGCGCTCGAGCGGCAAGTCCTGACGATG
>VBIZ01000125.1 GCA_005880575.1 Chloroflexota bacterium | reverse complement strand
CTCTACGCCACAGGGACCCCCCGGCCTCCGGCCGGCGCCCTGGGGGCAGGGGCCCCCAGGCGCGTAGCGACGCGCGGGGGCCCTCGGTCGGGCCGCGCTCACGGGACTCTCACATCGGCACACAATTCGGGTGATGGATTTCGAGTCCGAGCGTACGCAGATGGTCCGTGATCTGCGCCGGATGGGGATAAAGGACGAACGGGTGCTCGCCGCGATGGCGAAGGTCCCCCGTGAGCGCTTCGTTCGCGATGAGGATGTCGACGTTGCCTACGGCGATCACGCGCTCGGCATCCCCGAAGGGCAGACGATCTCTCAGCCGTACGTCGTGGCGCGGATGACCGAGCTCCTTCAGGTCGAGCCAGCGCATCACGTGCTCGAGGTCGGCACGGGATCGGGATACCAGGCCGCGGTCCTCGCTGAGCTGGCGCACGACGTTGTGACCGTCGAGCGTCATGTGCCGCTCGCCGATCGAGCAAGCGCCCTCCTCGCCGAGCTCGGCTACGAGAACGTGAAGGTCATCGCGGGCGACGCGTCCATCGGCTATCCGCCGGATGCTCCATATGACCGCATCCTCGTGACGGCCGCGTCGCCGGGCATCGCTCCCGAGCTCGTGCGCCAATGCGCGCCCGACGGCCGGATCGTCGCGCCCGTCGGCGACCAGGAGATGCAGCATCTCGTCGTCCGCTATCCCGACGGTCGCGAGTCGAGGCATGGGGCGGTGAAGTTCGTTCCCCTTCGCGGTCGCGCCGGCTTCCTTTAGTGCCCGCGACGCTGTTCCACGGCGGCCGGATCCATGTTCGATCGGGTGTCTCGGCCGAGGCTCTTCTCGCGCGCGACGGCCGTGTCGCCGCCGTCGGGCGCGCATCGGACCTCGCGCGGGACGCCGGGACAGCAGAACGCGTGGACCTTCGGGGCGGACTCATGACCCCCGGTTGGTTCGACGCGCACGTCCACTTCATGTGGTGGGGCTTTCAGATGGCGGAGCTCGATCTCCGCGACACGAAGACGATCGACGAGGCTCTCGAGCTGATCGGACGTCGCGCGCGCGAGCTCGGGCCGGGCGAGTGGCTCACCGGCGGACGGTTCGACAAGAACAACTGGGGCCGTTGGCCGACCGCGGCCGATCTCGACCGCGTCACGGGAGATCGACCCGCCGTGATGCGCAGCCGCGACGGCCACTCGCGCTGGCTGAACACGGCGGCCCTTCGCGCGGCGAAGATCGGGAAAGACACGGTCGCGCCGGAAGGCGGCGCGATCTTCCGCGATTCCGCCGGAGCGCCGACCGGCGTCCTGCAAGAGCGCGCCAACGAGCTCGCGGACCGCGCGGTCCCGCCGGCGACTGAGGCCGACTGCGACGCGGCGATAGCTCGAGCGCAGGACGAAGCGCTGAAGCGAGGCATCACCGGCGTCGAGTCACTGGAGCAGGGGAGCTCCTATGCCGCGCTTCGGCGCGCGCGTGACCGCGGCAAGCTGACGGTTCGCGCGCTCATGGGGATACCGCACCGGTCGCTCGCGCTCTCGCTCCCGACCACCGGGACCCCGCCCCAGATACGCGACTCCGGCGCGTTCGATTTCGAGGCCGCGCTCGCGAGCGGCATGCGCACCGGCCAGGGAGACGAGTGGCTGCAGCTCGGTCACGTGAAGTTCTTCGCCGACGGCGCGCTCGGATCCCAGACCGCGGCGCTCGAGGAGCCCTACGAAGGCACTGGGGATCGCGGCATCCTCACCTTCGATCCGATCGAGCTTCGGACGGATGTCGCGCGGGCGGCGGCGGCCGGCCTCGCGGTGGCGATTCACGCCATCGGCGATCGCGCGGTGCGCGTCGCGCTCGACGCGGTCGCACCGACGCGCATCACGTCGCCGGCGCTGCGTCAGCGCCTCGAGCACGTGCAGCTCGTGCGCGAAGAGGATCTCGGACGGTTCGGCGCACTCGGCGTGATCGCGTCGATGCAGCCGATCCACTGCACGAGCGACCGCGACCTTGCCGATCGGTACTGGGGTCCCAGGCGGACGCCGCGAGCCTATCCCTGGCGGACGCTTCTCGAGCGCGGGGCGACACTCGCCTTCGGATCGGATTCGCCCGTCGAGCCGATCGACCCGCTGCTCGGCATCCACGCCGCCGTCGCGCGCCGGCGTCCTGCGGATCGCGACGCCTGGTTTCCCAAGCAGCGTCTCACCCTCGACGAGGCGCTGCACGGATACACGGCGGGCGCGGCGTACTCGACCGGGCGCGAGCGCGAGTGGGGGACGCTCGAGGTAGGGATGCGCTGCGATGCCACCGTGGTCGATCGCGATCTCGCGAAGCTGAAAGAGAACGAGCTCCCGGATGCAAGGGTGCGCGCCACGATCACCGACGGAGTCGTCCGGTACGCCGACGGCCTCGCCTAGTTGAGGTCTGGACGCTCCCCGCGCTCGCGCAGGCGCACGAGAAGATCGCGAAGGAGCTCGGTCTCTCGATTGAGGATCCGCGTCTCCTCCTCGAGTCGGGCCGATGCCGTCTCGAGCTCGAGCAGAGCCTGGTGCTGAGGCGCGTCGACCGCGAGGCTACCCGCGATCCGGTACGCGAGATCGCGCGGCCGGGCCTCTCGAAGATCATCCGCGAGCGCGCGCTCCCCTCGCGGGTCCTCCGTCACAGCCACCACCGCGAGGAGATATGCGCCGAGGGCATCGAGGGCGGTGCGAGCACGGTCCGAGGCGGCCTCGCCGTCGTTCTCGTCGAGATACCGAACGCGACCGACGAGGTAGGGCTCCGCGTCGGGGATCACGCTCTCCACCGCGAAGCGACGCTCGCCGCGCGTCACGACGTACGAGCGTCCGTCGGGGAGCGGAGACTCGGCGACGATCTTCGCCTCGGTCCCGACCTCGTATGGCTCGGCGCTCGGGCCGACCTCGGATCCGTGCCGGATCAGAACGATCCCGAACGGGTGGTGTCGATCCATGCACCGGCGGATCAGCAGGCGGTAGCGCGGTTCGAAGATGTGGAGCGGCATGAGGGCGCCAGGAAAGAGGACCGATCCGAGGGGAAAGAGCGGCAGAAGTTCGCTCACGCTTCAACGGTACTCTGGCGCTCGGTGGCGGCAGCTTGATCGCAGCGGGCGGCGCGCTCGAGGGCATCCGCGTGGTCGATCTCACACGCGCGCTCGCGGGTCCCTACTGCACGCTCATGCTCGCCGACCACGGCGCCGACGTGGTGAAGATCGAAATACCCGGGACGGGCGACGAGACGCGCGAGTGGGCGCCGCCCTCGATCAAGGGCGTGTCCGCGTACTACCTCGCGATCAATCGAAACAAACGGAGCATCACATGCGACCTCAAGCACCCGGACGGCAAGCGCGTGCTGGAGCGATTGATCGAGCGCGCCGACGTCGTCGTCGAGAACTTCAGTCCCGGCGTGATGGGCCGCCTGGGTTTCCCCGACGACCGGCTGCGCTCGATCAACCGGCGAGCGGTGATCTGCCACGTCTCCGGGTTCGGTCAGGACGGACCCGGACGCGCCTGGGCTGCGTACGACCTGGTGGTGCAGGGGATGGGTGGAGTGATGAGCCTGACCGGCCCCCCGGGGAGCGATCCAGTCATGGTCGGTGTACCGCAGGCAGACATGGTGGCCGGGATGTTCGCTGCGTTCGCGATCGTGGCCGCACTCGAGGCGCGTCACCGGACGCGTGAGGGACAGATCATCGACGCGACGATGATCGGCGGCCAGGTCGCACTGCTCTCGCGACAAGCCGCGCGGTATTTCGCCGACGGGACGGTGCCACGTCCGGAAGGCAACGTGCACGCCTCGATCGTTCCGTATCAGACGTTCCGGGCCGCCGATGGTTTCGTGAACGTCTGCTGCGCGAACAACGCGCTCTTCGAGCGGCTCTGCCGCGCGATCGAGCTCGAAGATCTCCTCGACGACGCGCGTTTCGCCGACAACGCCGGCCGCGTGAAGCACCGCGAGGTCCTCGTCCCGCTGATCGCGGCGCGCGTTCACGCGATGACGAAGAGCGAGGTGGTTCGAAAGCTGCGGGAGGCCAACGTCCCGGTCGGTCCGATCAACGATCTCGCCGAGGTCTTCACCGACCCGGTCGTCCGCCACCTCGGCCTCATCGCGGAGGTCGATCATCCTGTTGCCGGTCGCGTGCGGTCGCCCGGAATCCCCGTTCGCATGTCCGGGACGCCGGGTTCGGTGCGCCGCGCTCCGCCGCTCCTCGGCGAGCACACCGACGAGATCCTCGGCGAGCTCGGCTACGCGCCGGACGAGATCGCGAAGTTGCGCGCGGACGGCGCCGTCTGATCGCGGAGCGCGAGATCCCACCGCGGCGGCGACCGCTGTGGCTCGTGGCCGCGCTCACCGTCCTCTCCTACGGGATCTACGTGCCGCTGTGGTTCGGCTTCTCGTGGGCCGAGCTTCGTCGCGACACCGGCGACGTGACCATGCAGCCCGCGGCGCACAGCGCGTCCATCTTCATCCCGGGATACGGCACCTGGCAGGCGTATCGGCACTTCGCGCTGATCGGTCAGCTGCTCACGAAGGTTGGCTCGCCGCTGAAGGTCGATCCGTCGACCGCGGCGCTCGCGACGACGGTGTGGTGGGTCACGTGGCTGCATTACTCCAGCGAGCCGCTGTTCGTCGTGCTCAACCTCATCGAGCTGATCGCCGGGACGGCGGTCGTCGTGTTCGGACAACGCGCGCTGAACGCCTACTGGGCGGTGCGACCCGGACCGCCGGCGGAGCAGCGAATCCTCCAATCGGACTGGTTCGCGCTCGGCGCGGCCGCGGCGTTCTTCGTTTTCCTCACGATCACGAACGCCGCGGCGCCCACCAACTAACATCCCCGTCTCTGTGCCGTCGCACATCCTCGTCGTCGGCTCGCTGGCGTATGACGACGTGCACACTCCGTACGACAGCCGCCGCGAGGTCCTCGGCGGCGCCGCGTCGTACTTCTCGCTGGCCGCATGCCTCTACGCCCCGGTGCGGCTCATGGGCGTCGTCGGCGACGACTTTCACGGAAGCGACCTCGATCGCCTTCGCGTGAAAGGGATCGACCTCGCCGGCGTCGAGCACGCGAAGGGAAGGTCCTTCCGCTGGCTCGGCAGATACGACCACGACCTCGCCACGGCCGAGACCATCAACACGGACCTCGGCGTGTTCGGCAACTGGGAGCCGGCGGTACCGCCCGGCTTCGTCGACAGCGAGTTCGTTTTCCTCGCGAACATCCTTCCCGAGATCCAGGGGAGGATGCTGGAGCAGGTGCGCGCTCCGAAGGCGGTCGCCCTCGACACGATGAACTACTGGATCGAGCGGCGCCGGGATGCGCTCGCCGCGGTCATGACGCGCGTCGACATCGTCACCGTCAACGAGGCCGAGGCGCGACAGTTTTGCGGGACGCACAACGTCCTCAAGGCGGCGCGCGAGATCCTCGCGCTCGGTCCGCGGGCCGTCGTGATCAAGCGAGCCGAGTACGGCGCGCTCCTCTTGACCAGGGCCCGGACCTTCTGGACGCCGGCGTACCCGCTCGAAGAGGTCCGCGACCCGACCGGTGCCGGCGACGCGTTCGCGGGGGGCATGCTCGGTCACCTGGCCCGGGCGGGCACGTTCGACGACCCGACCCTCTGCCGAGCGGTGCTCCATGGAACGGTGTGCGCGTCGTTCGCCGTCGAGGACTTCAGCGTGGACGGGATCGAGCGTGCGGATCGCAGCGCCATCGATCGGCGCGTGCGGGAGCTCGAGTCCCTCGTCTCGGCGTGAGCCGGGAACCGCTTGTCCGGACCGTTGTAGGAGGGGTGAGAACCGACTCCGTGGAGGGCCGGCCGGCGGAGGACGCTGTACTCGTGGAACGCGCACAGCACGGAGACACCGAGGCATACGGCGATCTGGTGAGGCGCTACCAGGCGCTCGCCACGCGGACCGCCTATGTGATCACCGGCCTTTCGGCCGAGGCGGAGGACGCCGCTCAGGACGGGTTCACCAAGGCCTACTTCGCGCTCGGGCGCTTCCGGCCCGGCGCGCCCTTCCGCCCCTGGCTGCTCCGGATCGTCGCGAACGAGGCCAAGAACCGCCGGAAGGCGGCCGGCCGGCGAGTGACGGTCGACCTCAGCATCGCCGAGGATCGCCTCTCGGGTGACACGGCCCTGTCGCCCGAGGAGGCGGCCCTCGCGAGCGAGCGGCGTACGTTCGTGCTCGGGGCGCTCGGAAAGCTTCGCGAGGAGGATCGATTGGTCATCGCGTACCGATACTTCATGCAGCTCTCGGAGGCGGAGATGGCCGACGCCCTGGGCTGCGCGCGCGGCACCGTGAAGTCGCGCCTCTCGCGCGCGCTGGCGCGCCTCCGCGAGATCGCGGGCGGCGAGGTGGGCCTCGGTGACTGAGCGCCCAGAGGACGGCGGCCTCGAGCGGACCTTGAGCGAGATCGGCGCCCGACTCGACGGCCCGAAGCGCGATCTGTGGCCCGCGGTCCGCATGCGGATCGCCGAGCGCCGCGCACGGCCGTGGTGGTCACGGCTCGCACTCGACCGGACGACGCTCGCGCCGGTCGCCGCCACGCTCGCGATCATCCTGGTCGCGGCCTTCCTGCTCACCCCCGACCTCGCGGCGCGCGCGGCGCAGGTCCTCCGCCTCCCCGGCGTGCAGATCTACCAGGTTCCGCAAACTCCGACGGCCAGTTCGACCGCGCCCGCGCTCACGTTCGCGGGTCAGCGCGTCACGACCGCGGTGGAGGCGAGCCGTATCGCCGGCTTCACCGTCCGGACGCCCGCGGCGCTCGGAGACCCGAGCGCGATCTACGTGGAGACGGCGCCGGTGCGCGCGACCATCGTGTACGAGTCGGTCAAGGGGATCCCGATCTCACCCCAGGCCGGAGTGAGTGCGATCGTCGTCGAATTCAAGGGCAGCCTCGAGACGCAGATCATGGCCAAGGCCACCGGTCCCGGGACGACCCTCGACGCCGTGCCACTCGGCGGTGCGGTCGCGTACTACCTTGCGGGCCAGCCACATCAGTTCTTCTTCTTCGACCCGGCGGGCAACATGCAGCCGGAAACGCTCCGTCTCGCCGGCAACACTCTCCTCTGGCAGGACGGCGGGGTTACGTATCGCCTCGAAGCTCAGGTCAGCCTGCAGGAGGCCGTACGTATCGCCTCGACCCTGCGTTGAGGGAACTTCCCGGAGTGCCGGTTGTAGGGATGGTGATGCGTCGACTCCTCGTCGCGGCCGTTCTCCCGGCGATCCTCGCGGTCAGCTGCGGCAGCGCAAGCCGGGACCAGAACCCGGCGCCGTCGGCATCTGCGGCTCCGACGCGCACCAATGACGCCCTCGTTCTGGGCGGCGCGGATGGCACGAAGGTCATCGACGCGAGCGGCCAGGTCACCGCTGACCTCGGCCGCGTGATCGGCGCGCCGGGGTGGACGGTCGCTTTTGCGAGCGACGTGGACAGCTCCGGCAACACCGCGGTCCGGGTGATCGACGCGCGCACGGGCAGGACCGCGCGCACCGTGCAGCTCACGGGCCGGTGGGCGTCGGCGGCCGAATACGGGAACGGTCCGAGTGGCCTCTCTCCGAACGGACGGTGGCTCGTGCTGGCCGATCCCAAAGCCGACCGGGCGGTGTTCCAGGTCATCGACACGACGGGATCCGCTCAGCCGAAACGAATCGAGATCCCGGGAAGGTTCTCATTCGACGCGATCTCGGATAACGGCGAGTCGCTCTTCCTTGTCGAACGGCTCGACGGCACCAAGTACCGCGTGCGCGTCGCGGATGTCCGGTCGGGCCTCCTCGTGCCGGGCGCGGTCATCGACGTCAAGCAGGTCGCCACGACCGCCGACGAGAACGGCGTCATGAACGGGAGCTACACGACGGCGACAGCGGGTCCGGGCGGCGAGTGGTATTTCAGCGTCTACCAGCACCCGACCAAGGGTCCCTACATCCACGCCCTCAACACCCACACCCGCATCGCCGAATGCATCCTCGACCTACCGACGTTCGGAAACGCGAGCGCGGTCGAGATGGCCAAACAGCCGTTTTGGTCGCTTGCCGCCGATGACTATCACGGCATCGCGCGCCTGTACGCGGTGAACGGGGCGCTCGGCCGGATCGCGCTCGTCGACCCGTACGAGATCAAGGTGAAGCGCTCCGCGACTTTCAAGGTGCCCGCGCCGGCGCCGGGACCGGCCGCCTTCGTGCCGCACGCCGGGGCCGCTGTGTCGCCGGACGGATATCGCCTCTACGCACTCGGCGAAACCGGGATCTTCCTGATCGATACGAGCGACCTGTCGATGCGCGCGACCTTCGCTCAGGGCTCCGCCTTCCGCGGGCTGGCCGTTTCGCCCGACAACTCAACCCTGTACGCCCTCGCGGCCGACGGCCGAAGCGTCACCGTGCTCGACGCCCGGACCGGACGCCCGTCGGCCACCTTGAGGCTCGCGGCGCCCGCGGACTCGATCGCCATCCAGAGGCCTTAGCCTCCCTTCCCCGGGCGGACTT
>VBIZ01000110.1 GCA_005880575.1 Chloroflexota bacterium | reverse complement strand
TCCCGCGTCACGTCTGCGAGCAACCGGGCGCGCTGCTCGGCCGTGATCAGCGGGGTCGCCTCCGAACGCACGCCGGCGCGCGTCGCGAGGTCGATCGCGGCGCCGCGCAGCTCGGCCGCGATGCGCTCGCTCATCACGCGTTTCGCCTCCACGCCCTCCGCGATCCAATCGCGCAGCTCATGCGTGTCGCCGTCGCGCGTCGCGCTCGTGACCGCGACGTCGACGTTCGCGATGCCCTCCGCGCGCAGGCTCGAGGCGAGGTGCTCACGCAGCCGCTCGGCATCCGGGCCGATGCGGTCCGCCTTGTTCAAGACGACGAGCTGCCGCGAGAGGCGCGGCGCCCAGTGGCGAAGGTACTCATCGTGGAGCACGGCATCGCGGTACTTTTCGGGATCCGCGACCCACACCACCGCGTCGACCCGAGGGAGCAGCTTGTCGACGCGGGCGCGATGCTCGGGCGTCGTCGAATCGACGTCGGGAAGGTCCAGGATCGCGACGTCCGCGAAGGCGCCGTTCGCGTGATCGCGCAGCTCGTGCACGTCGAGCCATCGCAGGAGGGGAGCGGTCTCATCGCGGGCGGTTCGAGCGACCCACGCGACCGGGGACCCGGTGGTCGGCCGCCGCGCCCCGGCTGCGCTCACGACGCCGCCGGCGAGCGCGTTGAGCAGGCTCGACTTGCCGACACCCGTCCCGCCCACCAGCGCGAGCACGTACGCCGACCCCTCAAAGCCGAGTCGCGCTCGGGCGTCCGCGAGGACGCGTTCCGCGCGAGACGTGTCGAGCCCCAGGCCCGCGGCCGCGTCGACCGCATCGTCGAGCGCCGAGAGGCTCGCGGAGAGGGTCACTGCGGCCGCGCCACGGCGTGCAGCTCTTCGGCGAGTGCGCGCAGCTCGGTCGGATTGGCCGTGAGCCGGTCGAAGCGGTCGCGCTCTTTCGAGAACTCGTCTTTGAGGAGGGCCTCGAGACGCTCGCGCGCGCCCGCGATCATCTCGCGCATCGCCGCTTCACCGAAGATCGCCTGCAGGAGCTTTTGGTTAAGGAAGCCTGTGGCGGCGACGATGCCGAGCTCGGTGCCGGTGACTCCGGCGGTGTGCGCGAACACGCCGACCATAGCCGCGATGGCGAGCGCGTTCACGCCGAGGGAAACGCCAAACGCGAGGTCGCGCTTACCCGCGCCGCGCGCCTGAACGTCGGTCGCGATGCTCGCGACCCACTCGTGAAGGCGTGGCTGGATGCGTGCCGCGAGGTCCGGTGATGCCGACCACAGCGATGGGTCGCCGGCGAGGTGCTCCGCCGCCCCGGCACGGCTGGACCATTCGCTCGCGACGCGGCGCGCCGCCTCGGTCGCGCGTGAGACAGCGACCGCGACGACATCGCTCGTGACCTCCTTCTCCACCACACCGACCGGCGCCTCCGGCATCCCGCGGATCGCGGTGATGATCGTTCCGCGGATCCGTCCGAGCCCGCGCGAGAAGAAGCGCGTGATCTGGTCCGCCTTTACATAGGACTCCCAATGCCGGAGCACCTCCGCTCGCAGGAACGTCCCACCACGCAGCTCTTCGAGGAGCGCGGCGAGCTCGGCGTCGTAGGACTTCGCGGTGATCGCGCGGAGGGCCTCGCCCTCCGCGGCTGCGCGCTCGACATCGGCCGCGACCGCTTGGAGGAGCGGATCGAGCCCGGCGAGCGCGCCTTCGAGCGCCCGCCGCGCGAGCGCGAGCCGGCGTTCGCGATCGTGCGCGAGCTCGTCGACCCGCTGGAGCACCGGCGCTGCGGCATCGGGCGCGAGGCGCTCGCCGGACGAGTCGAGGCGACCTTCTGCGATGCCTACGATCTGGACGCGCGCGTCATCGATCCCGCGGAGCGCGGTGTCCTTCAGTACGCGCTGCAGGTCCTCGAGCACGACGCGGTGCTCGGAGTCGTCGGCCGGCATGCGATTGACGACGATGAGGACGGGCAGCCCGCGCGCCGCGATGCGCTGCACCACGTCGAACGGGGCCTTGTCCGCGTAGCGCACCGCTGATGTGACGAAGATCCCGAGGTCCGCCGCCTCGACCAGGGCGTCCGCGATGACGCGATTGGCGCGCTCGACGCTGTCGAGATCCGGGGCGTCCACGATCGCCATGCCCGCCGATGCCGTGGTCGCCGGGGCGCGAACGATCCGTCCGGAATCGATCGCGGCGAGAGGGCCGCGACGCAGGACGGCGGCGTCGGCGTCGGTCGCGAGAAGGACGGCCTCGCGCGTGGTCGGACGAAGGACGCCGACGCGACTCACGCTCGCGCGGGCCAGCGTGTTCATGAGCGTCGACTTGCCCGCCCCGGTCGGCCCGAGCAGTACGACGAGGAGCGGGGATTCGAGCGCACGCACGCGTGGCAGGACGTACGCACGGACGTGGTCGCGAAGCTGGCGCGCCCGATCCCTGGATGCCGGGCCTTCATCGTCTCGCACGAGGGAGGCGCGCCGATCGGCGAGCGACGCGATCAGCTCCGCGCGCGCAGCCAGAGATGTCACCACTTCTATGGTTGCAAAGTAGAGACCCACAGCCTCTCGTCGGTTATCGTGCGTAGCCGTGCGTTACGGAGGCTTCCCGTGCCGCTACGGCGGGTGCGACGTGCGCTTCTCGGTCGAGAGAGGCGACTCCTATCCGTCGCTGCTCGAGGCGAGCGCGAAACGCACCGAGCACGAGATCGCCGAGCATCAGTACCACCACATCCCGATGCGGACCGAAACGCCGCCCCCGGGATCGCTCCAGCGTCTTCCGCGCCGAGGACCTGCTCCCAAGCGGATCGACTGACTCGGCGGTTCGGCTCGACGCTCATGGCAGGGGAATACTCCGGCGTCTCGACGCGTTCAGCCGCTGCCGCGAGATGCAAAGGGGGATGCCATGACCGAACGCATGCCCGCGCTCTTCATCGGCCACGGCAGCCCGATGAACGCGCTCGTCACGAACAGGTGGACCGAAGACTGGAAGGCGCTCGGCGAGTCCCTCCCGCGGCCGCGCGCGATCGTCGCCATCTCGGCCCATTGGTATACCGATGGAACGGGAGTGACCGCGGTCTCCACGCCTCGCACGATCCACGACTTCGGCGGATTTCCGCGCGCGCTCTTCGAGGTGCAATACCCCGCGCCGGGCGATCCGACGCTCGCGAGCGACCTGACGGAGATCCTGGCGCCGACACCGGTGGTGCTCGATAGCTACTGGGGCCTCGATCACGGAACGTGGTCGGTCCTGGTCCGTATGTTCCCGAAGGCGGATATCCCCGTCGTGCAGCTCAGCATCGACGGAACCGCTCCGCCCGAGACGCATCGCGCGCTCGGCGAGCGTCTGGCATCGCTCCGCGACAAGGGCGTCCTCCTCGTGGGAAGCGGCAACGTCGTGCACAACCTCCGAGCTGGGTTCGGCGATCAGGCCCCCGAGTACGACTGGGCGAAGCGGTTCGACGAGAAGGTCCGCGAGCTCGCCGTGAGCGGCGACGCGGAGCAGCTCGCGAGCTATGAGAGTCTCGGACCCGACGCCGAGCTGTGCGTGCCGACGCCCGACCATTACTACCCGCTGCTCTATACCGTCGGCGCACGTCGTGAGGGCGACGAGGTGACCTTTCCGACGGAAGGTCTGAACGGCGGCGTGTCGATGCTCGCGGTGAAGCTCGGCTAGCGCGGGTCAGCGGAGGATGAAGCCCTCCGCGAGCGGATCTTCCGGCGCGATGAGAAGCTCGCTCCGCCCGGTGATCCACGCGCTTCCCTCGACCTCCGGTACGAGCGCGTCGTAGCCCTCCCAGCGAAGCTCGCGTGCGATGCGACCGACGAAGCGCGTGCCGATGATGCTCTCGACGACCAGCTCCTTCCCCGGAACGAGGCGGCCGCGTGCCCGCTCGATCGCGACCCGCGCCGAGACACCGGTGCCGGTCGGTGAGCGGTCGACCTCGCCCTCGGCGAAGACGCAGACGTTGCGGGAGTTGGCGCCCGCACCGAGCGCCGGTCCGGTGAAGATCGTTCCGTAGAGGAACGAGAGATCCGGCTCGATCGGGTGACGGATCGCGCGCGTCGCCATTACCGCGCGCTTGATCGCGCTCCCCGCGGCGATGAGATCGCGGAAGTGCGCCGGGGTCATCTCGAGCCCGACGCTCGCGGCATCGACGAACGCGTAGAACGCGCCACCGAAGGCGAGGTCGTAGCTCACGTTGCCGATCCCCGGGACGGCGACCTTGTCGTCCAGAGAGACGACGAAGGACGGAACGTTCTCGAAGGCGACGCTCCGGACGCGCGCGCCATCGCGACGTGGCCGGGCCGTCACTCGCCCCGCGGGCGTGTCCAGTCGAACGACCTCACGCATGCTCAGCAGACCGACTTCGAGCGCAACGGTTACGAGCGCGATCACGCCGTGGCCACACATCGTGCTCCAGCCCTCGTTGTGCATGAACAGGACGCCGGCGTCGCCGTCGGGCGTGACCGGCTCGGTCGGGATCGCGCCGTACATATCGGCGTGCCCGCGCGGCTCGAACATGAGGCCCCGCCGCAGCCCGTCGAGGCGCTCGCGTGCGAAGCGCCGCTTCTCGAGGATCGTCGCGCCGGGGATGGGGTCGATGCCGCCCGTGACCACGCGAAGCGGCTCTCCGGCGGCGTGCGATTCGACGGTGAGGACCCGCCGCCACGAAGACGGCGGCCGCCAGGTCTGGGCTCGGTCGGAGGAAAAGGGCACGCCCGGCCGACGATACGAGTCCCTGGGGCAGCCCGGCTGAAATCCCCTATTTGGCGTAGTGCAGACGCGGTCGGTTAGGACAACACTTGCCAGTCATGACCGACGACCCGCGGCTGACCGCGATCGGCATCCCCGGAGATTCCGATCCGGTGACGTCCATCGAACCCGCTGAGCCCGATATGCGCGACGTGCATCGGTCGGATCTCGACGCGCTCAAGGACGGCGCCACGATGCTCACGGAGGCCGGCAACCGCGTCGCCGCCCTCGCCGTCATGTGGTCGGCCGTGGCGATCGCGCCGACGGACCTCGGCGCACACCGGCGTCTCGCGGCGATGCTGGCGAATGCCGGCGACATCGACGGGGCCGCGAACGAGTACGCGCGCTTTATCGAATTCATGATCCCGATCGGCGACGTCGGACGCGCGACGATGGAGCTCGCGTACGGCGCGCGGATGTTCGGCAGTCACCCCGCCCTGCACGAGGCTGCGGAGAAGATCGTGAACGCGGTCCGCGGGCTCGTGCCGGGAGACGCCGTCGTAACGCCGATCCTTCCGATGCCGCGGCTCCTGCCGAAGGTTCCATTCCGCTTCTGCATCCATGACGATGGCGACCGCCACTGGATGCAGCTCGAAGGAGGCACCACGGATCTCGTCCCGAGCGCCGTCCGCCTGCTCGACCGAAACGACGAGGTCGTCGAGACGCGAAAGTTCATCCCGCTCGCGGCGGGCCAGAAGGGCCACGCGAAGATCGTCGAAGGCGAGCCCAACGGCGTCGCGTGGGTCGTTCTCGGCGTGACCGACGAAGTGGTCGCCGCGTTGGACGCTGGCAAGCCGTCGCCGTATCGCGTCGAAGCAAAGGTGGGGGACGAGTGGATCTCCACCGTCCTCGTGGACACCGGTTGCCGCATCGGCCGCCGTCCGAAGGTCGCCGTCTCCTAGAGGTCGACCGTCCGACCGACGCCGGCCGCTCGTGCGGCGTCGAGCACCATCGCCGCGGCCGCCGCGTCTTGCACCGCGACTCCCACCGACTTGTAGAGCGTGATCTGCTCGCGATCCGTGCGCCCAGGCCGCGTCCCGCTGACTAGCTCGCCGAGCTCGGCGTGGACGTGGTCGCGCGTCATCATCCCTTCCGCGATCGCCATGGCGATGTCGTTCGACCCCGCGGGCGGAGGGGCGAGCGTCGCGCTTCGTGACTCGACGACGACGAGCGCGTCGCGGAATGTCGCACCGTCGACCTCGCGGCCCGAGGTGTTGTAGCCGACCGACGTCACGTGCGCGCCGGCCGAAAGCCATTCCCGGCGGACGACCGGCTCGGGCGAGTGCGTCGCGGCGCAGATCACGTCGGCGCCGTCCTCGGCCTCCGCGTATGAAACGGTCATTCGAAGCTCCGCCCCGGGAACCACCTCGTGGGCGTCCTTCATCAGTTCCGCGGCCTTCTTGGCGTCGCGTCCCGCGATTCGCACCTCGCGGAACTCGCGCACCCGCGGCACCGCACGCAGGTGCGCTCGTGCCTGCACGCCCGTGCCGATCAGCGCGAGCACCTGCGCATCCCGGCGCGCGAGAAGATCGGTCGCGAGCGCCGACGCCGCGGCTGTGCGCGCGGCCGTTATGGCTTCGCCGTCGATGAGGGCGAGGGGCGTGCCGGACTCGGCGTCGAACACCACGATCACCGCCTGATGCGTCGGCCGATCGGTGTTCCTTGGGAAGAGCGAGACGAGCTTCGTCGTGAGCGCGTGAGATGACGGAAGGTATGCAGGCATCGCGGCAAGCAAGGCATCGCGCTCGGCCACGAGCGCCGCGATCCGCGGCGGCATCGACGCGCGACCCGCGGAAAGATCCGCCATAGCCTTCGCGACGGCGTCTCGCAGACGATCCAGATCGAGAAGCCGCTCGACTTCAGAGCGAGAAAGGACGAGCACCGCGCGATGTTAGGTCGCCGCGCGCCTCGTCAGACCAGCAGGAACCCGATGAAGATCAGCGTGACGCCCGCGAAGTTCGTCCACTCGACCACGCCGCTTGCACCGGTGAAGGCCGCGGTCCCGCCGGCGGCCGCGACCAGCACGCCGACCGCGATGATCACGTTGCCAAGCGCTCGACGCCCTTCGTGCCGACGCCGTAGGAAGACCCACGCCGACCACAGCGCGCCACCGATCAGGACCACGCTGCCGATCCCGCTGCCGATACCCGCCAGGATGCGGGGGAGCGGCGAATCGCCGAATCCCTTACCGGTATCCACGGCGGCGGTCAGGTCCACGGGGCTCGTGAAAACGGCGAAGGCCGCAACCACGCTCAGAGCAAGCACGCCCCACAGAGCCCACCGCGCGATGCGTGGAGCGAGCAGGTAGAGGGTGCCAAGGGCCAGCCAGGCGACGTTGAGGATCGCCCCGAACAGATAAAAGACGCGGTACTCCGTCTCCGTCGCGCCCGCTGTCCGCGCGAGCGCCCCGGCGACGGCTGCCGCCGCGAACATGGCGAGCCCGATCGTCCACGCGAGCTGATGCGCCCGGCGCCGCCTCACGTAGCGCCCGCCCATCACGACGGCGAAAACCGCGCTCACGAAAGCGGAGAGTGCGGCGGCGCTCACGCCTCGCACGCTGCGGCGGAGAACCCCGGGCGTCAACGCGGGTGCCGAGTTTTGCGGAGAAAGCGCTAACGTTCTTGTATGTGCAGATCGATCAAGACGCTTCGCCTGCCCGAGGGTCGCGCCACCGACGAGGAGATCGCGGCAGCGGCTCTCCAATATGTCCGCAAGGTGAGCGGCTACCGCGCGCCATCGCAGCGCAACAGCCAGGCGTTCGACGCGGCCGTGACCGAGATCGGTCGTGCCTCGCGTCGTCTGCTGGAGGCGATCGAGCGAACCCGCAACGAGCCCGGGCCTCGCGCTTCTCGAGCGCGCGCCTAGTTCAAATGCCGTAGAGGCGAGTCCACCAGCGGGCCGATTTACTGGACGTGTGAGACCCCCGACACTCCCCGCAGCGCTCTTCGAGAAGGAGAGGCGACGGCACCGGAAGGGTTGAGGGGCAAATCACCGCCGGACCGGGACGCTTCTCCTTCTTTTTGTTCCGCAGGAACAGAAAAGTGCCCGCGGCGAGGATGAACAGCTCTCGCGAGAGCCCTTCAGGCCGCTGGCAGAAACTGCGTGAGCATCTCCCGCAAGGCGGCGGGGTAATAGGGCTTCGAGAGGAAGGCCGTGCACCCAGCCTCGATGGCCTTGTGCTCGTCTCCCGGCGTGGCGGATGCGGAGACCGCGACGATCGGGACGTCCTTCGCCCAGGTCTCCTTGCGTAGGAGCTTCACCACCGTCCAGCCATCGAGCTTCGGCAGCTGAAGGTCCAACAGGATGAGCTGGGGCCGGTGCTCGCGTGCGAGCTCCAACGCCGCGAAACCATCGGTCGCGACGGTCGCCTCGTGGCCGGCGTGTCTGACGATCCGGAGCGCCAGCTCGAGATTATTCGGTTCGTCTTCCACGACGAGGATCTTCGCCACTGTCGTCTTCGGTCAGGCTTGGTGCGACGCGAGCGGCAGCTCAAGCGTGAAGGTCGAACCGAGGCCGAGGCCGACACTGCTCGCGGACACGGTCCCGCCGTGCGCTTCGACGATGAGACGGGCCACGTACAGACCGAGCCCGACGCCCATCTTGTCCTTCGTCGCCGGCGTCTCGACCCGGCCGTACTTGCGGAAGATCACATGGAGATGGGATCGCGCGAGTCCGACGCCTTGGTCCTTCACCAGCACGCGCGCTCGGTTGTCGCGCTGACCAACCGTCACGTGGACGGTGGCTCCGGGAGGAGAGAAGCGGATCGCGTTGTTGAGGATGTGCTCGATCGCCGTGCGCAGACGCTCCGCATCGGCGTCAACCCATATCGGGTCTGATTCGGCGACGAGCTGCAGGCGGTCACGGTCGGTCTCCTTGACGAGGGTCGCGACGAACTCTGAGAGATCGAATCGTGCGCGATTCAGTCGGAAGCGTCCGGCTTCGAGCTGGCCGACCTCGAGCACGTCGTCGGCGAATCTCTTGAAGTTGCGGCTCTGCCGGCGCAGCTCGTCGATCGCGCTTCGCTCGGCCGCCGAGAGCGCGGGCGCCCTCGTGAGATCGGGGATCGCGGCTTCGATCTCGCCGGCGGATCGCCGCAGTGTGTGGGCGATTAGCACGAGCGATTCCTCGCGATGAACATCGACACTCCGCAGAGCGATGCGCTCGCGGCGCACCTGATCGATGAGTATGCCGAGCATCAGGAAGATCGCACCCCGGGTGATTCCATTCCAGATACTCGCCGAGACCGGGACACTCGAACGTGCCGAGATATCGGCGGAGATCCACGCAACCGTTGAAAGCAGGGCCGTCAGCACCGCAGAGGTGCGCCCGAGCCACCAGCTCGCGAGTCCGATCGGGACCAGATAGAAGATCGCAAACCCGTAGGCCGGGTCCGTCGAGATGTCCACGAGCCAGATCGCGCCGACACCCGCGGCTGCGAGGAGCGTGAGCGGCACGACGCGGCCGCGGCGGACGTCCAGGTCGGCGAGGCGGCGCGGTGCGGTTTGCGCGCGCAAGACCGGACTTCCGTGACTCATCCCGCGGGAGTATGAGGCTCCTTCGGACGCTTTTGGTCCACTTTCGGTGTCACCTACCGCATTTGGATTAGCCCATGAATATCCCAATGTGTAACGCGAATCGGCTGTCAGAGGGATAGACCCGCCTATACAAAGGCCAGAGACTAATGTCACGATTCGACCCAACGAGGAGGGGCCAATGCGTCGTTTGCGGACACTGTTTTTGATCATCGCTGCTGCTCTATTCGTGGTGAGCTGCGGCGGGGGATTGCCCGTTCAGGCGACGCCCGACCCCATCACCGGCCAGTACATCGTGAACGGCGGAGGCGGCGCACTGGACAACGTGAAGGCGCTGACCGACGCCTTTGGAAAGATCCACCCGAACATCACTTGGCAGGGCCTCGCCGACGTCGGCTCGAACGCAGGCGTGAACCTTGTCGTCTCCGGGGAAACCGACCTCGGGTATATCAGCCGCGATCTCACCGATGCCGAGAAGCTGGCCGGCAAGGTCGTGGCTTTGCCGATCGGAGCGAGCGGCACCGCCGTCGCGGTTTCGGCGAGCAATCCGATCAAATCGCTGACGAAGGACCAGGTCGCGAAGATCTTCACCGGCGCGATCACCGACTGGAAGGACGTCGGTGGGACGCCAGGCAAGATCCGCGTGCTCATCCGCGAGTCGACGGCCTCGACCCGCAGCGCGTTCGAGGCCTACTTCTTCGATGGGAAGAAGCCGGCGTACGGGCCGAACGCCGTCGAGGTGACCACCATCGACGAGACCGTGAAGGCCATCAACTCCTTCAAGGAGTCGATCGGCATGGTCACGATGAACGCGAGCACGTTCGGCAACACATCGATCGGGTTCCTGACGGTGGACGGCGTTGCCGCAAGCCGCGACAACCTCAACAGCGGCAAGTACCAGGTCCGGCGCCCGCTCTACTTCGTCTACAGCGCCGATGGCGCAAAGCTGAAGCCCGCGATCAAGGCTTTCCTGGACTTCGTAAGGGGATCCGAAGGCCAGAAGATCCTCGCGGGCCTGTAAGCCACACCTCGCCCGCGTGATCGCCAAGGAGGAAGGCTAGCTCGGCCTATGCAGAATTTCTTCGCGCCGAGTCTGCTGCGAGCGCTCGTCAGCCGGAACGTGCTGGTGAGCGTCCTTGCGCTCGTGGTGGTGGTCGTCGTCGCGATCTACGAGTCCAACGACCTGATCCTCAGTCAGTTCGCCGACGAGTCCGCGATCCTCGCGGATGTCGCCCAGAACGAGATCTTCGACCAGGCGGACCTGGCCCAGCGGGCTGCGTCGCTCTTCGCGAGCATCCCGACCACGCGCGACCTCACCGAAGCCCGCGACCGGGACGCCCTCACGAACTTTCTTCTGCCCCTTAAGGCCCGCATCGGCGTCGACGACATCGTGGTCGCGGACAACACCGGCAAGATCATCGGCTTCGCGCAGGAGCAGAAATCGGACACGCTGCAGCCGGAGCTCGTCACGTTGGCGCAGGCGCAGGTCCAGCAATCGTGGGTGCTCTTCGACGAGCCGGAGGGGCTCGTGATTCGCGCCATCCACGTCATCTTCAATGCCGACCAGGAGCCGATCGGGATGATGGAAGTCGGCAACGTGCTCGGCTCGACCTTCCTGACGAACATCAAGACCCGCTCCGACGCGGACCTTGCCCTCATCTGGAACGGCCAGGTGCGTGCCTCGACGGTCGACTTCGGAGCGAACGCCGTCTTCCCGAGCGTGGCTGAGGTCGACGCGCAACCGAACGACGTCTTGATCCGGAACATCTCAACGAGCGGCCGGAACTACTACGGCATCTTCCGTGTCATCCGATCGCAGCGCCAGAACCCCGGCCTCCTCGCCGTCCTCGTCCCCACCGCCGGCGTCGAGTTCGCGCAGCGAACGCTCATCGGCGTGCTGGTCCTCCTCGGACTCGCCCTGGTCGCGGTCATCACGTTCCTCGCGTACCGGACCGCGCGCAGCATCACCGTGCCCCTCGGCAATCTCGCGGCCGCGGCGCAGCGGATCGAGGCAGGCGACCTCGCCGCGCGCGTGCAGCAGGTCTCGGCGCACGAGATCGGGACACTCGAGCGCGCCTTCGACACGATGGCCGCCTCCCTGTACGAGCGCGAACGCGCGCAGCGCGAGTATCTCGACGAGGTGCGCGCCGTGAACGAGGTTGCGGACGCCGTCGTTGGCGTGACCGACGCCGAGCGGATCTTCGCCCGGTCCCTCGATCGCATGGTCTCGCTCCTGAACGCCGACGGCGGCGCAATCGTCATTCGCGAGGATCCCCCCGGAGCGCCGCCAGGGTCGGGCGGGCGGCTCAACGCGCCGGCGACGCTCGGGATCGCGCCGGAAACCGCGGTCACGCTCGCGATGCGCGTCCTCGTTCGTTCCGAAGCCGACGCCGACCGGATCCGCCTCTCGGCGGTCTCGGCGGGCGAGCTGCGATTCGTCGCGCATGTCCCGCTGTCCGCGCGCGGTCGCACGATCGGTCTCCTCTCGGCGTACTTCCGCGACCAGCGCGAGCTGACCGATACGCAGGCGCGCGCGCTTCGCACGATCGCGCGTCTGGTCTCCGTCGCGAATGAGAACGCCGATCTCGTCGGGGAGCTGCGCGTGAACAACCTGCAGCTCGAGCGTGCCAACCGCCTGAAGAGCGAGTTCCTCGCATCGGTGAGCCACGAGCTCCGGACGCCGATGAACGCGATCATCGGATACACGAAGCTCATGCTCGACGGACTCGACGGCGAGATGACCGCCCAGCAGCAGACCGACCTCTTCCGCGTGGCTCAGGCCGCCGACAACCTCCTCGGCCTCATCAACGGTCTGCTCGACCTGGCGAAGATCGAAGCCGGCAAGATGGAGCTCAACGTCGAAGAGGTCAACATCAACGACGTCACCGACGAGGCTCTCGAGCTCGTGCGGCCCCACGCCGACGAGAAGGGACTCCAGGTGCGGGCCGTCATCCCGGCGAATCTGCCCAACGTCTGGGCCGACCGGGCGCGGGTCCGCCAGGTGCTCGCCAACATGCTGGCCAACGCGGTGAAGTTCACCGAGCGCGGCATGGTGTCCGTCGCCGCGAACGCAGCGGAGGGGTGGGTCACGGTGTCTGTGTCAGACACCGGCGTCGGCATCAGCCCCGAGGCGCAGGCCTACGTGTTCGACGAATTCCGCCAGGCCGACAGCTCGACCACCCGACGGTACGGCGGGACCGGCCTTGGCCTCGCGATCTCCAAGCGGTTGGTGACGCTCCACGGCGGCCGCATCTGGGTCGACAGCGAGGTCGGCAAGGGAAGCACCTTCCACTTCACGCTGCCGATTCGGGTCCGTGCCGGCGGCGAGACTGCCCTCGCCGGGCGCACCGCGGCGGCCCGCTGATGGCGCGGGTGCTGGTCGTCGAGGACGACGCGAACAACCTCGATGTCGCATCGCGGATCATCCGCGCGTCGGGTCACGAGGCCCTCACCGCCGTCGACGGCGTCGCCGGGCTCGACCTCGCGCGCGTCGAGCGACCCGACGCGATCCTCGTAGACCTGCTCCTCCCGAGGATGGATGGGTGGAGCCTCACGCGCTCGCTCCGCACCGAGCCGTGGGCTGCGAGTATCCCGATCATCGCCGTGTCGGCCCTCGCGCTTCCGTCCGATCGCGCGCGCGCGATCGAGGCAGGATGTGACGACTTCGTGTCCAAGCCGTTCGCGCCGGCCGAGCTGCGCGCGATCCTGCTGCGCTACTTCCCGGGCGGCGCCGCGCACGTTCCGCTCGCGCGCAACGGCGGGAACGCGACGGTGCGTGGTGCGGTGCCCATCACCTTGGGACGCGTGCTCATCGTCGACGACGAGATCGCGAACGTGGAGCTTCTCGCGCGGCGCCTCGAGGCGATCGGTTGCCAGACGCAGGTGGCGAGCTCGGGCGAGCGGGCCATCGCTCTCGCGCGAAGCGAGCAGCCGGACCTGATCCTGCTCGACGTGATGATGCCGGGGATCGACGGCTGGCAAACGTGTCGGCGCCTCAAGTCCCAGCCGGAGACGGCCGACATTCCCGTGATCTTCGTCACCGCGAAGGACCGCTACGAGGACCTGAGCAAGGGGTTCGAGGTCGGCGGCGTGGACTACCTCACGAAGCCGTTCGAGCCGATCGAGCTCGCCGCTCGCGTGCGTAGCGCGATCTTCACCAAGCGCCTGCAGGACGAGCTGCGCAAGACGGCCGGCGACCTCAAGCGCATGGAGCAGTCACGCAAAGAGCTCATCGGGATGCTCGGCCATGACATCCGGAACCTCGCCAATAGCGTCGTCGCGTTCATGCAGCTCGTCCGGATGGGGCAGCTCAAGCCCGGGCGATCCGAGTTCGACGAGCTGCTGCGGCTCTCCGAGTCGAACATCAGCGAGCTTCTGCGGATGGTCAACGCCCTTCTCGACGTCTACAAGATGGAGGAAGGCAAGCTCGAGGCGATGCCGCAGGCGATCGCGCTGTCCGTCCTCGGCGAGCGCAGCATGGCGCAGGTCGCGCCGGAGGCGCTCGCCAAGGGCATTCAGCTCGAGAGCGGGCTCCCGCCTGACGTGAACGTGTTCGTCGACGACGGTCTCATCGTGCGCGTGCTGACGAACCTTTTGGCGAACGCGGTGAAACACACCCCGTCCGGCGGAAAGGTGAGCGTCGAGAGCGCGCGCGACCGGACGCTCGAGCGATCGATCGTCATCCGCGTGCGCGACACCGGTCCCGGCGTCAACGCAGACGATGCCCCGCACATCTTCGACCGGTTCTATCAGGGCGCGGGCCGGAGTCGAGGAGGCACCGGGCTCGGTCTCGCCTTCTGCAAGCTCGCGGTTGAGCTGCACGGCGGGACCATCAACGTGGTCAACCCCGGCGAGAGCGGCGCGATCATCCAATTCACGTTGCCCGCCGCCGACCGCGCCGCGGCAGAGCAGTAACCGGAATGTTCGGCCGCATCGCGCGCGATGCATTCCCGCTGAAGCGTGGCGAGTGGGGCCTCGGCCTCTTCCTCTACGCGCTCCTGACCCTCATGGTGGCGGCCGACTGGGTCGGCAAGCTCGGCGCCGACTCGCTCTTCGTGAAGCGCTGGGGCGTCAACTACGTACCTGTGATGTACATCGTCACGCCGATCGCGATGCTCGCCGTTTCGGCGATGATCTTCTTCTTCGTCGATCGCGTTCGCCGCAGGACGCTGCTTCTCTGGTACGTCGCGGGCGTGACGCTCCTCTCGATCGCGATCCAGGGCGGCGTCTGGATCCAGGGGCAGCTCGACTACGGCTGGATCGTGCAGCCGATCTCCTACGTGTTCGCGCACGGCGTGAAGGAGACGATCTACATCCTGTTCTGGGTCTACGCGGGAAACCTCTACGACGCGGAGCAATCGAAGCGGCTGTTCCCGTTCTTCGCGGGCTCGGTGCTGGTCGGGAAGATCCTGGGTGGGGCGATCGGCACCGGGATCGCCCCGCTCATCCACGCCGAGAACTTCATCGGCGCCCAGGCGGTCGGGTTCATGGTGTGCTTCGTCGCACTGGCCCTATACCGCGGCCTCCCCGAAGGACACGGGAGCCGTCTCGAGGAGAAGCGGCCGAAGGGCTTCGCGGCGAACGTGAAGGATTCGGTCGACGGCTACCGCGCGGTGGCGTCTGACAGGATGCTTCGAACGTTCGGCGTCGGCGTCTTCTTCTGGTACTTCCTCATGCAGTTCGGAAACTTCCTGTATCTCGTCGGCCTGGACCAGTCGACGGCCGGCAGCGGGAAAGGCAGCGAGGACCTCTTCAGCCAGCTCTACGCGTCGGTCTATACGAGCTCATCGCTGGTCGCGCTCTTCATCCAGAGCGTGCTCACGAGCGTGCTCCTCCGGCGGTTCGGCATCGCGCGGGTGCTCTTCGTCCTTCCGCTCTGGTACCTCGCCACCTTCGGCGCGGCGGCTTGGCCGGGCCTCGGTCTGACCCTCGTGACCGGAGTCGCGATCCAGCTCGGCGAGCGGATCGTGATCCCAGCGATCCATCGTCCCGCCAGCGAGCTCGTCTACAGCCAGGTCGTCTCTACGATCCGGCCGCGGGCGCGAGCGTTCCTCTCGGGCGGGGTCAACGCTTTCGGCAACTTCGCGGCAGCGGTCGCGTTGCTCGTGGGCTTGCGGTTCGCCGACACGCCAATGCTCCTCGCGGTCGCGACCGGGCTGAGCGGCGTGTACCTGTACAACGCGTGGCACACCATGCGTCTCTTCGGCCGGCGCATCTTCGAGAACCTCACGTCCATCGAGCCCGACGTTCGCCTCAGCGCGGCGGAAATCCTCGCGACCGAGCACGGCGCGGTCCCGGGCGACCTCCTTCGGTCGCTCGACGGGGCGATCCCGGCCGACGTGGAGCACGGCGTGCGCGTCGCACTCACCCGGCGAGGGATCCTCGCGGTGGCGGCCGATGCGACCGAGTAGCGTGAGCAAGAGAGTGACGACCTCCGCGCCGGCACACGAGACCGATGCCGAGCGCCGGCACGAACACCGCTTCCAGGTGAGCGAGAGCATCGCGCGCCTCGTCATGCGCACGACCGCGAACAACCTTCCGCTCTCGCGCGACGATCGGCCTTACCAGTGGTCGACGACCACCTATTGCGACACCGTGTCGTGGTCGATCTTTCGCGCCGCGCAGAAGGGCTCCGCCATGCAACTCCGTATCCGGGAGTACCACCGGACGCGGCCACGCGAGGTGATGACCCCGGGAACCGCGTGGATCGAGTTCAAGGATGACGAGCAGGACACCTCTCTCAAAGAGCGGTTCGGCGTGCCGATGGACGTCGCGCGAGCGTTCCTACGGGGCGAGGCCGCGCTGCCGCAGCCGGACCATGGGCTCGCCGAGCGCGCGAGCCAGCTGCTCCGCGAGGGCGCGCGACCCGTCGCGGTGACGCAGTACAACCGTCTTGCGTACAACTCTCTGGACTCGTCGCTGCGCATCACCGCGGATCACAACCTCATGTACTTCGCGCTCCCCTGGGAGACGCGAACTGACGGCGACGCCGACCCGTCCCCGCTCGGGTCCCTCCTCGCGATGGAGCCCGACGTGATCGTCGAGATGAAGTGGTATGGCGAGCTCCCGCACTGGGCCGTCGACCTCCACGCCTACCTGAAGGAGAACACCCGCGAGGAGCGGCCCTCGAAGTTCATCGTGGCGATGCGCTGGCTCCTCGGCGAGACTGATGGCGCGAAGAAAACGAGAAAGAAGTGAAAGCCGTAGAGAACGCCGTCCGCTCGGATGCCCCGGCCACTCGCGTGGTCGTCGTCGAAGACGACCAGGCGTCGGCCGACGTGCTCCAGCGTCGGCTCCAGGCAAACGGCATGGTGGTGTCGGTCGCGCACGACGGGCGTCGAGGCATCGAGCTCGTCGAGGAGCTCCTGCCGGACCTCGTGCTCCTCGACGTGATGCTGCCCGACACCGACGGCTACGACGTCTGCCTTCGCATCAAGAGCAATACCTCGACCTCGCCGATCCCGGTGATCTTCCTCTCGGCGCGCGGCGAGGTCGTCGACAAGGTCCGCGGCCTGTCCTGCGGCGCGGCGGACTACATCACCAAGCCGTTCCAGGCGGCGGAGCTGCTCGCGCGCATCGACGCGGTCCTCGGTCAGGCGCGCAACCCGCGGGTCCCGCGTCTCGGTCGCCCTATCGAGCGCGCTCCCGGCGAGCGCCTCGTGGCGCGCGTCGCGATCGCCGATCCCGCACTGCGCGAGCACGTGGAGCAGCTCCTCGGCTCGCGTTTCGATCTCGCGGAGGCGGACGAAACCCCGGACGTCGTGATCGTCGAGGGGAACGCGGCGGTCCCGGCCGACATCCCCGAGGATCTCGCCGTGATCCGCGTGAGCCCGGGACACGCCGGCAACGACGGGAACGAAGTCATTCCGATCGACGCGCAGCTTCCGCGCATCGTGGACCTACTCGTCCGCGAGCGGAGCCTCGACCACGATCTTCAAGCCGCGGCCGAGGCGCTCATCGTCCTCGCCTCGGCGATCGGCTCGCACGACCGGCCCGGCGCCGGTCACGGAGAGCGCGTGGCGTCGCGCGCCGTGCAGATCGGGCGCGCGCTCGGTCTCGACGATTCGACCCGCATGACCATCCGCTTGGGATCGCTGCTCCGTGATGTCGGCAACGCGCGGCTTCCCGCCGCGATCCTCGCGAAGCAGGGCGAGCTCACGCCCGAGGAGCGTGCCACGCTGGAGCGCCACCCCATCCTCGGCGAAGAGATCCTCGCCGGGTTCAAGCGCCTTTCAGGGCTTCTGCCGATCGTGCGCCACCATCACGAACGGCTCGACGGAACGGGGTACCCGGACGGGCTCCGCGCCGAGCAGATCCCCCTGGAGGTGCGGATCGTGAGCGTCGCCGACCGATTCGAAGCTCTCCTCGCCGACCGGCCGGACCGTCCGGCCGTCTCGGAGGCGGAGGCCGTTCGCATCCTGCAGAGTGCCGTCGCGCGCGGCGAGCTCGACGCAGCCGTCGTCGCCGCGCTGGCGACCCAGGTCCGCGCAGGAGGGAACCGCTGATGGAAAACAACAAGACCATCCGCGTCGTCATCGTCGATGACGAGCGGCTGTTCGCCGAGCTGATGCGCGTCGCGCTGCGCGCCGCCGACGGCATCGAGGTGCTCGCGGTCGTGCACGACGTCAAGTCGGCGATCGTCGCGCTCAACGAGCACCGTCCCGATGTCGTCATCGCCGACTATCACCTCCCCGATGGCACCGGTGCCGACCTTGCGCGCGCCGTGCGCAGCTCGCTTCCCGACACGTCGGTGCTCGTCCTGACCGCCGATCCGTCGGCCGTGACGCTCAACGACGTTGCCCGCTCGGGCGCGGTCGGTCACATGACGAAGGGGCGGGGCCTCACCGAGGTGGTCGAGAGCGTCCGGTCGGCGGCATCGGGCGAGATCCTTTTCGCGCCAAGCGAGCTGCAGCGGCTGCTGCTCGAGAGCGCGGCGTCCCGAAAGATCATCGAGCCGCTCACCAGCCGGGAGCTCGAGGTGCTCCGGCTCCTCGCGAGCGGCACGAGCACGACCGCCGCGGCCGAATCGCTCGGCATATCGACCGCGACGCTCCGGGCCCACGTGCAGGCGGTCCTGCGCAAGCTCGGCGCTCATTCCCGCCTCGAGGCGGTCGCAGAAGCCGCGCGTCTCGGGCTCGTGACCCTCGAATCCTGGACCCGCGACCGCGTCGGTCCCCCGCGCGGGGGATCCGGTCCTACCCCCGAACGGTCATAACTCCATCCATTCGGGTGGGTGACGGACTATGACCCACCGCTAGCATCGGAGGCTCAAATGGCGAAGCTACTCGTGGCCGACGATCTCGTGCCCATCCGTCAGATGGTCCGCATCACGTTGTCCACGCAGGGGTGGACGATCGTCGAGGCGAAGAACGGGAACGAGGCTCTGCAGATGGTCCGGTCGGAGAAGCCCGACCTCGTCCTCCTGGACGTCGACATGGGCCCCGGACCGAACGGCTTCGACGTGTGCCGCCAGATCAAGGCCGACGAAACGACGAAGGACATCCCCGTCGTCATGCTGACCGCGCACGAGAGCGACAGCGACCGTGCGATCGGGTTCGCGGCCGGCGCGACGCAGTACCTGACAAAGCCGTTCGGACCGCTCGAGCTCATCGACACGATCCGCGGGATCCTGGCGCACAGCTGAGCCGGACCGTATGAGCAACGACGACACCAAGGACATGGTCGAGACCGTCGACGTGTCGCCGCGCGACCCGGACGTTCCGCAGGCTCAAGGCGGGGACGTCTTCCGCCAGCTGTTGCACCAGGCCGTTCGCGTCGCGGACATGGCGAACTCGCAGGCCATGCGCATGGCGCTCGACTTCGCGAAGGTCTACGAGCGCGAGCAGGGCGTCCGCAAAGATTTCGAAACGCAGCTCAAGCAGATGACGCTCATGGAAAAGCAGGCGACGCGCTACGCCGAGGATCTCGCGGCGATGCTCCGCAGCGAGCGCGAGCGCCGGCAGGAGCTGGAGCGCGCGCTGGAGCAGGAGCGGATCGCGAGCGAGGAGCTGCGGCGTACCGGTCTGCAGGGCATCAGCCACCTGGTGCTCGCCGCCACCATCAAGGACCGGACCACGGGAACGCACCTGCAGCGCGTTCGCCGGTACGTTGAGGCGATCGCGGTGCGCCTCGGTCTGCCGGAAGACCTCGTCGAGGAATTCGGCTATTCCAGCGTCATGCACGACGTTGGCAAGATCCACACGCCCGACCACATCCTCCAGAGCGAGCATCACCTGTCGGATGCCGAGTTCAGCGTGATAAAGCAGCACTGCATCGATGGCGAGCGGATGCTCGGCACCGCGCGGTTCTTCGAGACGGCCCGCGCCATCGCCCGCGAGCATCACGAACGCTGGGACGGGAAGGGCTACCCGGACGGCAAGAAGGGCGACCAGATCTCGCTCGCGGCGAGGATCGTCTCGGTCGCGGACGTCTTCGACGCGCTCACCTCAAAGCGCCCCTACAAGGAGGCGTGGTCGGCGGAGGCCGGACTCAAAGCGATCGAGGCCGGGGCGGGTGAGCGTTTCGATCCGGAGATCGTCGCCGGATTCGTGGCGCTCGCCGAAGAACGCGTACTCGAGCGCATCAGCGCGGAGGTCGCGGCCTCCGAACACGACGACCAGCCCGGAAGCCCAGCCAGGTAAGGCTCGCACCCGCGGCGACGCTGACCGCCACCGACAGAGCGACGAAGACCGCCAGCGTCACGACCAGGAGATCGCCGAGCCCGTAGCCCGCCAGGACGTCCCCGAGATATCCACGGATCAGGTACGCGCGTATCGCGCCACCCACCACTCCCGCTCCCAGGCCGACCGCCATGCCGGCAGGGAGCACCGCCTTTTCCGATACGTCGTCCCACGCGAACACGACGCCGAGCGCCGCGTAGGCCGCGGCCGACAGGGCGATGCCGACGAGCGACAGAGTGGCGCCACTGCCGGTGAGGGCCGGGCGGCCTCGACCGGGGAGCTCCGCGAGCTGCGCGTTGCTCACCAGCGCCTCGACCGTGCCGATCGCGACGAGCGCCACGACCGTCAGCAGCACCGGCGCCGGGCGCACGGGCCCTCCGACCGCCGCGGCTAGGCCACGCGAAGCAGCGCGCGCACCACGACGTCCGTCACGAGACCGATGAGGAAGAGCAGCCCGTAGCGGCGGTTGTGAGCGAAGGCGTACGCGACGTAGTAGAGCGGCCACGTGTCGGCCGGGTAGGCGGCCGGCCGCGTCTTCGGCTTCGGAGCGCGGTAGATGGCGAGCGCGTCGCGCAGCTTGGGCAGGGCGAGGAGCACGACGAGCAGCACCGGAGTGAAGAAGCCGGTCAGCACCAGATAGATCACGAGCGCGTACTGGAGCACGAACATCGCGGCGACGATCGCGCGCGCGGGTCGCTCGCCGACGATCACCGGCAGCGTGTGTATTCCTTTGACGCGGTCGTCGTCGATCTTGTCGATGTGCTTACCGAAAATCACCGTGGTCGCGCCAAGGGCGTACGGCAGGCCCGCCAGGGCGACATTGCCGTCGACGCGTCCCGTGATCACGTAGTACGCGCCGGCGATCATGAGCGGCCCCCACACGAGGAGCACGGCGATCTCGCCCAGCCCGATGTACTTGAGCGGGTACGTGTAGAAGAGCACGAAGAATGCGCCTGCCGCGAGCAGTGGCAGCGTCAGCGGTCCCCGCATGACGACGAGATACGCGCCGATGAGAAGCGCGACGAGCCCGGTGAGGGCAGCGTACGTCACGAGCTCGCGCCGGCTCATGAGTCCGTGCTCCAGCGGATGCGGGCCGTACTGAGCGCGGAAATAGTTGTCGCGGTCCACGCCCCTGGCGTGATCGGTGAGGTCGTTGATCAGGTTGTTCGTGGCGTGCGCGAGCAGCAGGCCGGCCGCGACGAGCAGCCAGGTCCCGAGGTCGAACCCGCCGTCGCGGATGGCGAGCAGGCCCGCGATGCCCGCGGAGATGAACGTGATGACCAGGACCGCGCCGCGTGACGCGATGAGCCAGCGCGACACAAGATCCAGCCGCCCCCATTCGGCGGGCGTGATCCGCGGGATGACCTGCAGCGCGCGCAGCCACATCGCGACGTTCAACGGCTCGAGCCTACCGGCGCTTGTAGCCCATGCAAGGTCGGCCCGAGGCTTGCTCCGTTTGACCAACGTGCCCGAGCCAGAGCCGCCGAAACCTGCGCCCGAGCCCGGGCACCGGTATCCCGACCTGCCGGAGACGAAGAGCCTCTCCGCCTGGCGCGACGCGGCGGCGCATTGCCAGGCGTGCGACCTCTGGAAAAACGCCACTCAAACGGTGTTCGGCGAGGGCCGTCGGACCGCGAAGGTCGTCTTCGTCGGCGAGCAGCCGGGTGACAAGGAGGACATCGCCGGCAAGCCGTTCGTCGGCCCCGCCGGGCGCGTGCTCGATGAGGCGCTCGCGGCCGCGGGGATCGACCGCGACACCGTGTACCTGACCAACGCGGTGAAGCACTTCAAGTGGCGCCCGGCCGGCAAGCGGCGTCTGCACGAAAAGCCGAACCGGAGCGAGATCGCGGCGTGCAGGCTCTGGCTCGACGCGGAGATCGGGATCCTCAAACCACAGGTCGTGGTGTGCCTCGGAGCGACCGCGGCGCAGGCGCTCATCGCGCCGTCCTTCAAGGTGACCCAGCAGCGCGGGAAGCTGATCCCGTCGCCGCTCGCACCCCACATGATGGCGACCGTCCACCCCTCGTCGATCCTGCGAGCGCCGGACGACGCGGCTCGCGAGCGTGAGATGAAGCTGTTCGTCGCCGATCTAAAGGCCGTCGCGAGGGTCATTCGCGGTCTCGGCTGACCCGGTGGCCCACCCTTGCAGCGGGTGTTACGGTCTGTAATGCGGGGCCACCCACGGACCCCATTCATTATGGCCTGACTGCGCGAGCCATCGCCATGAATGCCCCATCGCGTGGAGCGATCGGGAGATGTCATGGCACCGGCGAACCAGCCATCTTTCGCGCCGCGAGTCCTGGTCGTCATGGACGACCCGCTCGCCAGCGTTCTGGCGCTTCTGCTCCGACACGGCCGCTACGAGGGCCGCGTGACGACGGAGCGCGGCGAGTTCTTGCGTCTTCTGCCCGAGTGGCGGCCGCACGCGGTTCTGGTTGACCTCGACCTACATCCCGAGTTTCTCGCGCTGACTCAGTCGAGCCCCACTGTCCGAGTGCCGACGCTCGTGTTCACCCGCCGCCGGGACACCGCTCTGAAGCTCCGCGCCTTCGAGCAGGGCGCAGACGACATCCTGCGCATTCCCTTTCTGCTGAGCGAGATCATCGCCCGTCTCTACGCGGTGATGCGGCGGACCCATGGTGTTGAGGTGGCGCTCACACCACGGCTTCGCGTCGATTCCGTCGAGATCGATCTGATCGAGGAGCGTTTGCACATTGCCGATCGGGAACCGATTTCCCTGACGCTGACTGAATCGAATCTCCTTTATCTCCTCGCGGCAAACGCCGGGAACGTCGTCGATCGGAACGACATCATCAGCAGCATCTGGGACGGGGTGGTCGACATCGAGAGCAACGCCGTCGACAGCCACATCCGCGACCTGCGCGTGAAGCTCGGAGACACCTGGCCCTCGTCGAAGTTCATCGAGACGATCCCCGGCAAGGGCTATCGCTGGCGGCACACCTCCTCGACCGACCGACCGAACTAAGCCACCGTCCGCCGGCTCGGCCCGCTCCCGCCCGATGTCTCACCTCTTGACTTACGCAGCAAGCGGTATTACATATTTTCTGATAGCGAAAGCAGGAGGCTGACGTGGCAACGACAGAAGAGGTCAAGGGCTGGCTCACCGGCCGGCTTCCCAAGGAGTGGTTTTCAGGCTCGCCCGAAGTCCGGATGGACGAGGACGAGATCTGGGTGATCGGCACGCTTCCCGACGCACAGGCGTCGGGCGGGCCGGACGCCGTCAAGGCGGCGCGCGAAGGCGCGATACAGCGATTCCGCGAGGGCACCCGCGATGAGCGCGTCAAGATCGCCGACGAGGCTCGCCAGCGGTTCGGCAAGAACCTGGCCTGGGGCGCGAAGGTCGGTGACCAGACCGCGCTCTTCACGCACATGGCCGTCCCGGTCATGACCCGCCTCCGACTCCCGGAGCGCGAGGTGCTCGACACGCTCGTCCGCTCGGGCGTCGCGCGCAGCCGCTCGCACGCGCTCGCGTGGTGCGTGCGCCTCGTCGCGAAGAACGAGTCCTCGTGGATCAACGAGCTCAAGGACGCACTCTCGAAGGTGGGAGACGTCCGGTCGCAGGGGCCGCTCAACTGATGGCGACCGAAGTCCGCGACGCGCTCCGAACCGAAGCCGATCCTGCGAGCGCGCTACTCGACGCGTACTCGCAGGCGGTCATCTCGGTGGTGGAGCGCGTGTCGCCGAGCGTCGTCAACGTCCGCCGCGGCCGGAGCGGCGGTAGCGGCGTGATCGTCGCGCCCGACGGCTACGCCCTGACGAACGCGCACGTCGTCGACGGGGCCCGCGAGGTCGCGGTCACGCTGGACAACGGAGCGGAGCTGACGGCCGCGGTGGTCGGCAGCGACCACGCGACGGACCTCGCGGTCATCCGGATCCTCGGCTCGGGCCTTCCCGCGGCGGAGCTCGCCGACACGGAGTCGCTTCGGGTCGGGCAGCTCGTCATCGCGATCGGGGATCCACTCGGCTTTCACTCCACCGTGACCACTGGCGTCGTGAGCGCGCTTGGGCGGTCGCTCTCGGCTCGGGATGGCCGGCTCATCGAGAACGTCATCCAGACCGACGCCGCGCTGAACCCCGGGAACTCGGGCGGACCGCTGGTGGACACGCACGCCAAGGTCGTCGGGATCAACACCGCGATCATCCCGACCGCGCAGGGCATCTGCTTCGCGATCCCCGCGGCGACCGCCCGCATGGTGGCGGGCATGCTCATCCGCGACGGTCGCGTACGGCGCGCCTACCTCGGCATCGGCGGGGCGGCGACGGCCATCGGCCGGCAGCTCGCGAACGAGCTCGGGATCACCAACACGTCGGGCATTCGCGTGCTCGAAGTTGTTGCGGGCGGGCCCGCGCAGCGCGCCGGGCTCGAAGTCCGCGACCTCATCGTGAGCCTCGATGGCGCGCCGATCGCGACGCTGTCGGAGCTGCAACGGACTCTTGCGGCGGACCAGATCGGGCGATCCGTCGAGGTCGGCTACGTCCGCTTCGGCGAGCTCCGCCGAACGACCGTGGTTCCCTCAGAGGCCCGCTAGCTCCCTGTAGGGCAGCATGGCGCGATGGATCTTTTGATCCGCCGCGCGCGACCCTCCGATAAACGGGACGTCCTTTCGGCCGTGCGCACGGTGTGGGGCGGCCAGGACCGCATACCGGATGTGTTCGACGGCTGGGTGACGCATCGAACCGGGCCGTTCTTCGTGGCGGAGTCCGGGGGGCGACTGGTCGGAATGGGGAAGCTCACCGTGACCTCGCGGACGGAGGCCTGGCTGGAGGGCGGTCGGGTCGCGCCGCGCTGGCGACGAAGAGGGGTCGCGACCGCGCTCATCGCGCACCGCATCGCGTACGCGCGCGACCGCGGATTCCGCGTGCTCCGTTTCTCGACTGCATCGGACAACACGCCGATCCATCGGGCCGCGAAGCACTTCGGGTTCAAGCGGATCGGCGTCCTCTCGCGGCGCGCCGCGGCCGCCAAACCGGGTGCGTCGACACTCCGCGCATCAGGTGTGCAGGCGCGTGCGGTCGTGCGCCGCGTGGGGCCGCTGCTGCAGCTCGGCCATGGCTGGGAATGGCGCGAGATCACGTCACGCGATGTGCGATCGGCGATCGCGAGATCCCGCGTGCTCGTCTCCGACAAAGCGGTGGGCGCAGCCGCCGTCCTCGGCGATCCCTACGACGGGACGCTTATGGTCGCGGCGGTCGGCGGTCGACCGGGGCCGCTCGCCGATCTGCTGCGCGCCCTCCGCTCGGAGGCTTCTCGCCGTGGGCTCGCGGACGTGTCGTTGTTCGTCTCGAGCTCCCACGAACGGCAAGCCGCGCGTTCCGCGGGATATCGCAGGCCGTGGTCGGGCGAGGTCTACCTCTTCGAGAAGCGCTTCCGGGTTCTCTAGACGGGATCGAGCCCCAGCGCGATGCGCCCGCTGAAGAGGTACTGCCGGCGCTCCAGCATGGGATGGAAGCGGATCCCCTGGATGTCGCGGAAGGCCCGCTCCAGCCCGACGCTTCGGAAGAACGAACCGCCGCCGGTCGCTTCCATCGCGAGATACACCGACCGCAGTACGGCGCGCCCCAGGATGGTCCTGCGTTTGTAGACCTCGTTCGACCGCGCGACGCTCGGCTCGACATCGGCGGCACCGGCGGCGACGAGCTGCTCCCACGCCATGCGGGCGTTGGCGAGCTCGGTGTCCATCTCGCCGACGAGCTGCTGGACGATCGGGTCGTCGCGCTTCTTCTGGACCTGCGCGATCGCGAGATCGCGCGCCGACTCGGCCACGCCGAGGTACGCGGCGGTGATGAGCGGCCAGATGATCGGAGAGTTGACGTCGAAGAAGCGATGCCACTTGCCCTTGGGCCGCCGTGTGGAGACAGCTGCGTCCTGGACCTCGACGTTCTCGATCACGATGTCGTTCGATCCCGTGCCGCGCATGCCCATCGTCCGCCAGTTGTCGAGCACCTTGACGCCGGGGTTCCGCATGTCCACGCCGAAGTGCAGGACGGTCGGTCCGTTCTGCGGGTCGTCGTAGATACCCGTCGTGAGCAGCAGGTCACCGGAAGGCGATCCGCTCCCGAAGATCTTCCGCGCATTGAACACGTAGCTGCCGTTCTTCTTGGTGAGCGTGCCCGACCCTTCGAGCCAGTCCGATCCGCCGCTCGAGACGAGGATGAGCTCTTCCGCGGCGATTCGCCGGAGCAGCGGCTCCGCCGGTGGCGTGGCGCCGTGACGCCAACGCCAGAGCAGCGCCTGGATCAGGTGTGAGTGCATGGAGTAGGAGAGCGCGGTCGAGGCGCAGCCGCGCCCGATCTCGCGAATGATCTCGCAGTGTGTCGCGAAGCCCGCGCCACCACCGCCGAGCTCCGCGGGCACCGGAGCCGAGAAGATCTTCGCGTCGCGGAGCGCTTGATAGTTCTCGGCGACGAACCTGTCGCTCGCGTCGTGCTCGGCCGCTCGGGTCGCGAATTCGGTCGCGAGCGAACGTGCGACCACGACCCAATCCTTCGTTTCGGTCTTCGTTTCCTGAATGATCGCCATTCCTCAACCTCCCCGACAGCGGATGAGCCTATTTCTTCCGCCGACGCAAGGCCAGCCCGAGCGGTCCGTAGGCACGAAAAGCGGATCAGCGGATCCCGCGCCCGTGGCAGACTCCAAAGGGTGGCCGTTTTCCTTCTCGACGTCGACAACACCCTCGTCGACAACGACCACGTGAAGCGGGACATCCGGCGCGAGATCGAAAGTCTCGTATCCGCGGACCGCGCATCGCGCTTCTGGTCGCTCTACGAAGAGGTGCGCGAGCAGGCGGGCGTCGTGGACTTCCCGGAGACGCTTCGTCGGTTCCGCCGCGCCTTCCCGAACGAGCCGCGGACCGAAGATGTCGATCGCGCGGTCCTGGACGTGCCCTTCGCGCGATACCTGTATCCGCGCGCGATCGACGTGATCGCGAGGCTCTGGACGCTCGGAGAAGTCGCGATCGTCTCGGACGGCGACCGCATCTATCAGCCGGCAAAGATCGCGCGCGCCGGACTGCTCCTCGCCACGCGCGGCAACGTTCTCGTCTACGAACACAAGGAGGATCACCTGGCCGAGGTCGAGCGCCGCTTCCCGGCGCGCCACTACGTCCACGTTGACGACAAGGCCTCGCTCCTTGCCCGAACCAAGGCGGCGCTCGGAGCGCGGGCGACCACGATCCACGTCCGTCAGGGTCACTACGCCACCGAACCAGAGCCCGGACCGCCGCCGGACGTTGGGATCGACCGCATCGCCGATCTTCTGACGCTCGACCCGCGACAATTCGGCGGCTAATCGCGCACGCCGCTTGCACGCGCCGGTCCTGGAGGTGACCGCGATGCCACAGCAGGCTTGGAGCGACAAACGCGAGCGCCAGTACGACCACATCAAGTCAAACTTGCGAAAGCGCGGCCGATCGGAGGACACCGCGGAGCGGATCGCCGCCGCGACCGTGAATCAGACGCGGACCGCGAAGGGCGAGACCAAGGAGGCCAAGCCGCCGAGCGAGCGGGCGCGCGCGGAGCGCGACATGTCCGCGGCGGGGCGTAAAGGCGCGAGGGCGAGAAAGAGCGGCTAACGGAATCAGCTGACGGCCGGACGCGTTGTCGCTGGTGATGCCATCATCGGCAGACCGGGAGGCCGCTTCAATGACCATCGACCGCAGCCGCTTCGATCAGGGCATGACGTACGACGCGTACAAGGCGCAGATGACGCGGAACCGCGAGCGACTCGAGGAGAACGAGAAGCGCGTCGACCTCGGCA
>VBIZ01000212.1 GCA_005880575.1 Chloroflexota bacterium | reverse complement strand
AAGTCCTTCGTCCAGTAGCCGTGGTATCCGCCGCGGGTCTGTTCGGTGATCGGCGTGATCCAGATCGCCGTCATGCCGAGCCCCTTGATGTACGGGAGCTCGTCGATCACACCCTGGAGATCGCCGCCCTGCCACCAGTCCGCCTTGCCGGCGACGGCATCACCGTCGTTCTTCGGATCGCCGTTCTTGAAGCGATCCGTCATCACGAAGTACATCGTCTCGTCGCGCCAATCGCGCGCCTGGGGTACCGACGCGGGCGCGCACGCGGCGACGACTACGATGGCCGCGAGCAGGACGCGGATCATCGGGTATTCCTAGCTGAGGACGACCGCGTCGCCGGGGCCGAGCACGAGATGCGCCTCGCCGCGCTCGACGCTCACGCCCTCGCCGCTCAACAGGTCGACGAGTCGCCGCGGCGCGCGGCTGCCGAGTGGGATGGAGACCTCGGCGCGCGTGTCGCCCGTGTTCA
>VBIZ01000211.1 GCA_005880575.1 Chloroflexota bacterium | reverse complement strand
AGAGCCCGCGGTCGTCGTCGACGACGACATCCTCGAAGCTCCCCCACGCGAGCCACGGCCGCTCGCGCCGCGCCCGCACCAGCCTGCGATGCGCGCTCAGGATCTTTCGATCCCACTTGCTCTCGTCCCACTCCATGCAACGGCGCGCATCGAAATCGTCCCCGCCTTCCATGCCGATCTCGTCGCCGTAATAGATGAGCGGGACGCCACCCGCGGTGAGGAGGAGCGCCGCCGCCTGCGCGGACTTCGCGGAGCTTCCGCCGAGCTCGGTGCGCACCCGCGTGACGTCATGGGTCCCGAGAAGGTGGAGCAGGCCGGGGTTCGCCGCGAGCTGATACGCGTGGCGCAGGCCGACGGTCGCGGTCGCGAACTCCGAGGGCGCGAGGTCGCCGCGCAGGAAGCGCACCGCCGCGTCGCGCCACGGATAGTGCTGAACGGAGTCGAACTCGTCCCCGTCCAGCCACTGCGACGCGTCGTGCCAGATCTCGCCGAGGATGAACGCGTTCGGGTCCGCGGCTTTGATGCGCTCACGGAAGGCGCGCCAGAAGCGGTGATCCACTTCATTCGCGACATCGAGGCGCCACCCGTCGATCTTCGCCTCGCGTACCCAGTGCTCCCCCACGCCGAGGAAGTACTCCATGCACGCGGGATCGGTCGTGTTGAGCTTGGGGTGGTTCGGCAGCCGGTTCGCGAAGGTCTCGTAGTTCACCTTCCGCAGGTCGACCGGAAAGCCCTCGAGCTTGAAGAACCATGTCTTGTACGGACTCGCCTCGCCCTTCTCGCGCACGTCGCGGAACGCGAACCACTCGCTGCCTGAGTGGTTGAAGACGCCGTCCAGCAGCAGGCGGATGCCGCCGGCATGGCATTCGGCGACGAGCGACTTCAGATCCTCGGCCGTGCCGAACGCGGGATCGATCGCGTAGTAGTCCGATGGGTCGTACTTGTGGTTCGTCGGCGCGGTGAAGACCGGGGTCAGCCAGAGACCGCCGACGCCGAGCCCGGTGAGGCGCCATTGTGGAAACGCTCGGGGAAGATCTCGTAGAAGGTCGTGCCCGGAAGCCAGGACGGGAGCGTGAAGCGGTCGACGGGCTGGTTGTACGGGTAGTGGAAATACCCGCTGTGGTACTTCTCGGCGGCGCGCGTGAAGCCACGCTCCGAGAAGGGCGACCGCGTTCCGTCGGCGAACTCGAGCTCGAACTCGTAGCGGAGCCGGCGGCTCGGCATGTGCACCGTCGCGCTCCACCAATCCCGGATGCCGTCGGTGCCCTCCTTTTCGAGGGCGATGCTCAGGTCGGGCCCCTGGTGCGGCGTGTCGGCGTAGCGGCAGGTCGCGCGCGCGAGGTCTCCCGCCGCCGCGACGAGGCGGATGTAGAAGTGCTCCCCACCGAGAGCCTGGACGAACGGCGCGTGCGAGCGGTGGTGCACCGCGGCCTTCTGCAGTGTCGTTAGCCCTTCACCGCACCGGCGGTCAGGCCGCCGATGAGCTGGCGCTGCAGGAAGAAGAACAGGATGACGATCGGAAGGGCTCCGATGAGCGCCGCCGCCGCGAACGCGCCCCACTCGCTTTGGTACTGACCGCGAATGAAGAATGTCAGGCCGACGGCGAACGTGTACTCGTCGGCGCTCTTCAGGAGCGTGCGCGCCAGGATGAAGTCGGAGTAGGTACCGATGAAGGTCAGAAGCCCGATGACGACGAGGATCGGCCGAATGAGGGGCACGAGGATATATCGAAAGATCTGCAGTCTCGTGGCGCCGTCGACCAGGGCCGACTCGTCAAGCGATCGCGGGATCGTGTCGAAGTAGCCCTTCATCAACCAGGTGTTGAAGCCGAGCGCTCCGCCGGCGTAGATCGCGATGAGCCCGCCATGAGTGTTGAGCCCCAGCCACGGGACCACGCTGCCGAGGAGCTGAAGGAGCAGGAACAGCGAGACGATCGCGAGAAGATTCGGGAAGAGCTGCACGAGCAGGATCGTGAGGAGCGCTTGCCGGCGGTAGCGGTACCGGAAGCGCGAGAACGAGTACGCCGCGAGCGCGGTCAGCCCGACGATGATCACCGAGCTGATCGTCGAGACCTTGATCGAATTCCAGATCCACAGAGCGAAGGGACGGAACGGATGCACTTCCGTTGCCATGCTCTCGTCGAACAGCCGCCGGAAGTTGTCGAGGGTCGCGTTCGGCGGTATGAGGCTCTGATTGATGAGCGTGTTCGCCGGGTTCAGCGCGGCGCTCGCGACCCAGGCGATCGGGAAGAACGCGTACACGATGACGAAGCCCAAAAGAATGAGCCGCAAGGCGATCGCAACGCCACGCCGCGGCGACACGGCGTGCGCGGTGTCAGAGGTTCTCACTGACCTGCTCCAGCTGCCGCGTCAGGCGGAAGTTGAGGGCCGTGACCCCTGCCGTGATCAGGAAGATGAACACCGAGAGCGCGGCCGCAAAGCCGTAGTCGACGCCGCGGCCGCCCTGGCCGCCGGTGAACGCGAGGCGGAACGTGTACGAGATGAGGATGTCCGTCGCCCCGGCGGGCTGCGACGTGCCCGAGATCGGGGGGCCGCCCTGCGTGACGAGGTCGATGAGCGTGAAGTTGTTGAAGTTGAAGGCGAACGACCCGATCAGGAGCGGCCCGAGGGCGACGAGCAAGAGCGGCAGCGTGATGAAGCGGAAGCGCTTGACGCCGCCCGCGCCGTCGATCGACGCCGCCTCGAAGAGCTCGGCCGAGATCGACTGCAGCGCTCCCAACGAGATGAGGAGCATGTACGGATAGCCGAGCCACAGGTTCACCAGGAGGATCGCGACCTTCGCGAGAGTCGGGTCGCTGAACCACTCCGGCGAAACGCCGGTCAAGAGGCGCAGCACCTGGTTGAACTGCCCGTAGAACGGGTTCAGGAGACCGACCCAGACCAGCGCGCTGATGAATCCGGGCACGGCATACGGCACGATCGAGAGGGCCCGGAACGTCCCGACGAAGGGCAGGCCGCGGTCGTTCACGATGAGGGCGAGCCCGAGCCCCAGACCGAACGTGAGCAGGACCGACAGGAACGCGAACACGACGGTCCACAGGAACACGCTGCTGAACGGCCCGCGCACGTCGGGATCGGTGAAGGCCCGGATGAAGTTGCGGGCGCCCACGAAGGAAGAGAAGCCCGGCGCGAGCTCCTCGCCGTTGGCCGCGGTGAACGTGCCGTCGAGGTTGCGGTATTCGGTGCCGGTCTCCCGGTCGACGAGCACGTCGCGGGCGGGGTCGTAGGCGTACTTCGCGATCGCGACCGGCGCCGCGTCGAGCGAGACGATACGGAGGATGCCCAGAGGCGCTTGCAGCGTGAACGACTGCAACGTGCTGAGGTACGGGAAGACCTCGAGGCGCGAGAGCTTCGTGTAGCCGCCGATCGTCTTCGGTAGACCGTCGTCGTCTTTTGGTCCGAAGCGCGGGTCGTCCGCTCTGACCGCCGCGATGCCGCTCTTCGGATCGCCGATGAAGCTCTGACCCTGCGGATCGGTGAGCCACAGGAGGAACGTGTCGTCGGAAGAGCGGTACGCCCGCCACGCATAGGTCGGCGCACCGGGCGGCGAGTAGTACTTGCTCTCGAACTGGGCGATGGCCTGTTGCTTCGTGAGGAGGTGGCCGTTCCCGTAGTTGGTGAGGGCG
>VBIZ01000124.1 GCA_005880575.1 Chloroflexota bacterium | reverse complement strand
CCGCACGATGCGCGATGCAGGCGCGACCGACGCGGAGATCACCGAGCTCATCGGGAGGAAGGTGCCGCCCGGGCCACCGGGTGGAGGCCGACCGGCTTCGCCGATCGGCGGAAAGGACGGGCTGCCTCCGCAGGCGCCGCGTCCATCGACGCCGGAGATGGCGTCTGCCGTTTTCCGCAACTACGTCGTGAGCAACGCGCTCTCGCCTTTCACGCTCGCCATCAAAGCGGGCGCTGATCTCATCAAGACAGTGGACACGACGCTCGAGGCTGTCTCACAGGGCGCGCGAGCGAAGACTCCCGCACAGATCCCCGGCAGCGTGAAGGCGTTGTACGGCGGGTTCTGGCGCGGCATCACCCAGGACGCGATTGCTGCGTTCAAGAACCGGGAGTACGCGCTGACCGCCGGGGACGCTGGAGCCAAGACGCGAGTCATCGACCAGATGCTCTCTGGCCAGCTTGGCAACGGCCCCAAGCGTTTCGCGCAGGCTGGCGAGGTGCTCTCGCTCGGCTCACCGATTCCGCGGACGATCTCGGCGCTGACGTCAGTCTTCCAGCGCGGTTATCGCGACATGGCTCTCTACCAAGAGGGCTACGGCCTCGCGTCGAAGCAGGGCCTGCGTGGCGCGGCGGCTGACCAGTTCGCCTCGCAGTTCATGACACGGCCGACCGAATACGTCGGCGGCGCGGCCGCGCTCGAGCGCGCGACGAATGACGCGAACACGCGGACCTGGACGAACACCAACCCGGCCTCGCGGATCCCGTACCGTGACAAGCCGATCATCGGGGACGCGCTCTTCACCATCACGCCTTTCGTGAACCTCGTCACCAACATCGCGCGCGAGGGCAGCGAGTACATCCCCGGCGTGGGCCTCGCTCTCAAAGGCGCCGAGTCTTTCATGAAGGGCGGCAAGGTGACCTCGCAGGAGTGGACACGTGTCGTGCAGCACCAGTTCATGGGTGCGGTCGGGACGCTCGTCCTCGCGCAGAAGGCGGCGGTTGGTGAAATCACTGGCGACGGACCGGACGACGACAACGAGAAGTTCCGCCTGATCGACCAGGGCTGGAAGCCGAACCACATCAAGGCGACTCGGTCCTCTCAAAGATCGGCGCGACGGGGAACGCATTCATCAAGGGCGAGCTCGACTCTGCTCACTGGCTCGAATCACTCATGGATCTCTCGGCCGTGGTCAAGGGAACCGACGCCGACCAGCAGAACTTCGTCACGCGCTGGCTCGGCCTCTTCACGCCACAGTCCGGCAGCCTCAAGGCATGGGAACGCGTGCAGGAGTCAGCGACCCCGGCGCTCGATCCGAACCTTCCACTCGAGCAAGCTCTTGCGCAGAGGTACTGGCGGCAGTACCCGCCGGCACTCCGTCCCGCCGAGTTCCAGAACATGACGCCGGGCACACCGCGCGCGGACACCGGGCTCGCGGCGGTCATCCCGTATCTCGGGACGCCGGGCGAACTCGCGAACCTCGACGGTGTCGGCGTACCGGAGGGCGATCCCAACTACCAGCGCAATCCGATCCTGCTCGCGGCGCAGACGATCGGACAGCGCGACCTCGCTTGGCGCAAGGGCGGGGTCATCGAGCCTCCCTCAGCGACACTCGGCTCCGGGCCCGACGCGATCCGTCTCGACCCTGTATCCGCGCAGGCGTACATCCGGCTCGTCGGGCAGATGCGTGACCGCTACGTGGGCGCGGAAGTGTTCTCCTCGCGGTTCCAGAACGCGACGGTCAAGCAGCAGGAGCAGCTCTTCGACGCGGCCCTCACCAAGGCCGATAACCAGGCCAAGACGCAGTTCTTCGCGAAGGGCGTTGTCGACGGAACGGATCCCGCGATGGTCGCCGCCCAGGCCGTCGCCGGATTCAAGGCGCAACAGACCCTCAAGGACCGCGCGTACTGGATCGCCCTACTCGATCGTGCCGGGAAGCTCACGCCCGAGATCACTCGTGCGATCGACACGCTGAAGGAGACACTCCCCGACCAAAAGGAATACATCACGGTCGCGGAGTACCGCACGGCCGCGCCGCGGGTACATGAGTTCCTCTCGCACGTCCCGTACGGCACCGATGCGCACCCGATCGGTACACCTGCGGACTGGCAGGCCGTCGAGGCGGCTCGGGCGCAATACAACCTGCGTACCGATCAGCTCGTGCGCAGCGGCGTCCGTCCGAACATCGCCGATCACACAGCACAGGTCGAGACCGCGAAGGCGCTCACTACGATTCAGCGCGCGATCTTCCTCCAAGGTGCGCTCGTCGAGAATCCGGAGCGCCGCCGCCTCGCGCAGACCTACGGAACGATGCTCACGCGTTTCCTCGGCACGAGTCCGCAGTACACGCGCGAGTCAGAAGCCCAGTACCGAAACTTCCCGTTCGGCCAGTAGTCCCTGGCTAGCGACCCCAGATCCGCGGCCGGCTGGCCCACCATCCGACCGCGATGAGCAGAGCGAGCCAGAGAACCGTCTGATCGCGGCTGACGGCGTAGGTAACCAGGAGAAACAGCGCGAGCGCACCGACAGCAACGAGCGCCTCGCGCACGTAGGTCGCCTTTCGGCCGGGCCCGTCTGATCCGCTCCCCACGCCGCGACTCTCGCAGGGCTGTCAAGCGCGCGCGGTGCGCACCTTCCTCGGCGAACTTCGAAGACCTCGGGAGGCAACGTGATTGATTCATCGATCGTCGGCCTAAACTCCGCGCCGGAGCGCGCCCTGTCCCCAGAGATGGGGAGACAGGATGGAACCTTTACATCTGAACTGGTCCGAGATGGCGCGTAGTCTTTCGTCGCCGATTCTCGACGTGCTCGATAGCTTCGAGCGCTCGCGTCATGACCTGCGCGAGTCGACGATGCGCGGCTACCTCGCGGGAATCTGGCGCTTCGCGGTTTTTACTGGCAGCCAAAACGGGCTTGAGGTGCCGCGGTCGCGGAAAGACGCGCGACCGATCCTCATGACCATCACACCAGCGGCGCTGACACTCGAGAACGCCAACCGCTACATCGACTCCCTGGTGCGACGTAAGCGCAAGACCACGGCGCACCACGACGGGCGCGCCCTGGCGATCTTCTCCGAGTGGTGCGTCGAGGCCCGCATCTTCCCTGCCGATCCATTGGCGGGCTTCAAAGTCCCCAAGCAGCCGAACAACCGACGCCGCCCATTCCAAGATGAGGATGTACCACTCATCCGCAAGGCGGCCCGTGACAGCGACATGGGGGAGCGCGACGAGACAATCGTCGTCGTAGCCATTGCCTGCGGCCTGCGCAAGGACGAGCTACGGAACCTCCAATACCCCGAGGACGTCGATCTACCCGGGCGGGTCCTCTACGTTCGCGACCGAGCAGCCAAGACCGACGCCAGCATCCGGCGCGTCGTCATGGACGACGAGATCGTCGCGATGCTCGACGAGTACATCGACGAGTGGCGGCCGTCACGCCAGCCCGGGGCGCTGTTCCTCAACAACCACGGCGACGGCCTGACGTATGGCGGCTTCGCGTCGATCTTCCGCCGGCTCAAGCGAAAGCTCCCTCGGGAAATGGACTTCAAGCTCCACCGCGCGCGCAACACCGCGATCACGAACTGGCTGCGCAACGGCAACGACCTGCACACCACGATGAAGCTCGCCGGCCACAAGTCGCCGAAGGTCACCGAACGCTACGCCGGCGAGTTCACCGATGACGAGCTACGCAAGCTCGTTCGCCCTTCGTTCACCGCCATCTACGGAAAGCGATCTGCGTGAGTCCCCCGCTGGCAATCCCCGCACTCAAACGGCAATCCCCTGCTCCACAATTGCGGTAAACATTGGGGCCGCTAGCTCAACGGTAGAGCAGGGGACTTTTAATCCCTTGGTTCCGGGTTCGAATCCCGGGCGGCTCACAGATTCCCATTTCACGGGCCGGTTCTCAGTCGGAAGAGATGCGTCACTTCGCCTTCCGTGACGACGAACGACCATCGAACGTTCAAGACGACCTGGTACGTCCGCGCGGCGATGATGGAGCGCGGCGCATATGTTCCGCTGCGGCCGGGAAGGGTGAACTCCTCGTTCGGGCCGCCTGAGGGCGATGGCGCCTCGAGGTCGTAGATCCACCCGCGAATCTCGGTGGCACCTTGGTCGGCCTCGATGGTGAGCTTCACCGGTGTCGACGAATTGACGATCGTCAGAGGCACGCTCTGCGGGAAGGCGTCGCCATGCTCACTCGAGCATCCCGTTCGGTCGGTGGTGCTACCGAGGACCATCGGGACGGTCGCCCCCGCGATCTTGACGGCCACCCCCGGACGACCACCGCACGACGCGAGCAGGATCGCCGCGAGCACCGCGCCGAGCGGAAGGCGCGATCGCACCGCCTAGTTCAGGACCGCGCGCTCCACCTGATCGACGAGCTCGTCAACGATGAACGGCTTTCCGCAGACGTACGCGGCGCCCACGAGGCTCGCGATCTCCCTGCGGTCGGCGCGCCCACTGACGATCACGATCGGTACCTCCGCCGCGTCCGGTCGCCGCTCGCGCCAGCGCGCGATGAACTGAGTGCCGTCGTAATCGGGCAGCCCGATGTCGAGGACGACCGCAGCGGGCTTCCGCGCGAGCGCCGTTCGGAGAGCCTGGCTGGCGTCGATAGCGGCGACAACGTCGAGCCCCGCGCCGCGAAGCGACTCCGTTATCAACCTGCGGATGTCGTTGTCATCCTCGATGACGAGCACGCGCCTGTTTACCCGCCGTTGCATGAAGCAACGATGGTGTCATCTGGCGTGCCAACGCGCCAGCGACAGGCTCAGAAGCGAGCGCTATATGCCCCGGAGCAGGTCCGCCAGGGGAACCTCCAAGCGCTTAGCGAAATGAGCGAGAGCCGAGAGGGAGGGCGCGACGCGCCCTGTCTCCATCTTCCACACGTACTGACGCTGGAAATAGACCACGCCTTTCGAGCTCGAACCGAGCTCGGCCATCGTCAGCCCTCTCTCCTCGCGGAGCTCGCGGATCCGCTTTCCCACCCGGCGGAGCAGGCGCGGCTCGCCGGGGACGTCAGGATTCACCCGCGCCGGCATACGAACTCCACGATCTCACCAAGCGCTTCGTCTCCGTAGGGCGCCGCGAACATCGCTCGCGAATGCTCGCGTCCGCCGAAGAGGACGAGCTTCTTCGGTGCGCTCGCCGCACTGAAGCACGCGAGGACGTTCGGCGTCGCCCGGAGCGAATCGCGGTCGGCGCACACGAAGAGCTTGCGGCCGGTGATCTTCTTCGACAGCTCGTCCGGGACCGCCGCGACCGGCGCCGAGATCGCGACGACGCAGTCGACGTCTCCTTCGAAGCTCGAGACGAGCGCAGCGCTACCACCCATCGACGACCCGACGACCGCGATCTCCTTGACGCCGCGCCCTCGCAGCGCGGCTTTGGCCGCGCGAAGATCGGCGACCGGCGTCCACGGTTTGTCCGGCCGGTAGCGGTTGGTTTTTCCGGAGGACCCGGCGTAGCCCCGCAGGTTGAGGGCGAGCGCCGGCACACCGCGCGCCACGAAGAGCGGTGCGACGCCACGCCACCCCGACGCGTCCCAGTTCTGACCGTGGACGAGGATCGCGGCGCGCGCCGCCGGAAGGCGTCCGTACAAATCCGCCTGGATCGTCTCGCCGTCGCTCGAAAAGCTCAGTCGTTCCTGTGGCGGAACGCTCGTCGCGGTCGCCGTCGCCATCAGGGCACCGGGTCGAGCAACGGTTTGCCCGAGATGAACGCGCGGATGTTTTCGGCGGCTCGGACCGCCATGCGGGTTCGGGTCCTCTCAGACGCGGACGCGATGTGCGGGAGGAGCACGACGTTTTCGAGCTCGAGGAGCGCCGGCTCGACCGCCGGCTCGCGCTCGTACACATCGAGGCCGGCGCCGGCGATAACACCGTCCTTCACAGCCTGCGCGAGGGCTTTCTCGTCGACGACCGGCCCGCGCGAGGTGTTGATGAGGATGGCGGTGCGCTTCATCTTGCGCAGACGGTCCGCATCCATGAGGTGACGCGTCTCGGCGAGGAGCGGCACGTGAAGCGAGACGAAGTCGCTGCGCGCGAGCAGCTCGTTGAGGTCTCCGACGTACGCGGCGCCGAGCTCCTGCTCGGCACCGGGATTGCGTCGGGCATCGTGATACAGAACTTGCATCGCGAAGCCGCGAGCGCGCCGCGCCACGGCAAGGCCGATCCGGCCCATGCCAACGATCCCGAGCGTCGCGCCGTGGACATCCTGTCCCGTGAACATGAACGGCGTCCAGCCGCGGTACTTGCCCGCGCGGAGAAAGCGCTCGGCCTCGCCGAGCCGGCGCGCCGTGGCGAGGAGCAGGGCGAACGCGCCGTCGGCGGTGGTCTCGTCGAGTATCCCGGGGGCGAACGTCACGGGTATGCCGCGCTCCTTGGCCGCCGACACGTCGATGTTGTCGTAGCCCGTGCCCATCGTGGCGATCATGCGCAGCTTCTTCGCGCCGCGAATGGCGTCTCCATTCACCGGATTCGCCGGAAGGGTGTAGACGATGTCGGCGTCGGTGATCATCCGCGCGACCTCGTCGGCCGTTGGGATGGGGGGCTCGTCTGGGCCGACGGCAACGTCGCCTTCGGAGCGCAGGATCGACAACGCTTCCTGCGCGATCGGTCGCGTGACCACGATCTTCACGAGCGCGAGCGAGTCTATGCCGCCACAATTTCGGCGTGCCCAAACGCGTCGCGGTCGATGACGTCGCCGCGCACAACGAGCGCATGTGGGAGCGGCTGGCAAAAGCGGGAATCCCATACACCCGCCCCCAGGGCACACCGCCGCGCACAACACAAGGGAAGCGGCGCTTTCTGGATCGCATCACGAATGCCACGCTCGCCGGCGTAGACCTCGGCGGGAAACGGGTGCTCTCGCTCGCGGGAGGCGGCGGGTGGGACGCGATCCTCTTCGCGGAGCTGGGCGCCGCCACGACGCTCGTGGACATCTCGAGTCGGCAGCTTGCCACGGTGCGGCGTCTGGCTCGGAGCCGGGGGACCGAGCTCGACTATTTGCGGACCGACATGCGCGACCTGAGCGCCCTCGGGAGCGGCGAATTCGATGTGGTCTTCCACCAGCATTCGCTCGTCTTCGTCCCCGATCCCGCGCGGGTGATCGCCGAGGTGACTCGCGTCCTCGCCGGCGGCGGCGTGTACGTGTTCTCGACGATGCATCCGGTGACCTTCCTCTTCTACGAGTCGTGGACCGGCACCGGATGGCGCCCGAAGAAGACCTACTTCAGCGATCGGCCGGTGCCCGTCCTCGACCCGACCTGGGATTTCGGCCGGGTGAAGGTCCACGCGCCCACGTACGAGTACGCGCACCGCACCTCGGACCTCGTCAACATCTGCGTCCGCGCAGGACTCACCGTGGATGGGCTCTGGGAATGGTCACCCCACTACGAGGGTGGGCCGGCCGGATCCGACGATGCTCTGGAGCAAAAGCTCCCAGCGTTTATTCAGATTCGCGCGAGGAAGGCCTCTTCTTCTTCGGGCCGCGGTGCGAACGGCTCGCGTCGGCGTACTGATCCACCAGCGCCGCCACCCTTCGTGCGGCCACCGGGAGATTCACGGCCCAGCCCACGCCGAACACCCGCTCGCTGAAGATCTCGTCGGACTCAGGATTCCAATACGCCTCGCGGAGCCGCTCGAACGTCGGCAGTCGGAAGTCGTAGGGCACGACGCCCGCTAACTTGCCGTGCCACGTTCGCTCGGCGTCGGGCTTTTTGAGCTCCTGATAGATCGCGCCGAAGAACGCGAGCCAGATCGCCGTTCGCACCAAGCGATACAGATCCTTCATCTTGAAACGCTCACCGGAGCAGGAGTGGTGCCGGGATGCATTGCGGGGACTCCTTTCGCGCAGAGCGGACACTCCGCGACGGGGTATGTCGGAATGTCGAGACCCCAGAGGGCGTGAAGGGGGACGTCCAGCCGCGCGGAGCCGCCCGATCGGTCAACGAGGACCGACGCTCCCACGACCGTCCCGCCCGCGGCGCGCACGGCCTCGATCGTCTCTTGAACTGAGCCGCCCGTGGTCATGATGTCGTCGACGACAAGGACTCGCTCGCCACGCGTGAGCGCGAACCCGCGGCGAAACTCGCGACCCGGTGCGCCTTCGCGCCGCTCGGCGTAGACCGCGCGCACGCCGAGCTGCCGCGCGACCTCGTGCGCAAGGATGATGCCGCCGGTGGTGGGGCCGGCCACGGTCTCCACCTCGAGCGACCCGGCCAATGCGGCGATCGCAGCGCAGAGCCGTTCCGTCTCCGCCGGATGCTGGAGCACTTGGAACTTCTCCAGGTAGAGAGGCGAGTGACGCCCCGACGCCAGGATGAAGTGCCCTTCGCGCAGCGCCCCCGCGTCTCGGAAGATGCGCTCAACGTCGGCCGCTGCGATGGTCATCGCGACTATTCTGCGCGAGTGAAGATCCACGATGTCTCGCTGGTCCTGCGGCCGGACATGGTGACCTGGCCCGGCGAGCCGCCGCCACGGGTCGAGCCGCTCAAGAGGATCGCGCGAGGCGATTCGAACAACGTCTCCATCGTCACGTTCGGAGATCACACCGGGACGCATGTGGATCCGCCCCTCCACTTCATCGAGGGCGGTAACACCGTCGACAAGCTACCCCTCGACGCGCTCGTCGGACCATGCCGGGTGCTCGAGTTCGAGGGACAGGGTCACGTATCGGGAGATTGGCTGGACACGGCGAAGATCCCCAAGGACACGGAGCGGCTGCTGTTCAAGACGCGAAACAGCGCTCGCTGGTCGAACCCCATCGCCGCTTTCACTCGTGACTTCAGCTCAATCAACGCGAGCGGCGCGAAATGGTGCGTGGATCACGGCGTGAAGCTCGTCGGGATCGACTATCTCTCCATAGAACCGCAGGGGCCGGAGAAAGCGGGATATCCCGTACACAACACGCTGCTTCGCGCGGGCATCGTGATCATCGAGACGCTCGATCTGCGGGCTGTCTCCCCTGGAAGCTACGAACTGGTCTGCGCTCCCTTAAAGATTCTTGATGGCGACGGAGCGCCAGCGAGGGTCTTTCTCATCGAGAGATGAGGACAGGCTGGGCGACGCCACCGAGGGCCCCCGCGGGCCGGGGAGCCGGCCGAGGCGTCCGAGGCCGGGGGGACCCCGGCACGTAGAGAGGGTTTCGGTGGCGTCGGCAAGACTCCAAGAAGAAGCGGTCAGCACGTACCATCGTCTGGATATGGCGATCACTCAGCGGCCGCTCGCCGTGCGTCGCGATTTGATCCGGATCTTTGGAGAAGATCGACTCGTGGCCGTGATTCGGACGGGCAGCCCGCAGATCGCGCGTCAGGCGGCTCGGGCGATGAGCGAGGCGGGCGTGCGTCTGGTGGAGATCACGCTCACGGTGCCCGACGCCTTCGAGATAATCGAAGAGCTGGCCCTCGACGACTCGTTTGGCGAGCGCGGTTCGATCGTCGGCGCCGGGACCGTCCTGTCGGGCGCGCAAGCGGAACAGGCACTTTCGGCGGGCGCGCGCTTTCTCGTGAGCGCCGTGCTCGTGCCGGAGATGATCGAAGCCGCCCGCTCGCGCGATGCCATGAGCATGCCCGGGACGATGACACCCACCGAGATGGTCAAAGCCGCCGAGCTCGGCGCCGATTTCATCAAGGTGTTCCCGGTCTCGACGATCGGAGGTCCCGATTTCATCGCGAACGTGCGTCGCGCGCTGATCCACCTCCCGCTGGTCGCCACCGGCAACATCGACCTTGAGGAGATCCCCGACTACTTCCGCGCCGGGGTGGTGGGGTTCGGCATCGGTGGCCCGCTCATTCGCACCGACCTTCTGGAGCGAGGCGATCTCGGAAGCGTGATCGCGAACGCGGAGCGCTATCTCAACGCGACCAGGCGCCCCGCCACGAACTAGGTTGTCCGGGCCGAGCGAGGAGCGGCGCGCCCAGGGGCCCCTACCCCTGCCGATGACGAGCGAGTCCGGGCGCCTGCGGCGTGTCTCGGGCGAAGCCCGAGATTGAGCTAGGCCAGGCGATGCCGCGCGATCTCCCGCTCGGCAACGGCGACTTCCTCGTCACGTTCGATTCGCGCTACCAGCT
>VBIZ01000152.1 GCA_005880575.1 Chloroflexota bacterium | reverse complement strand
CCGCGGCGTGCGCCGGCGCGACGAAGAAGTCGCCCGGCGCCGTCGCGCGAGCGTAGTAGACGTACTCGTAGATCCCCTTCGATAGCCACGTAGCTCCGAGTACCGCGCGATTGTCGCGCAGGTCGACCTGGTGCCACGGGCTGTAGTACCAGCGGTACCACGGCGCGAAGTACGCGTTGCCGCCGCCGAACTGTCTCTGCGCCGCCTGTGCGAGCTCGTTATCGAGCTGCGCCTTGAGCGCAGGGTCGACGTTCTTGAGGCGCGCGTCGACCGGTTCGAGGCCCGCCGGCAGCGGATCCTCGACGACGACATAGCTGTGGTCGCTCTGGACCATGACCGTCACCGTGACGCGCACCGTGTCTCCGAGCTTCGCGCTACTCACGGGCTTCGTCGGATTGTCGAGGAGCGTGTACTGGTGCGAGATCGCGAAGCCGCGGTTGAGCGCGTCGATCCCCTGCGCGGGGGTCATGTAGCGCAGATCGAGGGTGTAATAGAGGCGGCCCGGCTTCTGATAGTCGCGCGTGAAGGCGAGGATGCTCGTCGTCCCAGGCTTGAAGGCCGTGAGCGGAACGGACTTCGTCGCGGTCGTCGGCGCGCCGCTGGGCTTCACGAGTCCGCTCAGGATGTCCTTCGCGTCGAGCTCCACCGAGTAGCTGTAATCGCCCGCGAGCTCTCCGGTCGCGACGGCGTAGCTCGAGAGCGCAAGTACGCCCATCGCGCGGTCGATCGGAGTGTGCCAACCGTTCGCGCCGCGGCCGATCACGAGCCAGCGCACGGTCTGCGGAACGAGCGCGTGATCCGGCCGGATGCGCGCGATCGCGAGGGTCGCGAGGCCGGTCGTCGCCGTGTTCGAGAGGAACCATCCGCGCTTTTCCGCGCTGTCCTCCCAGTGGTTGCCGTTGGCACTCGGGATCGTGTCGCCGGCGAGGTCGTCGAACAGCGCGCGCACGTGCGCGTCGCCGCTCCCGGCGCCCGTTTCGCTCAGCGCGAGGAGGAGATACGCGCGGCCCCAGTTGCCGAGCTGGGCGCGTTGCTGCTCGAAGAGCGCGCGTGCGGGAGTCGACACGGCGTCGCGGCCGCCCGCGGTGGCGAGCGCGTAGAGCAGGAAGGCCTTCTGGTTGATGTCCGCCGGATGCGCGACGTCGCTCGGGCGGTTCACGTAGCTGAGCACGTACGAGTTCGAGCTGCGGACGACGAACGGGTCGACGGCGATGCCGTCGCGTTGCGCTTCGCCGAGCGCGATGAGCGCCCAGCCGGTCACGTTCGGGTCGGTCTGGCAGAGCGGCTGATCGCACCACGGCCAACCGCCGTCAGGACGCTGCCGGCCGATGAGGCCGGCCACGTCGCTTGCGATGCGGCCGTCGCGGTTGCCCGACACACCTGCGCTCTTCTCCGCGCGGCGCACGGCGATGGTCGCGATGAGACGGCTCGCAACGTACTCGGCACCCTCATAAGTTGTCGGCGCGAGCCACCGCAGCTCCTCAGCCATGGATCCGGTGAGCGCGGACTGCACCGACACCGAGAGCGAGCCGTGTTTGGTGTCCGCGAACTTCGGCAGGTAGATCGCTTCGAGCTGGCCGTCCTTGTTGACGATGCCGCCTGTCGCTGTCGTCTCCGGGGTCATGTCGATGAGCACCGGCAATTCCTGCACGACCGCGTCGGAGAGATCCGCCGGACCGGTCGCGGTGAATGTGAGCTTCGCCGTTCCCTCGGCCTCGACCTTCGCGGGCCAACCGACAATGACCGATTCGCTCGGGTGGATCGTCACGGTCTTCGCGAGCGCGTCGGTCAGGGTGACGCCCTCGGCCTTGAGCGTCACGGTCACGGCCGCGTCGCTCTTCGTCGCGTTGCGCACGAGGGCGCGGAGCTCGAGGGTATCGCCCACGCGCAGCGCGCGCGGCAGCGCGGGCCGCAGCAGAAGCGGCTGCGTCGAGAGAAGCTCGTTCGTCCCCTCGCCGACCATGGTGTCGCCGCTGATGGCTCGGACCTGCATGCGCCAGGTCGTGAGGTTGTCGGGCATCTTCACGTCGACGCTCGCGGTGCCGTCGGCCTTCGTCGTCACCTGAGCGCTCCAGTACGCCGTGTTCCGGAAGTCCTGCCGTGCCTGCTGGCCGACGAGGCCGCTTCCGCCCTTGCCCTGCCTCGGCGCCTCCGCGATGACGTCGTTCCATCTATCGACCGATACGGCCATCGAGGATCCGGTGGTCACGCCGAGTCCGCGCTCGAACCAGAACGCACGCAGGCCATCGGGACCGCGCTCGTCCTGAAGCGATAGGACCGCCTTGTCGACGACCGCGAGCGATACCTCGGAGCGCACGCCCGCGCCGGATTTGTCGGTGACCTTGATGTCGTAGTGGACGGTGTCGCCGGGCTTCGCCTGATCGCGGTCGGGCCGCACGCTCACCGTGAGCACGCGCGTAGCCGTCGAAACGGGCAGCTCGACGTAGCCGACCTTGTAGCGCGGGATCGGGTCGCCGGTGGTCGGCGGCCAGTACATGACGACCGAGACGAACACGTTCGGCACCGATGGATCGGTGATCGGGATGCGGATGCGCTCGCTGTTCGTGGCGAGCTTGCGGACCTCGCGCGTCTTGATCTTGCCGCGCTCGACCGTGATGAGCGCCTGCGCGCCTGGGAACGGCGCGGGGATCAGGACCTCGGCGGTGTCGCCGACCTCGTAGCGCTCCTTGTCCGCGATGAGCTTGACCGCGTCGTCGTTCGTCACCTGCCAGAACGCGCGCGTCGTGCCCCAGACCCAGAGGAACGTCGCCGAGCGTGAGGTGCGCCCCTTCGCGTCGGTGACCTCGGCGACCAGGCGCAGCGTGCCCGACTTGGTGGGCTTGTAGAAGACGGCGCCCTCGCCCTTCGCGTTGGTCCGCGTCGAAAGCGTCGCGAGCAGCGTGTCCTTCGCGTCGCTGCGGTAGCGGCGGCCGCCGCCCGGGATGACTTCCTTCGTTGTGATCCATTGCCGATCGTAGACACGCACGGTGACCGCGCGATCGGGGAGGATCTTGCCGTCGGTGTCGACGGTCACGAGGTCGATGCGCGCGTTCGCACCCTCGTTCGCGACGTACTGCGCGGGGTGGATGCCCGCGTAGAGTGCGGCCGGGTGCACGGTGACCGCGGTGCTTCCCGCGACCGCCTGGCCGTTCTGATCCGTGACCGTCGCTGACAGCGTGAATCGCTGCGCGCCTTCGGACGTCGCGAGCGTCGCGGGAATGCCGAAGCTGCCGACGCCGCTCCCGTTGGTCTTCGCGGTGCCCTTCGCGCGGAGCGCGTCGCGCGCCACGAACGGCTTGGTGTAGTCGAAGTCGTTGAACGAGTAGTACTCGTAGCCGGAAACGCGGAGGGTGTACGGATCGGCGAGCGCGGACCACTCGAGTCCGGCGCCGGCCAGCGCACCGCCGAAGAAGAAGCTCGCCGTGGCCTTCGCGTCGATCGTGTCGCCGCTCACGTAGGAGTCCTTGCCGGCGGCGACGCTGACCTCGAACTCGGGCGTGCGGAACTCGGCGACGAGGAATGTGTTCGCCGCGACGTTCCACGGATTTCCCCCGCGCGAGAACAGAATGCTCACGGTGTAGCTGCCGGTCGGAGCGTCGCTCGGAAGGATGAAGCTGCCCGCGAAGGAACCGAACTCGTTCGGATGCACGGTGTCCTGACGGACCTGCTGCCCGCGTGCGTTCATGATCGCGATCTGGAAGGTCGCGTCGGCGGGCGGAACGCTGTACGAGGCGTCATTGTCGGCGCGGACGACGCCTTTCCATTGAACGGTCTCGCCGGGGCGGTAGATCGGACGGTCGCTGTACAGGTGTCCGACCCACTCGCGCGCGTAGTAGTCGCCGGGAAGCGAGAACTGGTACGCGCTCATGCTCGGCCAGCGGGTGCTCGTGACGGCGTTGCGGCCGCCCCCGTCGATCCACAGGAGGTACGGGCGGTCGCCGTACCCGCCGACGCCGAGGAGCGGCAACGGCACCTTGAACGAGGCGAGGCCGTTCGCGTCCGTGCGCATTTCGGTTGGCTCGAGCCCGGGACCGTTGCCGCGCACGTTCACGCCCTGCAGCGGCGCGCCGGTGTCGTGGTCGACTGCCCAGGCGAGGAGCTCGTCGTTCGATAGCTTCGTAACGAGCACGGTGTCGACGACCGCGAACGCGAAGCGCGACGCGTACTGGCCGCTCGTGTTGAGGAAGTAATAGCCCTTGGGGAGCGCGCCCTTGCCTCCGGAGAGCGAAGTGAAACCGAGGATGACCTCGTCCTTCGGGCCGCGGACCGTCTCGGTCCATGTGCGGAGCTTCAACGAGGGTGATGGTGTGAATGCCTGCATCGAGCCCGGCTCGTGCATCAGGCGCCGTCCGTCATCGGGGCTCAGCTGCCAGAGGGTGAAGTCGACCGTCGGCATGTTCGTCGCCTGGAAGTAGAGGATCGGGTCGGCCGACGACGAGTACACAGCGGCCGCGCTGTAACCGGGCAGCGCGAGTGAGACCGAGGGCGTCGGCTCGCTCGTGGTGAACGTGAACTGGTACCCGCCCATGGCCTGGCCGTAGCGATCGGTCGCGCCGGGGAGCAGGTTCACCGTGTAGGTCGTCGACGACTTGAGGGGAACGTTGATCGAGATGCCGGTGTCGCCCGCGTAGATGCTGTTCTCGAGGTCCGCCGCGGTGAAACTCGACACGCGCACCTTGTCCTCGAGCGTCGTGGGATCCATCGGCGTCGCGAAATTGATGCGGATGCCGTAGCGGTTCGCGTTCTTCTCACCGTCGGAGGGTGTGGTGTTTGAGACCGAGGGTGCCGCGATCGTCACGAACGTCGACGTTCGCGGATTGGCGCTGACGCCACCGTGCGCGCCCTTCAACCCCTTGTCCAACGTGACCTTGTAGCGGATCTGGATACCGAGGCGCTGGCTTGGGTTCCACGAGAGCACCGTCCGCGTCTCGTTCCACTTCAGCGTGCCGGGTGGGACCGCTCCGGTGTCCGCGGTCTCGATGCGGAACCCCGCCTGCGCGGCGGGATCCATCGGTTGGTTGAAGGTGACGTCGACCTGCTGCCACGGGCCGCAGTAGATCCAGTTCGTGTCGGGCTGGATCGAGTCGACCGCGGGCATGACCGTGGTGAAGGCGGCGGCGAAGTCCTGTTGCAGCACGCCATCTGCGGCTGAGGTGAGCCCCTTCGGCACCTTGAGGTGGTAGGTCGTCGCCGGCGCGAGGTCCGACGGCAAGAAGCGGTAGATCGAGGTGTTGAGCCACTCGCCCGTGCCGTGAAGCGCGGGCTCGAAAGCCACGACCGGATCGCTGCGCTGCGCGCTCAGCGTCGTGAGAGGCGCGACCGAGCGGCTGAACTGCACGAAGATCTGCGCGGCGAGCGGGACCTCGGTGTCGCCGTCACCCGGGATGACCTGTTGCACCGTGAGCTGGCCGGCGACCGTGAACTTCTTGGTGATCGCGTTCAGCAGGCCGGCATCGGGTCGCGCGGGCACGTTGACGGTATAGGTCGATCCGCGCGCGAACCCGGGGAAGTCCGGCTGGAAGAGTGCGGTGCGCGCGCCGAGCCACGCGAAGGTTCCCTTGGTCTCGGGGAAGACCTGGAAGAGCTGATCTGGCGCGCGCTCCTCCGGCGTCTTCACGAAAGTGACCGTGACCGGCCCGAGGCGTGGAACGTCGTCGCCCTGGGGAAAGATCGTGAACGCGGGCGGCTCGGCGACCGATGCGCTTGGCGAACGCCCGACCGTCTGCACGACTCCGGCGAGCAGACCGAGGATCACCACCGTCGCGATCGCGGGCCGAAAAGCGCGAAGCCATCCCAGAATCATTGCCGCGTTCATCTCTTCACCTCGAATGCCGACGTAACCGTCGTGATGGAGCCGTCCGCGAGATGCGCGCTTGCCCGTAACGTGTGGACTCCGAGCTCGAGCGGCCAGAGCACCCAGGGGTCCGTGCCCGGTGCCTCGCCGATGAAACGTCCGTCGATGGCGAAAGTGACTTGACCGATGCCGCGCGCCGCGACCGCGCGAAGCAGGAGCTGCGACGACGAGATCTCGGGAGCGAAGTAGATCGTCGTTCCGGCGACCGGTGCGGTGATGCGCAGCGAGTCGCGCGATGCACTCGCGCCGTCCGATCGCAGCGTGAGCCCCGCCGCGCGCGCCCAGTCGCGTGCTTCGATGGGCGGGTCGATCGAGATGCGTCCGTCGGGATCCCTGAAGTAGTAGTGCTCGCGCTCCGTGGGAACCGTGCCCGCCGCGAAGATCTCGCGCGTCGGAGAGGCGCAGTCCGGGCCCGGCAGGAGGCCGGTCGGAGCGCAGACCGTCGCCTCGACGATGCCGGCGGGCCGGACGAACGGGTCCATCGGGCGCGAGAGCGACGCGGCCATCATCGCGTCGCGCCAGATGGGCCCCGCTCCCTCGACGCCGGCGAGATCGAGCATGGGCGCGCCGTCGGCGTTCCCGACCCAGACGCCGATCGCGATGTTCGGCGTGAAGCCCACCGTCCAGGTGTCCCGAAACCCCGTGCTCGTCCCCGTCTTCACGGCGGCCGGGAACGGCACCTCGAACGGCGTGACGCCGCCGAAGCCGGGGATGCGCGCGTCGGGATCGCTGAGGATGTCGGTGACCAGGTATGCGTGCTCGGCGCTCAGCACGCGGCGCGCGGCCACGGGCGTTCTCGCGAAGACGATGCGGCCCGTCGCATCGCGCACGCGCTCGATCGCGAACGGTTCGGCGAGCATGCCGCGCGCGCCGAAGGCGGCGAACGCGTTCGTCAGATCCACGAGCCGCACCTCGCCGCTGCCGAGCGTCAGCGACAGGCCGTAGCTCTCGACACTGTTGAGGGTCGTGAGCCCGAAGCGATGGCTGATCTCGAGCATCGCGTCGAGGCCGATCGCGTCGAGCGTGCGCACCGCCGGCACGTTCAGCGACGACGCGAGCGCGACACGCAGCGGAACGACGCCGTGGAATGAGCGGTCGAAGTTCGCGGGCGTGTACGGACCCTCGTCGGTCGCGAACGTCGAGGGCACATCGAGGAGCGGCGTCGCCGGCGTGTATCCGCGCTCGAATGCCGCCGCATAGAGGAGCGGCTTCAGCGCCGAGCCGGGCTGCCGCGGCGTCCGCACCATGTCGATCTCGCCGCCGTGCGCGGGGTCGCCATCGGTCGCGCTCCCGACCCAGGCGATGATCCGACCGGTCCCGGGCTCGATCGCCACAAGCGCCGCGTCGGTCGCCTTGCGGTCGTGCAGTGCCTCGAGCCGCAGCCGCACCAGGCGCTCCGATTCCGTCTGCAGACCTGCGTCGAGCGTCGTTTCGATGATCAGGCCATCGCGCCCGGCGAGGTCCGGCCGCAGCCGGGCGAGCTCGGCCTGCGCGAACGCGACGAACTGGTGCGCGATCGGTGGAAGCGAGGCCGGGAGGACGTCGATGCGCTCGGCCGCGGCAGCATCGGCCTGCGTTCGGGTGATCCAGCCGTCGTCGACCATGCGCCCGAGCACGTAGCTCTGGCGCGTGCGTGCCGCGGCGTCGATGACGGAGTCGTAGGCCGATGGGCGCTGCGGAAGGCCGGCGAGATACGCGGCGTGCGCCAGGTCGAGGTTCGCCGCCCCGACGCCGAAGTAGACGCGCGCGGCGGCCTCGACTCCGTACGCGCCGCGGCCGTAATAGACGTCGTTCAGGTAGAGCTGGAGGATCTCCGCCTTCGAGCGGTTCGCCTCGAGCTGCAGCGCGATGAGCGCCTCGTGCGCCTTGCGCACGGCGAGCGGCGACGAGTCGTCGGCGAGGTAAAGGCGCCGCGCGAGCTGCTGCGTGATCGTCGACGCGCCCGAGGATGCCGACGAGCTTGCGAGCGCACGGCCGATCGCGATGGGATCGACGCCGAAGTGTTGAACGAAGCGGCGATCCTCCGACGAGATCGTTGCCTGCAACATCCGCGGCGCGACGCGATCGATCGTGGTCGGGATCCGCAGGCCGGCGCTCCCGTCGCGCTCGAGCACATTTCCCCGCGCGTCGAGGACGACCGTGCCCGGCACCACGCCGCGCGACTCCGGCGCATCGAGCGGAGCGAACCGCGCATACGCGGTGAGCGACGCCATCACCAAGCCGACGGCTATGACCAGAACGCGTGCGGGAGCGCGCATCGGTGGAAGCATGCGTGACGGGTGGTAACCCGTCGTCAGATTGCTGACGCGGGAAGTACTACGTGTCCGCTAGGAGTTTGGCGCGCGCTTACCCGCGGACGAGGCGCTTCGCCGAGAGAAATCCGATCGGATGGCGCGTCTCGGCCCTGAGCACGAGGTCCGCGAGGATCTCGCCGATCACGCTCGAGAACTTGAAGCCGTGGCCCGAGCACGCGGACGCGACGACCACGTTCGGATGATCGGCCAGGCGGTCGACGATGAAGTGGGCGTCCGGCGTGTTCGTGTACATACACACCTTGGCCTGGCGCCGCGCGCCGTTGGCGAGTGGCATCCGTCGGCGAAGCCACGCGCGCACGCGCTCCTCGTCGCGTGGGGAAGGGTTTC
>VBIZ01000151.1 GCA_005880575.1 Chloroflexota bacterium | reverse complement strand
CATCGGAACCTCGAAGCGAGCAGGTACGTGCGCGACCATATGGCGCGACAGGGCTACGACATGTGGTCGCGTGCCGGCCGCGAGATCGCTCTCGCGTTCGAACAGACGCCGAGTCCTCTCCGGGCGTTCGCCGAAGTCGGGCCGCCGGCTCCGTTCATACATCTCTACGCGCTTCCCGACGACCCGGCGTACCTACAGGCGCAGCGGGAATTCGCGACGCAGAGCGGGTGGTTCCAGGTCGAGCGATTCGATGGCCGGACGCATTTCCCCAGCATCGAGGCGCCGGAGCGGGTGGCCGCCGCCGTGCGGCATCTCACGAGGAGGGCCCTCGCAGGAGTTCCTTCGCGGCCCGCGCCGTGATGGCGCCTACGAAGCTCAGCTGCTTCTTGCTCGCTCCCGCTCCGCGAGCTCGCGACGAAGAATTTTCCCCGACGCGGTGCGCGGCACCTTCTCGATGAACTCGACCTCGCGCACCCGCTTGTAGTCGGCGATCCGCTCCTTTACGAACGCGATGAGCTCGTCCGCGGTCGCCTGCGCGTTCGGGCGCAGCTGCACGAAGGCCTTCGGGATCTCGCCGGCCTCCTCGTCCGGCTTTCCGATGACGCCGGCGTCGGCGACCGCGGGGTGCTCGCAGAGCACGGCCTCGACCTCCGCAGGGCCAACACCGAAGCCCTTGTACTTGATGAACTCTTTCTTGCGGTCGACGATGAACACGTATCCCTTGTCGTCCCGGCGGCCGACGTCCCCGGTGTGGAACCAGCCGTCACGGATGACGTCGGCCGTGTCCTGCGGCTTGTTCCAGTAGCCCTTCATCACCTGCGGACCGCGGACGCAGATCTCGCCGACCTCGCCGTTGGGGAGCGTCTTCGTGCCGGTCTCGAGATCGACGATCCGGTCTTCGGTGCCCGGCACCACAGGCCCGATCGACTCGAGTACGGGCGCGTCGAACGGATTCGCATGCGTGACGGGCGAGGTCTCGGTGAGGCCGTAGCCCTGGATGATCGGCTTCCCGATGCGCTGCATCATTCGGCGAGCTGGATCGGGCGCGAGCGGCGCCGCGCCGCTGAAGAAGAAGCGCACCGACGAGAAGTCGTGCTTCTCGACCTCAGGACTCATCGCGAGGCCAAGGACGATCGGCGGGACGATGAAGCAGACCGTCGCACGGTGTCGCTCGACAAGCGTGCAGTACTCGACCATGTCGAAGCGGGACATGATCACCTGCGTCGCACCAAGACTGATCGCGCCGGTCATCAAGAGATTGAGCGCGTAGATATGGAAGTACGGGAGCACGTTCAGGAAGACGTCGTCGCGGCGAACAGGCACCGCCGCGAAGAACTGCTGCTGGTTCGCGGTGAGGTTCGCGTGCGTCAGCATCACGCCCTTCGGGAATCCGGTCGTGCCGCTCGTATAGGGGAGCGCGGCAAGATCGTTCATCCCAATGTGGACCGAGATGCCGAGATCCGGTTCATCGGCCAGGAGAAGATCGTTGAAGCGCTCGACGCCGGTCGGAGCGGCATCACCCGTTACCGCGAACACGCGCACGCTCTTCAGATCGGATCGGACCGCGTCCACGACCGGTGCGAGCGCGGCGTGGTACAGCACAGCGGTCGCTCCAGCGTCGTCGACCTGGAAGCGGACCTCGCGCTCTTTCGATTGCACGTTGATCGGATTCACGACCCCGCCGATCTTGAGCGTTCCGTAGAACGCGATGACGAACTCGATGGAGTTCGGCATGTAGATGGTCACCCGGTCTCCGGGACGCACGCCTCGTTTCGCGAGCGCCGCCGCGAGCTGATCGCTTAGCCGATCGATCTCGCGGAAGCTCACGCTGCGGTCGCCTATGAGGAGCGCGGGCTTGTCGCCGACCTCGCGCGCGACTTCGCGCAGGCGATCCTGGAGAGTGATCTCGCGGTAGGTGAAGGCCATCGCCGGTCGTGCCGATGCGAGCGCCATGCTCTTCCTCCCCGGTGCCGTGGCCGCGCGATTCTAGGCGCCGAACTATCGTTGCCGGGTGATACCGAGCGCTCCATTCGGCAGCACCGGACATGTGAGCCGCCGCACCATCCTTGGCGCGGCCGCGCTCGGTCGGGTCACCGAAGCCGAGGCCGATCGGGCCCTCGAGCTCGTGCTCCGGTACGAACTGAACCACCTTGACACGGCGGCGAGCTACGGCGACTCCGAGCTGCACATCGCGCCGTGGCTGGCGCGGGAGGGACGCGATCGGTTCTTCCTCGCGACCAAGACCGGCAAGCGCACGTATTCCGAGGCGCGCGACCAGATCCGCGAATCGCTTCGCCGACTCGGGGTCGATCACGTGGATCTCATCCAGCTGCACAACCTCGTGGACCAAGGCGAGTGGGACGTCGCGATGGGGAAGGACGGCGCGCTGCGCGCCGCCGTCGAGGCACGCGACGCCGGGCTCGCGCGCTTCATCGGCGTGACCGGCCACGGTCTCGAGGTGGCGCGGCGGCACCGCGAGAGCCTCGAGCGCTTTCCCTTCGACAGCGTGCTGTTCCCGTACAACTCCACCCAGCTGCGCGGGGACGCGTACGCACGCGACGTCGAGGCTCTCATCGCGCTGTGCGAGAAGCGCGGGGTCGCCATGCAGACGATCAAGGCGATCACGCTCGGGCCGTGGCACGGGGAGCGCCCTCCGCGACCGACGACGTGGTACGAACCGCTCACCGAACAGCGCGACATCGACGTCACGGTGCGGTTCGTCCTAGGCCGTCCAGGGATCTTCCTCAACACCGCGAGCGACATCGACCTACTGGCGAAAATCCTCGACGCGGCGGACCGCGGTGGACCTGCACCGAGCGACGAGGAGATGGAGGATCTGGTGCGGCGCCGCGAGATGTCGCCGCTCTTCGCCTAGCCGATGGTTCGCTCCTACAACCAGGTCGCGGGGCGCCGCCTTGACCGGATCGGGGCGCTCTCCGATGGCGTCTTCGCGATCGCGATGACTCTCATCGTTTTCGAGATCCACGTACCCGATCCGGGACCGATCCGGTCGGAGCAGGATCTGTGGAACGCGATGCTCACGCTCGGTCCGCGGCTCGTCACCTATCTGCTGAGCTTTCTGACCCTCGGGATCTTCTGGAACGCCCAGCAGGTCCAGATCAACCACTTCACCACCGCCGATCGCGATGTCACCTGGCTCCACCTCGCGTTCCTCGCGGCCGTCGCACTGATGCCCTTCTCAACGTCTCTTCTTGCGGAGTTCATCACTTTCCGCCTCGCCCTCGTGGCGTACTGGGCGAACATCTTCCTTCTCGGCGTGATCGTGTACATCGCCTGGATCTACGCGGAAGCCCACGGTCTTCTCGACAGCGATGCTGGACCAGCGGTGTCGAGGGTGATCAAGCGGCGCGTCATCTTCGCTCAGGCGCTCTACGCTTTCGGCGCGCTGCTCTGCCTGATCAACCCGCTCTTGAGCATCGCCTTCATCGTCCTCGTCCAGCTCAACTTCGCGATCGCTCCGAAGATCCCGTATCTCTCGCGGCTCTAGCGCATCTCGAGCGGCTTCTTCCCTCCGGGACCGGGGAAGGATTCGTCGAGCTCGGCGAGGTCGCGCTTGGTCAGCTTGATGTCGGCGGCGCCGCGGTTCTCGCGCACGTGCTTGGGGTCGGCGGCCTTCGGGATCGCGATCACGCCGTCTTCGCGGATGACCCAGGCGAGCGCGATCTGAACCGGCGTGGCGTCGTGTCGCTCGGCGAGGCGCTTCAGGACTGGATGCGGGTGCGCGAGCAGGCCCTCCTCGACGGGCGAGTACGCGATGATCGGCCGATGCCGCTTGCGCATCCAGGGCAAGAGGTCCCACTCGATGCCGCGGCGCTCGAGGTTGTAGAGGACCTCGTTCGTCACGATGCGCTCGAGGCCACCCTTCAGTCGCCCGAGCTCCATCAGGTCATCGACATCGAAATTGCTCACGCCCGCGTAGCGGATCTTCTTCGCCTCGAGGAGATCGTCGAAACCGGCGAGCGTCTCCTTGAGCGGCACGTCCCCGCGCCAATGCAGGAGGTAGAGGTCGATCTGCTCGACGTCGAGCCGCCGCAGGCTCCGATCGCAGGCGGCGGCCATGCGTTCGCGCGTGGCGTTCTGGGGATAGAACTTCGTCACGACGAACACCTGATCGCGCCGGCCGGCGATCGCCTCGCCGACGACCCGCTCCGCGCCGCCGTCGGCGTACATCTCCGCGGTGTCGATGAGGGTCATGCCGAGGTCGATGCCCGTGCGCAACGCGGCGACTTCGGTCTTTCGCTCGCTGGGGTCCTCGCCCATGCGCCACGTGCCCTGGCCGAGGACGGGCACGGTCTCGCCGCCGGGAAGCGGGGTGGAACGGATACGCGCCATTGGTTAGACGCCGAGCACGAGATGTGCCGCTCTTACGATCGTCTCTGTGCCACTCGCAACATGTAAAAGAAGAAACCGCCGATGAGGAGGACCGGCAGCAGACTCAGGATGATGGATCCAATCACGTTTCCGGGCTGATTGTCCGACACATACTTGAGCTCGATCACCTGCGAGGGGTGCGCCGCGTTGTACTCGGTGATCGCCCGCCCCAGGATCGTGTCCGGCTGCGGCAGGGTCGTCTGTTCGTTGCCTCTCGTGACGTCTCGGAACTCCAACGTCGCCCTCGTGTTGGCGATGGTCACCGCTTTGACCTGTCCGGAGTTGATGTCTTGAAGTGCCTTGGTCAAGCCGACCTCCGGGACGGACGGCGTCTGCGAGCGATACGCATACAGCAGGGCCAATCCCATCACGATGAGGAGCAGCGTGAGGACGGCGTTCTGCAGGACCCGAGATCGGGGACTCCGCCCGAACGACGCCTCTGGCCGAGCGGGCGTGGCGAAGGTGCCCGACTCGCGGAATCCGCCACAGCGGCATGCAGCTCCACCCACCTCGCGATAGCAGGGCCGCTCGACCGGCGGATCGGACCGAAGGCGAGCGCGGATCGCGTCGCGGTCGTGCCAATCGCGGGTGTGACCGCAGGTGTCGCAGATCGCTCGCGCCTCGAGCACGGACGAACTCTACCGAGCCGCACGGCTCAGTGGATCCAAGTCAGCGTGCACATGTCCGGGCACCCGAGCGCGATCTTTGTCGCGTACGTGAGATCGAACTCGCGGCTCAGGATCGTAGGGCCGCGATCCACGACCGGAACGGTCACTTCGTTCGCACCGTATTTCAGGTGCACGAGCGTGCCGCAGGGCAGCGTGCGATGCGCGACGCCCTGCAGCGACGTCGTGAGCGTCTGACCGCACGCGGTGCGGTTCCCGTAGAGGCCGGGTCCGTAGTAGGAGGCGAGCACGCTGGTCGTGATCACCGGCGCGGGCGCGGGTGGCGCGGACGGCGGCGTCCCGTCGGCTTTGAGAACGGTGACGACCCAGAAGACGCCATAGTCCTCCATCCACTGCGCACCTTCGATGAGCGGACGAAGCGCCACGCGGAAGGTCCCTGGGACCGGCGGCGCGATCACATCGAACTGGAACCACGCGATCTGATTCGGTCCGACGTACGGCGCGGGCGGTCCCGCCAAACGGTTGAAGCGTGGCCATCCGGTTGCCGGTGAGCCCATGGTCCCGTCTCCACCGAGGATGCTCGCGGAGTCCTGCCCCGGCTCAGGAGACCACGTGCCGAGATACGCGGCCTCGCCCATGCGCCCTGCGACCCACCCGCGCGATCCGCTGTTGTAGAAGGCGACCGTCGCGGTTGCTTTCGCTCCCATGCAGAGCGACATGTAGCCGCTCTGTCCGTACCACGACGCATGGAAGCCTGGCATCCCGCTCGCCACGCGAGCGGGCGGCGCGATGCCCGGTCCCACCGTGCTGGTGCACGTAGCCGCGCGCGATGCGTATGACGGCATCAGCGCAATGACAAGCGCAAAGACGAAGAGAAGGTCGCGAGCCCTACCCACGTCACGTCTAACGCGTGAGCAGGGTCACCGATATGTGAAAGTTGCGGACCGGTGTCTGCGCGAGCCCTTACTTCCAGCGATGCCCGACGAGCCCCGCCTCGAACGATCGCTTGTCCAGTCGGGTCAGGCGCTTTGCCATCGACGGCCGCAGCAGTGGGGTGTGCGAGATCGTGAGCAGGTACTCCGGGATGAACCACACCTCTTTGTCGGTCGTCATCCAGTCGAGATGGTCGAAGCGCGAGAGGTTCACCGGCCTCGAGAACGTGCGCAGCGTTCGCTCCCGCCGAAGATTGAAGTACGCGTAGAAATAGCTCATGGTCAGCTCTCGTAACGTGCGATGGATCGGCTCGCGGTACGCGAGCCCGTTGTAATTCGACTTCGCCACCGCTCCCCAGAGACCGCGCTCCTTGAAGATCGCGACGACATGATCGGTGTCATGCTCGGCCTCGAGGTCGAGCAGGAGCGGGGGAAAACCGAGCACGCGCAGGGCGGCCGCCGCGAAGATCGCGGCCTCGAGACAATGCGCCGTCCGTTCGCGCAGGACACGTCGCGGCGACCACGCGGTCGTGCCAAGGTGGTATGGCATGTCGTCGAGAAGCTGCTGGACTCCGTGCGGTGTCTTGAGCGCCCGCAGCCTTCGCGATTCTGCGGGCGTGAAATCATTCACCTGGAACATTCTTGTGGATAAGACGACCCGCCGGAGCATCGATGCCGTTCTCGCCGACGCGCAGGCGCGCTTGCGGCGTCTGATCGGCGGCTTCGCCGCGTGGGTGGCGGCGGGCCTACCCGTGGAGAGATGAGCGCCAGACCAGGCGTCGGGCTCCCGGGGACGGTGACGATGCGCGACGCGGAGCGGCTCGCGGCCGAAGCCGAGAGTGCCGGCGCGTCCGGTGTATGGGTCACCGATGTGCGACGCGAGCCCTATCTGGTATCCGCGGCCGCGCTGCGTGCGACCACGGGCGTGACAGTCGGTATCGACGTCGCCGTGGCGTTTTCGCGTTCACCCGCGGTCACGGCGCAGGCGGCGTGGGATCTCGCCGGGTACGGCGGCGGGCGGTTCGTCCTCGGACTCGGAAGCCAGGTCGGGCCGACGCTCCTCTCCCGTTTCGGCGTCGAGGCGGACCGTCCCGCCGCCCGGCTTCGGGACTACGTGCTGGCGGTGCGCGCGTGCTGGGAGGCCTACCGCAAGGGACACGGCCACTACCAGGGAGAGTTCTACGCGATCCGGCAGCCGGTCTTCTCGCCCGGCGCGGACGATCCCTGGCCCGCCATCCCGCTCTACGTCGCCGGCGTGAATCCCGTGATGACGGCCGTGGCGGGCGAGGTCGCGGACGGCTTCGCGGCGCACATGTTCTGCACGCCGACGTATCTGGATCAGGTCCTCCGACCCGCGCTCGCGCGCGGGGCCGCCCGCGCGGACCGAGCCGCGCCTCCCGTCCTCCTGCCGCTCGTCGTCGGACGCGACCGTGCGTCGCTCGCACTACAGATGACGACCTATACCGTCCCCGCATATCGCCGCGTCCTGGACGAGTCCGGCTTTCGGGACGAGGCCGACGCGATTCTCGCCGCGCTCGCCGATCGGCGGCGCACCGAGGCGGCGCGGATCATCGAAGAGCGCTGCCTCGATCAGCTCGGTGTCGCGGTGATCGGCGACCTCGCCGAACGGATCCGCCTCTGGAGCGCGCACGCTGACGTCATCGGGTTGACCGTGCCCTGGTATGGGATCGACGCCGCCGCGCAGATCGCGCTGTTTCGCGACCTGCTGCAGGCTCTTCAGCGGATATAGTCTCGCGACATGCCGTTCAAAAGTCAGGCGCAACGCCGCAAGTTCGCCGAGCTCCTCGTGAAGGGCGAGATCTCCAAGGAGACCTACGAGGAGTGGAACCGTGACACCGGGAGGAAGAGGCTTCCCGAGCGCGTGAAGCCGAAGGCCAAATCCACCCGGAAGACGACCTCACGCGCGAGGGGCAAGACCCGGAAGCGCTGACGCGATGTCCCGGATCACCGACCTTCTCGCGGCCGGGCAGACGTTCTCGTTCGAGTTCTTTCCACCGAAGGACAGCGAAGAGCAGAGGCTGCTCACTCGGACGATCGCCGATCTGCAGCCCCTCCGACCGTCGTTCGTGTCGGTCACGTACCGCGGCGGCCGTATCTCGCGCGAGCGGACGACCCGCGTCGTCGTCGACCTTCTACGGACGACCGACCTCACGCCCATGCCACACCTCACATGCGTCGCGCATCCCCGCTTCGAGCTGGGCGAGATCATCGGCGGCTTCCGCGCCGCGGGTATGGAGAACCTGCTCGCGCTCGGCGGCGATCCGCTCCCCGCGGAGGAGTCCTACAAGGAGCTCGCGTACGCCTCGGAGCTGGTGGAGCTGGGACGCCGGCTCGGCTTTCAGTCGATCGGAGTCGCGGCTCATCCCGCCGGCCATCCTCGCTCGCCGGACCTGACGTCGGATCGGCGGTATCTCGCGGCGAAGATGAGGCTCGCCGACTTCGCGATCACGCAGTTCTTCTTCAAGGTCGAGGAGTACGAGCGCCTGCGTGACGAGATGGCAGCGCTCGGGGTGAACAAGCCGATCATCGCCGGGATCATGCCGATCACGTCGCTGACCTCGGTCCAGCGGATGGCGCAGCTATCCGGTTATGCGGTGCCCGACGACGTTGTCCAGCTCATCGAGGCCGGCGGGACCGATCGCGATGAGATCCGCAAGCGGGGGATCAGCGTGGCCACGAACCTCTGCCGCGATCTGCTCGAGGCAGGTGTGCCGGGGCTGCACTTCTACACGCTGAACTTCTCGAAGGCCACGCGAGAGATCTACACGAACCTCGGGCTGGCTGTGACCTAAGCGGCGCGCTGCGGGACGGCGATCGCCTGCCGGAGGAAGGCGAGGCTCGCCTCGGCGACGTCGCGGCGGCGCGCGTCGACGGTGATCGCGTGGCCCGTTCCGTCGAGGTAGAGCGTGGTCACCGGTCCGCCCAGCCGCGACGCGAGGTCGCGCGCGTACTGGACCGGAACGAGCCGGTCGTTCACGGCGTGCGCCACGAGCGCGGGGCAACGGATCTCACCGAGGCGCCGGCGAACAAGGCCGATCCCGTGGATGAGCTCCGCGACCGCGCGGACCGGGGCGGGGTCGTAGCACTTCGCGCCTGCATTCAGGTCGACGAGGTCGCTGGCCGGCGAGGGCACTTCCTTGATCACGCGCCAGACGTACGGGGCGAGGTACGCGATGGGGTTGCCCATCCCGAGCGCGGTCGCGCAGAGGATCATCGCGGACGGTTTGCGACGCAGCGCGATGTCGAGCGACATCGTCGCGCCTGCCGAGA
>VBIZ01000150.1 GCA_005880575.1 Chloroflexota bacterium | reverse complement strand
GATCCAAAGGAATGGCCCGAGCCCGACTGGGCTCAACACCGCGTTCGCGAGGCCGTACGGATTGGCGTTGAAGATCCAGCGCCACACCATCGCGACGAGGATCGCCGAGTTCACGAGGGGCAGGTAGAAAAGCGCGCGGTAGAAGACGTGCGCCCTCGGGCCGAGCGGCTGTATCAGGCTAGCGACGACGAGGGCGAGAGTGATCTGCGCCGCGACGACGACCGTCGCGTAGAGGATCGTGTTCCCGAGCGCCTGTATGAAGACCGGATCGGCCGCGAGGGCCTCGAAGTTCCCGAGCCCGATGAACTCGCCGCCGGTCACCCGAGCGTTCTGCAGCGACAACACCAGCCCTTGGACCACCGGCAGCAGCGTGAACACGACGAACAGCGAGAAGGTCGGGAGCACGAAGATGTACGACCAGCCATAACGTCGCAGCACCGCGGCGAGTCCGCGTCGCCGCCGCGGTGCTGCGGTCGCGATCATGTCTATTTGTTGGCTTCGTCCAACAGCTTCTGCGCCTGCGGCGCCACCTCGTCGAGTGCCTGCTTCGCCGTCTTCTTGCCCTCGAGCGCCGCGTCACGGGCCGGCCGCAGGTACTTCTGGTCGATCTCGGACCACGTGCTCACGTTCGGCAGCACGTAGGTGAAGGCGCCCATCGTGGCGACCTTCGCCTTCGCCGGGTGATAGTCGCCGTAGATGCCTGCCGCGGACTTCCGGCCGGCGGGCGCGAGCCAGTACTCGACCGGCGGCGTTTGCTTTTTGAGGTCAGGTCCGATGTCCGGCCCGGTGAGGTACTTCGCGAACGCGTGCGCCGCGGCCTTCTTGTCGGCGTCTGACTGCTCGCGCACGGCGATGAAGCCGACGCCGCCCCACGCGGTCTGGTCGCCCTTCGCCTTTGGGAAGTTGGCGATGTCCCAGTTCGTTCCGAACTTCCACTTCGCATCGGCGTTGAGGACGTTGATCATCGCGCTCGGTCTCTGAAGGATCGCCACCCGCACGGCGATGAAGCCGACGCCGCCCCACGCGGTCTGGTCGCCCTTCGCCTTTGGGAAGTTGGCGATGTCCCAGTTCGTTCCGAACTTCCACTTCGCATCGGCGTTGAGGACGTTGATCATCGCGCTCGGTCTCTGAAGGATCGCCACCTCACCGGCGATGAAGCGCGCCTGCGAGTCGTTGGGGTTCAGCGTCAAGAAGTCGGGCGGCATCACCTTCTGCTGCGCGAGCGCGACCCACTTCTCGAGGCCGCTCACCGCATCGGCACTGTTGAACGTCCAGCTCTTGATGGTGCTGTCGTACGGCCGGCCGCCGTCGATGAGCATGAAAGCGAACTCGTCATTCGCGTGCGCGAAGCCGTAGATCTGCTTGCCGTCGGCGCGCTTGAAGGTCAGCTTCTTCGCCGCGGCGACGAACTCGTCGTATGTCCAGTTGCCATTCGCGGGGGGCGTGACGCCGGCCTCCTTGAATAGATCGAGGTTGATGTACTCGAACCACGGCACGATCCAGAGCGGATACGCCACCACGGTGCCCTTGTACGTGGTCGCCTTCAGCGCACTCGGGTTGAAGTCGTTCCGCTCGGCGTCGGTAAGGGTCGGTTGGGAGAGCTGACCGGCCGCCGCGTACTTCAGCACGTCGCCGCCGGTGGTGTGGAAGACGTCGGGGCCGTTGTGCGCTTGGAGGATCGCGATGTCGAACTTCTGGTCGGTCTCGGCGCCAAACGGGCCGCCCTGGATCGCGATGGTCACGTTCGACGCACGGTCCTTGTATGCCTTGACCGCCGCATCCGAGGTGATCGTTTCGGCGGACTGGGTGCCCTGCGCGTAGTTACGCCGCCACCACTCGATGCTGACCGCCTTTGGCGCCAGGGTGCCGCTCGCTGTCGCGCTGGGGCTCGGGCTGGCCGTCGCGGTGGGCCCGCACGCGACGACCACGCCCACGGCGGCCAGGGACTGCAGGAAACGCCGACGATTGATCAGACCATCACGTGTCATCTGAAGACCTCCACCCTCTCAATCAGCGGCTGGACTATAGAAGTTACTTCGTCCAGTCGGCGACGTTGTACATCTCCGAGTCCCAGGGCGAGGGATCGACCCCCTTGAGCGACTTGGCGAAACCGCTCATCACGGCGGCCCGCTGGACAAGCGGGATCACCGCCACGTCCTGGATCAAGAGATCGTTCGCCTGTCGCGCGATGTCCGCGCGCTTGGCCGGATCCGTCTCGCTCGCGAGGCGATCGACGAGCGCGTCGAAATCCTTGTTCGAGTAGCGTGCGCGGTTCCCGAGGAGCCAGTTGTTCGCCTTGGACGCGACCTGCCCGGTCGTCCACCCGGTGGCGAGGTAGGCGGTCGGGTCGGGGTCGCCGCCGTCGGCGTACGTCTGCACATCCGCGAAGAAACGATCGGCGCCACCCGGTGACGAGTTCGAGAAGAAGCTGCTGAAAGGCTCGGAGCGAAGCGTGACCTGAAAGCCGACGCTCTCCCAGTCCTGCTTGAGCATCGTCTGCGTGTTCTCCCGGCGCGCGTTGACGTTCGTCTGGAACAGCATCTTCAGTTTCACCCCGCCCTTTGCGCGGACGCCGTCGGCGCCCCTCACCCACCCGGCGCGATCGAGCTCAGCATTCGCGGCGTCCGGATCGAACTTGCAGACATCAAGACCCTTGGTGTTCGCTGAGGTCATCGGCTCCGGCGCGGCGAGCACGTTGCAGGTCGCTTTCCCGAACACCCCGTCGCCGTAGAGCTTCTGGGCAACGGCGTCGCGGTTCGTCGCCATCGCGAGCGCGCGGCGAACGGCCTTCTCGGCGAGAAACGGATGCTTCGTGCCGGGCTCTGCCCTCTTGTCACCGAGCGACGCGTCGGGGTTCGAAAAGTTGAGATCGAGGCGCTCGACACTCGACCCGAAGACGGTCACGAGACTGCCGCTCTGCGAGCTCTGCGCGATGGTCCGGAGCGTGGTCGGTTCGACTTGAAGGTTCCAGGCGTAGTCGACGTCACCGCTCTGAAAGATCGCGCGCGCCGCGGCGTCGGGGTCGGTGCCGCCCTTAAAAGTGACCGACTTGAAGAAGGGCTTGTTCTGATCGCGGAACGCTTCGTTCAGGTCGAACGTGGCGACATCGCTGATCTTGAAGTCACGAACCTTGTACGGGCCGGTGCCGATGGGCTTGGTGTCGGCGGGGCAGTTCGCGGCACTGGCGCCGAGGCAGCGCTTGTACTGATCCCTCTGGAGGATCGCGCCGTCCGCGCCGACGCCCCACTGAAAGACGTACGGATGCGGGGATCGGTACGTGACGACCACCGTGTTGTCGTCGCGCGCCGAGACGCTTTGAACGCCGTCGCACCGATCGAAGGTCGACGCGGCCGTCGTCGGATCGCACTGGTACTGATAGGTGAAGGCGACGTCGTCGGCCGAGAACGGTGTGCCGTCCGACCACTTCACCCCCTGTCGGAGCTTCCACGTCACGCTCGTGAAGTCTTTCGCGACGCCACCGTTCGCGATCGTCGGGATCTCGGCGGCGAGCCCGTTCGCGATCGGCTGACCGTCCTTCCCGAGCGAGGCCAACGGTTCCAGTACGAGGCGGGCGGGGTCGCTGTCCTTCGGACCCGTGGCCTGGTGCGTGTTCAGCGTGCTGGGCGCCTGCCAGTAAAGGATTTTGAGGTCGCCGCCGGCGCCGCGCTGCGACACGAGCGTGCCGGAGCCGGCGGGCGTGCTGTTTCGCGTTGCGTCGGTTTGAGGCACGCATGCCGCGAGCGCGACGAGCGCTGTGATCGCAAAAGCCGCGATTCGACGCCCCGGGGCTCTGGCCACAGCGCGTTCAGTTCCCATGCCAGTCAGGCTAATGGCGACGACGACACAACCTGGCGCAGCCGCGTGCCGTACGTTGTGTTCGTGGCGCTCCGTCCGCGCGAATACGACGCGGAGCCGGAGAGCTACTGGCGAACGGGCGATGCACTCCAGATCGTCACGCTCATCACGGTAGGGATCGGCGATGAAATCGTGGGCCGCAACCTCGTCGAAGACGCCGGCACCGTGCGGGTCAGCGTGTACGGCGCGCCCACGCCACTACCCTGAGAGACCGCGCGCTGCGCGTTAGAGCTCGCCGATGGCCAGGACGAGGCCGTCCTTCTTGATCGCCGGGCTTGTGACGATAAAGAGAACGACCCCGCCCACCGGGGCGGTCATGGCCGCGATCGGCTCGCCGACGAGGTCGGTCAGCTCGCCGAGGAGATCACGCGGCTTTACGCGCTGATCGACCCGCACATGACTGTGGAAGATTCCGGCGACGGGTGAGCGCAACCACTCGAAGCTCTTGACGACCGTGGGCGGCTCGACGCGCTCGGGCCGGCCGCTGAGGGCGCCGATGGTGCGAAGGATGTTCGTGACCCCGGTGACGTGGCGCGCGACGTCTTCTTCGATGAGGAGCCCGCGTCCGCCGGACTCGGCGATCATCGACGCCACTCCGTTCAGCGCCGCGACGGCGAACAGCGAACCGGGCCGTTCGCTCGTCGGCATGCCCTTCACGGCCCAGCGCGCGCCGTACGCGTCGGCCATCGCGCGGATCCGCTCGTCGAGCGACGGCGTCCCCGTCTCGCGATAGATGACGAAGGCGACGAGGTCTTCGACGAGATCGCCCGCGTGTAGGTCGATGGCGTACTCGCATTTCGTGACGATCTCGGTGAGCAGGCGATGCGCGAACCGCTCGCCCCAGGTCCCGTCGGGCCTTCCCGGAAAGAGCCGGTTGAGGTTGTCGCCGTCCTCGGGGTTCACGTAGATGCTGCGCTCGTAGAAGCCCGGCCGGTTGAGCAGCGGAAGTATCAAGATGGTTCCGCGGACCGAGTCGGGCGAGATCGTTCGCCCGAGCCGGATGGCCGCCTCGATCCCCGTGTACTCGGCCGCGTGGATGCCCGCCGTGACGAGCACGGTCGGTCCCGCGACCAAGCCCGCGATCGCGACGTAGGGCCATTCGTACTTCGCGAGTCCTTCGTCGCCGGAGAACGTGAACGCCCCCGTCGCGCGCTCGCCTGCGCCCGGGATCGGTATCGGTCCGATATTCACTGTCGCCTCCACCAAATGATGTAGTTGATTCCTCATCCGGTTGGGGGATTGTCGGTATTCGCTTGCTCACGGAGTCTGGTGCTCGAAGGCAGGTTGTGCTCATCGGCCACGCAACGCAACGCGCCAACGCGACCGGGATCGCCGGGATCGCGCTCGCTCTGCTGCTCCTCGTTTCGTGCGGAGCGGCGGTCCCATCCACGCCCACGCCAGAACCGCTCACCGGAACCTACACCGCGAGCGGCGGAGGCGGTGCGCTGCCCGCGGTTCAAGCGCTGGCCGCGCGATTCAAGGAGCTGCACCCCGGGGTGACGTTTATCGTCTCCGAGAGCGGGTCGAACTCCGCGATCAAGCTCGTGCTGTCCGAGACCATCGATGTCGGCTTCGTGAGCCGGGCCCTGACCGACGCGGAAAAGCAGACCGTGACCGGCATCCCGATCGGGTTCAGCGGCACGGCGGTGATCGTCAACGCGGCCAACCCCGTCGGGGACCTGAGCCGCGAGCAGCTGCGCCAGATCTACAGCGGCGAACTCACGAGCTGGACCACTCTCGGCGGGACCGAGCCGACCATCCGCGCCTACATCCGAGAGCCCAACGCGGCGACGCGCCAGAACTTCGAGTCGTTCGTGTGGGAAAGGAACGTCCCGACCTACGGCAAGAACGTCATTCAGCAGACCGAGGTGGAGGCGATGCTCGCCGCGGTCAACTCCTTCCGTGGCGCGATCGGGATCGCGAGCGCCGGTTCGCGGACCGCGGCCGACTCGCGCGTCAAGATGCTCAAGATCGACGGCGTCGCCGCAACTCAGGAAAACCTCGCCAACGGCAGCTACAAGATCGTGCGCCCGCTTGCGGTCATCTACTCGAACGCGGTGGTCGTGAAGCCTGCCGTGCGCGCGTTCTTCGACTTCGTGAGCAGCCCGGAAGGTCAGCGGATCGCAGCGTCCGCGTTCTAGCCGAGCGACGCGCGATACCGCTCCAGGTCCACGGCCTCGCCAGTCACCCGCGCCTGCTCCGCCGCGAATGCCATCAGGTGGCTCGTGACGGACTCACGCGCCGAGGTCAGAACGCCCGCGCGATCACCGCGCAGCGCGCCGACGAACGCGCGCATCAGGGCATCGTCCCCGCCGCCGTGACCCCCGACTCCGCGAGGCTTCACGATGCGCTCGGCCGTGCCGGTGCGGTGATCGTGGATCTCGAACTCCCCGCGGCTCTCGTTGGCCAGCAGGGTCGCGCGCGTCCCATCGATGCGTACGGTGCGTCCCTCCACGTGCGATGAACCCTGCATCGTCAGGCTGACCGAGAGGCCGCCGGCGAAATGCATGAGGACGACCTGATGGTCGACGACGTCGTTGTCCGAGCGGTACACGCAGCGACCATAGGGGCCGGTCTCGAGCGCGCGCATCACGCCCTCGGGCGTCCGGTCCAACGTGACCGCGGCGAGGGCGAAGCTGCTCGGGTTCTCGCGGAGCCGATCGAGGTAGATGCGAGGCGCGAAGTACGGACAGCCGTCGGCGATCGGGCAGCCGTCCGTGCAGCGCTCGGGGACCTCGACGTCCACGGCGTCGCGAGTGAAATGCGTGAGCGAGCCCGATGAGGACAGCCGCTCGCAGCTGCCGAAGAGCCACACGAGCAGATCGAGGTCGTGGCAACACTTCGTCAAGATCATCGGGCCGGCGCGAGACGAGTTGCCCCAATTCCCGCGAACGTAGCTGTGCACGAAGTGCCAGTAGACGAGGTTCTCCCGCCAGTCCACGGAGACGATCGCGCCTAGACGGCCCGACGCGACGATGTCGCGCAGCTCGACGAAGAATGGCGCGTAACGCAGCACGTGCGCGATCTGGACGAGCCGCCCTCCTGACTCGGCCGCGCTCGCGATCTCTAGGCACTCGCGCGGAGTCGTGGCGATCGGCTTCTCGAGGAGCATCTCGTAGCCGGCCGCGAGGAGCCCGAGCGTGCTCGAACGATGCGTGCGATCGCCAGTCGCGTTGACGAGGCCCGGCGCGAGGGGCCGCTGTCCGGCGATCTCCTCCCACGAACGAAACTGGCGCTCCACCGGGATGCGGTGCGCGTTCGCGAATCGCGCGCGGCGCCCATCGTCGGGCTCGACGACGGCGACGAATTTGGCCTCGCCGGGATTGCGCTCGGCGAACGCCCCGTAGGCGAGATACCCGCGGTTTCCGGCTCCGACCATGACGAGCTCGACGGGCCGCATCGCCCGAAGGCTAGCGGGTGCGGGTCATTCGACCTTCGCGATGGTCTGACCGTCCTCCGAAAGCGTGAAGACGTACCAGACATCCTTTTTCCCGTGATGCAGCACGAACACGAACTGGCTGTCGCCGACGGACCCGAGATAGCGAATGCCGGTGCAATCCAGACCGTTGTCGTGCAGACGCTGGAACTGCGCGTCGACGTCCTGCTGCGTGACGGCGAGGGCCGCGTCGGTCCGCGCCACCACGTAAGCGGAATCGCCGGCGCAGAGCGCGCTGACGTACTGCGCTACCCACGCGGGAGCCGCGCTCCCGCGTCCGTGCCGCAGATCGGCGACCTCGCCGCGCATCAGCCCGACCTGGTCCTTGGAGGCAAAGAGGTTTCCTATCGAGTCCTTGAGCGGCCCCGGTCCGCTCGCACCGGTGAGCAAGACGAGCCCGAAAACGGCGGTAATAAGGAGCTTCATGGTTCCGTCCTCACCTGGGCACGCCGTGTGCCAGAGCGTCCACGTAGCATCGGAATATCGCAACAGAGATACGCCTCGACGACCTTGTCGCCAATCGAACGATGACGTCCGAGATCGCGCAAACGCTGCGCGAGGTGGCGCGCGGTAAACGTTCCTTCATCGTCGTCGCGGCGCCGCGCCTTGCCGGCAAGAGCACCGTTTTGCGCGCCATCCTCGCCGAGCGGCCGACGTCCGCGCCGGTCCTGACTCTCGCCGAAGATGGCGAGCTTCTCGATCAGCTCATCAAGAAAAGCGCCGGCGGGTACCTGGTCATTCCGGAGATCGCGCCGAGCGCGGCCATGCCCGGCTACATCTGGGGCGCAGACGTTCGCCGGGTGTTCAAGGCGGTGCCGCAGGAGGTCTCGCTCGCCGCGACCCTTCACGCCGAGGGGCCGGACGACGCGTTCGCGCAGATCTGCGAAGGCTGTGGCGTCCCCGACAGCCAGGCATCAAAGATCGTCTTCGCGGTCTCGCTCAGGTCGATCGGACGCTGGGAAGAGCCGACCCGCCGCGTCGTCGCGTCCGTTCACCAGATCGACGGCGTCGAGCGCGGGCGGCCAAGAGCCCGACTCCTCTATCGCTGGGACGAGGATCGCGACGTGTTCGTCAGGAGCGCCTCCGGCTAGGCTCGAAACGCTCTGATCGACCTTTCGCCGCTCCGTCAGTCTCGCTCGTTCCGGCTGCTCTGGGTTGGGCAGCTCGTGTCACTCACCGGGACCCAGCTTCGCCTCGTCGCGATCCCCTACCAGATCTACCTGATCACCGGCTCGTCCCTCGACGTTGGGCTCATCGGTCTCTTCCAAGCGATACCGCTGATATCGCTTGCGCTCTTCGGCGGAGTGATCGCTGATCGGGTCGACCGCCGGCGATTGCTCATCGTCACCCAGATCGGTCTCGCGGCGTGCTCCGCCGGGCTCGCGATTGGAACGCAGTTCGGATTCGCCAGCGTGCCGTACCTCTACGCGTTCACGGCCATCGGTGCGGCGTTCTCCGCCCTCGACGGTCCCGCGCGCGGGGCGCTGACGCCGAGCCTTGTACAGCGCGAGCAGCTGCCCGCGGCGATGGCGTTGAACCAGGTGCTCTTCCAGACAGCGTCCATCGCGGGACCGGCGATGGCCGGCGTCGTCATCCTCAGGTTCGGCGTCGCCGGCGCGTACTGGATCGACGTCGCGTCATTCGTCGTCGCGATCGTCGCGGTGACCACGCTCGTCGCGCCGCCGCGCGAGGTGCGCGTCCATCCGTCCGTCGGCCGCGCGCTCGTCGAGGGACTCGCGCATTTCCGCGCGAACCGGATCCTCTTCGGGACCATGCTGCTCGACTTCCTCGCGACGTTCTTCGGTTCGCCCCGCGCGCTCTTCCCGTTCTACGCCGACCGGATCTTCGCGGTCGGTCCCGAAGGGCTCGGCCTTCTTTTCGCGGCACCGGGCGTCGGCTCGCTGATCGCCGCGCTCACCTCGGGGTGGACGAAGCGCGTCCGGCGCCAGGGGGTCGCCGTGCTCTTCTCGGTAGCAGCGTGGGGACTCGCCATCGTGGCCTTCGGTCTGATGAACGATGGACTCTTCATCCCCGCGCTGGTGTTCATCGCGGTAGCGCAAGGCGCCGACACGATCAGCGCGATCTTCCGGAGCACCATCCTGCTGACCGTCGTTCCCGACCACCTGCGCGGACGGCTCGTAGCGATCAGCTCGATGTTCTTTCTGGGCGGACCGTATCTCGGTCAGGTGGAATCGGGAGTTGTGGCCGACCTCGTGTCGCCGATGTTCTCAGTGGTGTCGGGTGGCGTCGCGACGATCCTCAGCGTCGTCGGAGTCGCGCTCTGGGCGCCGGAGGTTCTCTCTTATCGAACTCCGGCGCCCGAACGCAGCGTTGAGAGGGGGCCTAGCCGCGGCGCGTGAGCATGCGAACGTTCGTCAGCGCGAGGAAGCCAAACACCGCCGCCGCCGCGACGCCGACCATGAGGACGGCGCTGCCCGTCGTGAGCCAGTCGCCGGAGCGGTCTGACCCAACGAGCTTCGCCGCGACGCCTGCGGTCGCGATCGCTGTGGAGTAGTACGCGAGTGCGAGGCCCATGATCGCGAAGCCAAAGAACGCTAGAGCTTTCGGCCATGTGGGGTTCTTCATGGCGATGCATTCAATTTGGGCCGCACGTTTCGGTCAATGTCGCCGGGGTACCAGAGTCATCTCGCAACGAAATCGATCCTTCGCCGTTGTGCTTTTGGCGGCCTGACCACGGCCGGAGTAGGCTGCTTTTCTCCCATGAAGACACGAGCCTCGTCGGCGACGCTGCGCGATCGTGTCACCGAGGACCTGCCTCGCATCCGTGCGGAGCTCGAGACGCTCGTGCGGATTCCCTCGATCAGCCACCCCGGTCACGATCCGTCGCAGCTCGGTCGTTCGGCTCAGGCGACCGCGAAGATCCTTCGCGACGCCGGGTGCGAGACGAAGATCGTCGAGGTCGAGGGCGTTCCCGCGGTGATCGGTCACGTCGCGGCGCCGGCCGGTGCGCCGACGGTCCTCCTGTACGCGCACCACGATGTTCAGCCGACCGGCGGGCGAGACCTCTGGCACTCGGATCCATTCGAGCCGGTCGAGAAAAACGGACGGCTCTACGGACGCGGGACGTCAGATGACAAGTGCGGCGTCGTCATGCACGCGGGCGCGCTACGCGCGCACGATGGGCGGCCCCCCGTCGGCGTGACCGTCTTCGTCGAGGGCGAGGAGGAGTGGGGCTCGCCGAACCTCGGAAAGTTCCTGAACGAGTACGGCAGCGAGCTCCGCGCCGACGCGGTCATCCTCGCCGACTCCGGCAACTGGCGCACCGGCCAGCCCGGACTGACGATCTCGCTGCGCGGGATCGTCGCGTGCGACATCGAAGTGCGCACGCTCGATCACGCGGTGCACTCTGGCGAATTCGGCGGGCCCGTGCCCGACGCGCTCACCGTGCTCGCGAAGACGCTCGCCACGCTGCACGACGATCGCGGCAACGTCGCCGTCGCGGGCATCGCTCGCGGCAAGGTCGATCCCCTCGATCTCGAAGAGGCGGAGCTGCGCAAGCAGGTGGGGATGCGACCCGGCACGAAGCTCATCGGCGAGGGCGGGATCACCGACCGCATGTGGATGAAGCCCTCGGTCTCGATACTCGGCATCGACGCGCCGAGGCTGACCGAATCGACGAACCAGCTCGTTCCTTCGGCGAAGGCGCGGGTCTCCATGCGCATCCCGCCGGGTCAGGACGCGGACACCGCCCTGAAGGCGCTCGCCGACCACCTTCGGACACACGTGCCGTGGGGCGCGGAAGTCTCGATCACCCCGCGCGGATCCGGCAGGCCGTACAAGCTCGAGGGCCAGGGGCCCGCCTATGACGCGATGCGCCGCGCGATGAAGGAAGCCTTCGATCGGGACCCTGTCTTCATGGGAGCGGGCGGCACGATCCCGTTCGTCGCCGACTTCGCGAAGGCCTTCCCGAAGGCCACGCTGCTCCTCACCGGCGCCGGGGATCCCTTCTCCAACGCCCATTCCGAAGACGAGAGCGTCGACCTGAAGGACCTCGAGCGCTCGACGCTCGCGGAGGCCCTCTTCTTCGAATATCTCGCCTCGGCCTAGCCTCGGCGGCACGCGTCCTGCGGCAGCCCGCGCCATGAAAGATCGCCGGGACACCGACGACATCGCCGATTCCGAGATCGAGCTAGAGCCGTTCAACGAGCCGGTCGAGACCGATCCCACCGAAGCGGTCGAGGAGGCCGAGCCGTACTTCCCGCCGACCGACCCCGTCGTGCGCACCGATCACGCGGGCGAGACGCGGATCGCGAGCGGTTTCGGCTCGGGCGATACGCGCCCCGAGGCGCCGGCGTCGGCCGTGACGAACACACCTTCCGACGAAGCCCTCGAGGATCTCGTCCACCGCGCGCTGCGGCTCGACGCGAGCACCGCCCACCTGCATCTGAAGGTGGGTGTCTCGCAGGCGGTCGTTCGCCTCCAGGGACCGATCGAGGACGAGGCCGATGCGGAAAATGCGCTAGCGGTTGCCGGCGATGTCCCGGGTGTCGCCGAGGTCATCGACGAGCTGACCCGCCCCGAGTAGCCGGATAGCGGCCGCGCCCGTCGAGCAGGCGGCCATCAGGGTCGCCGCCGCGAGGGCGCTCTCACCGCCGCGAAGCGCGACGAGCGCGAAGCTGCAGCCGAGAGCGAAGAGCGTGGATGCCAG
>VBIZ01000149.1 GCA_005880575.1 Chloroflexota bacterium | reverse complement strand
TCCTACGGCCTGAACAACTCGATGGTCATCCCGCTCGCGGCGGGCGCCACCGTCGTCCTCGATCCGGAACGGTTCAACGCGCAACGAGCATGGCGACTGATCGCGGCCGAACGGCCGACGATCCTCTACTCGGTGCCGACGGCGTATGCCGCGCTCCTCGCGGCCGCCGAGGCCGGCGAGCCCGCGGACACCGCCTCGCTCCGCGCGTGCATCTCGGCCGGCGAAGCCCTGCCCGCGCCGCTCGCGGAGCGGTGGCACAGGCGCTTCGGCCTCGCGATCCTGGACGGCATCGGATCGACCGAGATCGGCTACATCGCGATCTCGAACACGGCGGACGACGTGACGCCGGGTTCGTCGGGCCGCGTCATCCCGGGATACGAGGCGCGCATCGTGGCCGCGGACGGCGCCGACGCAGCGGAGGGCACGCTCTGGGTACGCGGCGGCTCGACCGCCGCCCGCTACCACGATCGACCTGACGCGACGGCCGCGGCGTTCCGCGACGGCTGGGTCGTGACCGGTGACCGCTATCGCGTCGAGAACGGCCGCTACTACCACCTCGGCCGCGACGACGACATGCTCCGCGTCGGGGCGCAGTGGGTCTCGCCGCTCGAGGTCGAGTCGGTGCTGCTGGCGCATCCGAGCGTCGCCGAGTGCGCGGTGGTGGGTCGCGCGGACGGGGACGGGCTCCTCAACGTCTGCGCCTACGTTGTCCTCCGCGACGCGACGCAGCCGTCCGAGCTCGAAGAGCTCTGCGCCGAGCGGCTCGCGCGCCACAAGCGTCCCCGGTGGATTCTTCCGGTCGCCGAGCTGCCGAAGACCGCGACCGGAAAGATCCAGCGCTTTCGGCTGCGCGAGAAGGCGCGGGCGTGAGCGCGCACCGCATTCGCTTCACGCTGAACGGCGCGGCCGTCGATACGACGGTCCCCGCGGAGCGGCTCCTCGTCGATCTGCTGCGATACGACCTCGGCAAGACCGGCACGAAGGACGGCTGCTCCATCGGCGTCTGCGGCCTCTGCACCGTGCAGATCGACGGCATGCCATTCTCGTCGTGCCTGTTGTTCGCGACGCAGGTGAACGGCACGGCGGTGCGCACGGTGGAAGGCCTCTCGTCCCTGCTGCAGGAAGCGTTCACCCTTGAGGGCGGATTCCAGTGCGGGATCTGCACGTCCGGGCAGCTCGTGGCCGCTGACGCACTTCTTCGCGCGAAGCCCGACGCGACCGACGCGGAGATCGCCGACTGGCAGATGGGCAACCTCTGCCGGTGCACCGGCTACTACGGGATCGCGCGCGCGATCGCGAGGGCGCGGGACGCACGATGAGACCGTTCGACTATCTCGAGCCCGAGACGCTCGACGAGGCACTCGTGCGGCTGGCCGACGATCCGGACGACGCGGTCGTGATGGCCGGAGGCACGTCGCTGGTCATTCTGATGAAGCAGGACCTGATCCGGCCGGCGAGAGTGATCGGACTCCGTCGCATCGGCGAGCTGCGCGCGATCGGGACCCCTGAGGGAAACCTGAGCCTCGGCGCCCTCGCGACGCACGGCGCGCTCGCGCGCTCGCAGCCGGTCCGCGCGCACGCGGCGGCGCTGGCGTCGACGTTCGCTGCGGTCGCGACCGTTCGTATCCGCGAGCAGGCCACGCTCGGTGGCAACCTCGCGCACGCCGACCCGGCGCAGGATCCTCCGGTCACGCTCCTCGCGCTCGACGGCGTCGCCGTCGCGAGGTCTCGGTTCGGCGAGCGGCGCATCCCGCTCGACGCGCTCTTCGCCGATCTGTTCGAGACGTCGCTCGAGCCGGGCGAGATCCTGCTCCGCGTCGAGCTTCCGCCGCTGCCGGCCGGCGCGCGTGCGACGTACCAGAAGTTCTTGCCGCGGACGCTCGACGACTATGCCACCGTGTCGGTGGCCGCGGTCGTGGCGACCGACGCGAGCGGCGTCTGCACGCACGCGCGGATCGCGCTGGGCGGCGCGGGCCCGGTGCCGCTGCGGGCGCGGGAGGCCGAGCGATCGCTCGTGGGCCACCGCCTCGAGGACGCCGCGATCCGCGGGGCCGCCGCGCTGGCGGCCGCCGCGACGGATCCGATCGCTGACCTGCGCGGGAGCGCCGCGTACAAGCGCGCGATGGCCGGCGTGTGGACCGAGCGCGCGCTCCGCGAGGTCGCATGAAGCTCGAGCATCGTGTGACCGTCGACGCGCCCCGCGCGAAGGTGTGGGCCGTCCTCATGGATCTCCCGGTCGCGGCGGGCTGCGTTCCGGGAGCGCGCGATATCGCGCCGGACGGCGACGGCGTTCGTGGGACGCTCGACGTCCGCGTCGGTCCGGTCAAGCTCGCGCTCGGCGGGACGGTCGCGATCGAATCGCGCGACGAGGCCGCCGGGACGGCGCGACTGCGCGCGGACGCCGAGGATCGGCGGATCGGCGGCGCGGTGCGGGCGTTCGTCGATCTCACCGTGAGCGGCGACGCGCCGACGGACCTGAGGGTCGCCAGCGACGTCGCCATCCTCGGTCGCATCGGCGAGCTCGGCCAGCCGCTCATCGCGCGTCAGGCCGACAAGGTGCTCGCCGGATTCGCGGAGTGCCTCCGCGCGACGGTCGCGGCGCGTTGATCCACCCGGACCTCCTCGACCGGCCGGAGCGCCGGATCGACGGCGACGACAAGACGACCGGTGCAGCGAGATACACCGCCGACCTTGTCGTGCCTCGTGTCCTCGAGGCGGGGTTCGTCCGCAGCCCGTATCCGCACGCGCGCATCGTGTCCATCGACGCCGAACGCGCCCGCGCGCTCGATGGCGTGCGCACGGTGCTCACCGGGGCGGACGTCCGCGGCCAGCGCCTCGGGCGACGCCTGCAGGACTGGCCGGTCCTCTGTTGGGACCGCGTCCTCTTCATCGGCGACCGCGTCGCCGCGGTCGCGGCCGACACGCGCGAGATCGCGGAAGAGGCCGTTCGCCTGATCTCGGTCGAGTACGAAGAGCTGCCGGCACTGCTCGACGTGGAGGAGGCGCTCCGCGGCGACGCGCCGGTGCTGCACCCTGACGCCGCGTCATACCGCTTCCTAGAGGGTCGCGGCGAGCGGCCACCGGTCCCCCATCCAAATCACCAGGGACACGTCGCCGAGTCGCACGGCGACGTGGATGCTGCGTTCGCGCGCGCGGCGCGGATCTTCGAGCACGAGTTCACGACACCGCGGATCCACCAGGCGGCGCTCGAACCGCGCGCCGCGATCGTGTGGCTTGAGGGCGACCGCGTCCGCGTGGTCTCGACCAACAAGGCGCCGTTCAATCTGCGCGATCAGATGGCCGCGACGCTCGGCCTCGCCAAGGAGCGCGTCGTCGTCGACAACGGGACGATCGGCGGTGACTTCGGCGGCAAGGGCCTCTCCACGGATGAGTTCGTCCTTTACCACCTCGCGAAGGCGACGGGCCGTCCGGTGCGCGCGATCACGCGCTATTCCGACGAGCTGACGACGACGAACCCGCGCCACTCCTCACGGATCCGCCTCCGCACGGGCGTCGATGCCGACGGCCGTATCCTCGCGCACGAGTCGCACGCGCTCTTCGACGGCGGCGCGTATGCAGCGGGGAAGCCGACCGTGCGGCTCCTGGTCGAGGGCGGCGTATCGACGCTCGAGGGCTATCGCGTCCCCGCGGCGCGCCACGAAGCGGCGACGGTGTACACGAACAATGTGCCGGGCGGGCACATGCGCGCGCCGGGCCAACCGCAGAACGTCTTCGCATCGGAGTCGCACCTCGACCTGATCGCACGCGAGCTCGGCATCGCGCCGCTCGAGATGCGTCGGCGGAACATCGCGCGCGCCGGCGACCTGACGACGACCGGCGAGCCATGGCACGGCCCGGACCTCGGCGCGCTCCTCGATCGCGCCGCGGACGAGATTCGCGCGGAGAAGGCTCGGCCCGCCGGGCACGGGATCGGTTTCGCGGTCGGGGTGCGGCACGTCGGTCGGGGCAGCACGACCATCTCGCTGCGCCTCGGGCCTGACGGCACCGTTGAGGCCCGCACCGGCGTGGGGGACCAGGGCGGCGGGCAGCACACCCTCATCCAGCGGATCGTCGCCGCGACCCTGGAGATCGATCCCGCGAAGGTTCGTGTACGCCGACTCTCCACCGAGGGCCCGCAGGACCCGGGCATCGGCGGAAGCCGCGTCACGCCGGTGCACGGCGGTGCCGCGCTCGCCGCGGCGCGCGCGTTGAAGGACAAGCTCGGCGTCCGATCGGTGGCCGAAGCCGCACGCGCCCTCGCCGCGGACGAGGCGCTCGAGGCGAGCGCGACGTTCGACGCGACGGCCGTGGATCACGGCGCGTGCGCGCACGCGATCGAGGTCGCGGTCGATGCCGAGACCGGCGCGGTTCGCGTGCTCTCGGCCGTGCTGGCCGTGGACGTCGGCCAGGTCATCAACCCGGTCGGGTTACGCGGGCAGCTCGAGGGCGGATTCGTCTACGGGCTCGGCATGGCGCTCACCGAGGATCTCGCTCTCGAGGATGGGCGCGTGCGGGCCGCGAACCTCGGCGACTACAAGCTCCCGACGATCGCCGACGTGCCGCCGCTCCGCATCGTCCATCTGTCGGACGGTCACGGCGTCGGCCCCTACGGCGCCCGATCCGCGGGCGAGCTCGTGAATCCGGGCGTGCCCGCCGCTGTCGCGAACGCGGTGCAGGACGCGAGCGGCGCCCGCGTCCACACCCTCCCGATCACCGCCGAAAGGGTGTGGCGCGTGCTCCGAGCCCCTTAGCCGCCCACCTTCCGGTCCTGCGCGTTCTTCACGAACGAGTTGTCGATGACCTTACTGACATCGAGTCCTTTGACCGCGGCGTTCGTCTTGGCCAGCTCATCCCGGCTGTAGCTCCACGCGTCCAGCGTGAGCTCGGGATAGATCGGAAAGATCTGCGTGACGTAGTAGTCGTACGTCTCCGAAAGCGCGTCCTGATCGCTCACGTTGAGGAGCTTCTGCATGACCGGCAGGGTGCCGGCCTTGTCCTTCTTCATCGCGACGATCGACTGCACGAGCGAGTCGACGTACTTCTGCATGACGTCCTTGTGCTCGCTCGCGTACTTCTTCGTCACGATCGTGCAGTTCTCGACCGCCGGGACCTTCTGCGCCGCGAGATCCATGATCACCTTGTAGCCGGCCTTGAAAAGCGCCGCCGTATCCGGCGGATGGCCCGGACCCGCGTACACCTGGTTCGCAAGCATCGCCGCGGTGAGGTTGGCGACCGAGCCGGTCGGAAGGACCGTCACGTCGGTCAGCTTGAGCCCGAGTCTCTCCACCGCCTGGATCGCGGCGACCTCTGAGGAACCGCCTTTCGACGCGACGCCGACGGTCTTGCCTCTGAGATCGGTCGGGCCGGTGTAGCTCGCGGGAGCCATGAGGACCCACGGTGACACGGGCACAAAGAGAGTCACGGCTTGGACGTCGCCGCCGCCGACGTACGCGCTCATCGTCTCGGTGCCTCCGAGCTGCGCGATGTCCACCGAGTTCCCGATCAGCGCGGCCATCGCCTTGCCGCCGCCGTCGATGAGCGAGAGGTCCACGTCCAGCCCGTTCTTCAGGAAGAAGCCTTTCTCCTTCGCGTAGAACGGCGCAAGGTTCGCGGGGGTCACGTTGCCGTACGCAGCACGGACCTTGATCGGTTGCGGGGTCGCGGTGGCGGAGGCCGCGACGCTCGGTGAAGCACTCGAGGCTGTCCCGACCGGGCCGCCGCCGCAGCCCGCGATCACGGCCGCGCTGATCGCGATGGCCGAGACTCGCAGCGCGAAGCTCGATCTCATATGCCACCTCCCACCCGCCTTTCCGGCGCCCCGGGCGGGTCCGGCGGAATTATCAGACCATTCGACCATTCCTGCTAACCTCGCGCGCATGGCCGAAAACACTGGGGATCGGTACGCGGTCGCCCGGACGGCCCTTGCCCGGATCCCGCACGGCGTCGCGATCATTGGAGCCGCCGACGGCACCGAGCGCTCGTGCGCGACGGGCACCGCCATGTACGTCTCGTTCGTGCCGCCGATGGTCGCGATCGCGGAGCATCCCGGAAGCCGCACCTGCAAGCTCGTCCAGCGGAGCGGCGCGTTCAGCGTCTCGTTCCTCCATGCATCGCAGCAGGACATCGCCGAGCGCGCGGGCAAGTCCGCGGAGGGACCCGACAAGTTCGCGACGCTCCGCATCAAGCCGCTCGAGGCCCCGCCGGATGCGGGCGGCGCGCCGGCCGTGGCCGACAGCATGGCCGTGCTGTGGTGCGTCGTCCGCGACTCTCGCGAGACCGGCGATCACGTCCTCTTCACCGGCGAGGTGCGCGCGCATCAGATCGACCCGGCGAAGATCGACGCGCTCCTTCGGTTCCGCCGGCGGTACGCGCACATCGGCCACATCACCAGCGAAGAATCGCCGGAGGGTTATCCGACGTGAGCCAGGTGAGGACCGCGCCGAGCGCGACCCGTGAGGCGGAGGACCGCGCGCTCGTCGCGCTCGCGTGCCGGGTCATGGCGGCGGCGGGCCTCTTCGACATGCACGGCCACATCAGCCTGCGCGACGGCGACGTGGCGTACATCAACGGCCGGCGCAGCTCGCGTATCTCGGTGACGCCGGCGCAGGTCGCCGTCGTGAAGATCGCCGACGGCGCAGTGGTGAGCGGCGAGCCGCCGGCCGAGACATCGCTGCATCTCGGCTGCTATCGGGCGCGGCCCGAGATCCGAAGCGTCGCGCACTTCCACCCGCTGGCCGCGACCGCGTTCGCGACGGTGGGGAAGCCGCTCATCACGGCGTTCAACGCCGGAGCACCGTTCGGGAGAGTGGTCCCCGTCTACGACGATCCCGATCTCGTGCGGAACGATTCGCAAGGGAGCGCGATGGCCAAAGATCTCGGCGATCACCGTGCGGTCCTGCTGCGGGGCCACGGCGTTGCTGTCGTCGCCGACGACGTGCCCGGCTGCGTGACCCTCTCGCTCTACCTCGAGGAGAACGCCAAGCGCCTCGCGTACGCGATGACCATCGGCGAGCCGCAGCCGTACACCGACGACGAGATCAAGCGTGTCGCCGCGAGCCTCTGGCAGCCGTTTGTTGTCGAGAAAACCTGGATCGATGCACAGGAGCGTGCGCGCCGAGCGGGCGTTCTGGACGACCTCGCGTAAACGCGCGCGACCCTGTGGTAGCTAAGTGCGGCGTGGCGTGACGCGTCGCACTACCCAGAACAGCACGAGCGGCACTAGCACGAACAAGCCCCAGAAGAAGGCCATGTTTGCAGGGTCAAACGGTCGGTTCCCGCGGATCGCGCCGAGGGTCTCGAAGATGATCCCCAGGATGGCGAAACCAAGCCAACTGAATAGGCAGCCCTGATCCAGGCTCGGAGTCCCTATCCACGGCGCGCGGGGGAATGCGCGGCGGAAGCAGTACAGGCATCCGTAGGTCGCCACCAGTCCGAATGGCGTCGCCAGCGCGTCGAATTCCGGGTTGTAGTCAAGCCCACCGAAGAATGGCATAACACCACCCACGAGGAGAGGGATCGCATAGAGACCGAGGAGGGTCGCACTTGCGAGCCACACAACCCGCTGGCGCACAGTGAGTGCTTGCGGAGTCGCCACGGCCCAGAGGCTACGGGTGGTGGCTGCGCCGAGGGCGACGGTTTCGTTTCATCGGGCCCGAAGCCGAGGTCCTGACCTGGTCGCTCGTGACGGATGGGATTGGGCGACCCGCCTCCCTAACCCTCGGCTCACCGACTTACTTGAACGTGATCTTGTCGGTGGTGCTCAGCGTCACGTGGCCTTTGTCGAGCGGGGTGTTGGTCGCGTTCGCGAATCCAGGCTCGTTCAGTAGCTGCCAGCGTGTGAGCGTCTCGGTGAATTCCGGGTCGCCGGAAATGCCGTCCTGCGCGACGACCACCGTGATCCCACGGAGGCCCAGGCCGAAGCTCGTGTAAAGAACGGCACCGTTCGCGGCGGACCCGACCACGACCGCGGTCTCGACGGCCTTGTCTTTCAGAATCTGCTCGAGGTTCGTGCCGTAGAACTTGTCCGCGCGACCCGTCACCGTGGCGTCGCCCGGCTGCGGCGCGATGTCGGCGATGTACGTCGAGCCCGCGGTCGCGGTCTGGCTGTAGATGACCGGGACCTTCGCGTCGCGGGCCTTCTTCACGAGTGCCGCGATCTTCGGGACCGAAGCCACGCACGTCGGCCGCGGCGGGCAGATGACCGAGGTGATGTCCAGCACGAGGACCGCGGCGCCCTTCACCGGCACCTCGACAGCGACGGGGTCGGGGATCTTCGGGATCGGTGATGCCGCCGCAGAGGAGGTCGGCGTCGGGCTGGCCGGCGTCGGGGTCGTGGCGGTTGGGCCAGTCGCGGGCGCCACGCACGCTGAGATCAGCGCGAGGGCGACGACAGGTCCGATGAGGTGACGCATCGCGTTCCCCCTATCTGAAGCGGGTGAGGTCCCGCTTCCTAACGATCGTGTCAAGCAATGCGGGCCGGCCTTCCTTGCGGATCGCGTCGATGGCACGGCGGAGCGCCGGCCCGACGTCCTTGGGATCGTCGATCGGCCCCTCGCTATACCAGCCGAACGACTTCGCGAGCATCGCGAAATCGGGGGCCGGGTCGGACAGATCCATACCGATATTCGCCTTCGCCTTGTCGGTGCCGCGGCGCTCCGCGACGCGGAGCTGATGTTCCCAGTCGTTGTAGTAAGCGCGGTTGTTGTACATGACGAGCAGCATCGGCAACCGCAGATTCGCCGCCGTCCAGAGCGCGCCCGGGTCGAACATGAGATCGCCGTCGGGCTGGATGTCGACGATGAGCTTTCCGTCGCCGCGGTGCGCCAGCGCGACGCCGATCGAGATCCCGATCTGCGTGGATGTGCCAAGGCTGCGGCCAGGCCAGCGCTCCGGCGAGTCGATATCGAAGATCTTCCATGCCCAGTCCTCGAGGTCGTTCGCGGTGAGCACCCAGTCCTCGTCCTTGATCGCGTCCCATACCTCGCTCGCGAGGCGAGCGGGCTCGAGCGGCGAGGCGTCCCATTTCTCGCGCCGCTGCCTGTCCACTTCGGCGCGGAGCCCGGCGTTGTGTTTCTCGAGCCGCGAGCGGCGCTCGGCCCATTTCGGCGTCCGCCGCTTCTCGAGCAATCCGCGGAGGGCCGGCAGCGCGAGCCGCGTGTCGGCGACGATCGAGAGGTCGACCGGCTGGAACTGACCGATGTCCTCCGACCATTTGCTCGAGCGCAGCTCCATGAGCCCGATGTCGACGATGGTGCAGTCCGTGCGGACGCGGCTCTGTTTCTCGTGGGTGGTGCGGTCCAGGCGGTTGAGCGCCCGGAAGAGGTCGCCCATATCGAGCGCGAGCACGAG
>VBIZ01000148.1 GCA_005880575.1 Chloroflexota bacterium | reverse complement strand
ATCTCGATGGCCTGGCGCCCGGCGGCCTTTTCCGTCGCCGCCTCGCGCTCCGCGCGCTGACGCGCGTACGAGGAATAGCCGCCGCGGTACTCGACGATCGTGTTCTTCTCGAACGACAGGGTGCGGCCTGTGACGCGATCGAGGAACCATCGGTCGTGTGACGAAACCAAAATTGTTTCCTCCTTCTCGATAAGGAAGCGCTCCAACCACTCGAGCGCGGCGACGTCGAGGTGATTCGTCGGCTCGTCGAGGAGAAGGATGTCCGGGTCGTCGAGCAGGAGCCGCGCGAGACCAAGACGTGTTCGCTCGCCGCCGGACAGCGTCGCGACCTCCCGATCGCGGAGCGCATCGAGGCCGAGACCGCCGAGCACTCTTCCGACGGTCGCCTCGAAGTCGTATCCGCCGGCGTGCTCGAACTGGTGCTGCACTTCGGCGTAGCGCTCGAGGAGCTCCTGGTCGCCGCTTCCCAGACGGGGCTCGAGCTCGCGCATCTCGGCTTCGAGCTCGCGCAGATGAGCGGCCGCACCTCGGGCGTGCTCTTCGACGGTGCCGGTCGCGTGAGTGAGCACCTCCTGCTCCATGAATCCGATACGGGTGCCGCGAGCCAGCGCGACGTTTCCGGCATCGGCCGACTCGAAACCGGCGGCGACGCGCAGCAACGTGGTCTTCCCCACCCCGTTTGGCCCGACAAGCCCGACTCGATCGCCGTGCGCGAGCCGAAAGGACACGTCGCTGAACACGAGACGCTCCCCGAAGCGCTTCGCAACCGCCTGGACCGAAAGCACGCTCATGCCCGGGGGGCCCTCTGGCAGCGCGGGCAGTAGAACGTGCCACGTCCCCCGACGACAGTGCGCACGATCGCGCGACCGCATCGCGGGCACGGCTCGCCGGCGCGCGCGTAGACCTGAAACTCGCGCTGCATCCGTCCCTTGTTCCCGCGCGCATCGACGTAGTCGCTGGGCGACGCCCCGCCGAGCCGGATCCCCTTGCGCAATGCCCAACGGATCGCCTCGTGCAGGCGCGCGATCTCTCCGGCGCGCAGCGATCCTGCCTTCCGAAGCGGATGGATCCGCGCTCGCCACAGGGCCTCGATCGCGTAAATGTTCCCGATGCCGGCGATCGCGCGCTGATCCAGGAGCAGGACCTTGATCGCGGCTCGCGGCCGGCGACGGAGCAGCGCACGCAGCCACGCGACGGTGAAGCCGCGTGCGAGCGGCTCCTGCCCGAGCGAGGCATGCAGCGGCATCCGGGGGCGCCTGAACTCTCCGTTTCCGTCGAGCGTCGCGGCATCGATGACCGCCATGCGTCCGAACTTGCGCGTATCGGAGAAGCGCATCGCGGTCCCGTCAACGAAGCGGATCTCGCCGCGGACGTAGCGCTCGTCCACGTCCGCCACTTCGTACAGCAGCTTTCCGGTCATGCGCAGCGAGACGACCAGCGCCTCGCCGCCGTCGAGATCGAACACCACGAACTTGCCGCGGCGCCGGACGTCGCTGATGCGTCGTCCCCGCAGGCGCGCGGCGACGACCTCGGCGGGCTCGGGCTCGGTGAGGCGGACCCAGCGCGACTCGAAATCGCTGATCGTGCGGTCCACGACGCTTACGCGCAACTGCCGCGCGATGGTCTCTACTTCAGGGAGCTCAGGCATTCGCTGTTGCGGTGACTTCCAGCCGCTGCATCTCGTCCCAGTTCGGCCCCGCGCGGACGTCGACCACGAGCGGGACGTCCAGCTCGTACGCCCCGCTCATCTCGTCGGTGAGCAGTCGCGCCATCCGCTCGACCTCGAGCCGCGGCACCTCGGCGACGAGCTCGTCGTGCACCTGCAGAAGAACACGCGCATGCAGATCGCTGTCGTGCAGCGCGCGGTGTACGCGCGCCATCGCGATCTTCATGATGTCCGCGGCGGTGCCCTGGATCGGCATGTTGATCGCCATCCGCTCCGCCGCGTTGCGCACGGCATTCACGCGGCTCGTCATGTCGGGGATGTAGCGGCGGCGCCCGAGCAGGGTCTCGACGTAGCCCTGCTCGACGCAGAACGCTTTTGTCTCGAGCACGTACCGGCGCACCTGCCCGTAGCGCTTGAAGTACTCGTCGATGAACCGCTGCGCTTCCTCGCGCGGCATCTGCATCCGCCACGCGAGGCCGAAGTCGCTCATGCCATAGATGATCCCGAAGTTGAGCATCTTGGCGACGTCCCGCTGCTCTCGAGTGACCGCGTTCTCGGCGACGCCGAATCCCGCGGCCGCGGTGCGACGGTGGATGTCGGCGCCGGAGCGGAACGCATCAAGGAGCGCGGGGTCCTGTGACACGTGCGCGAGCACGCGCAGCTCGATCTGCGAATAGTCCGCCGCGACCAGCACGCGGTTCGACGATCCCGCGACGAACGCGCGGCGGATGCGGCGTCCGAGCGGGGTGCGGATCGGGATGTTTTGCAGGTTCGGCGCGCGGCTCGAGAGCCGTCCGGTCGCCGCGACGGTCTGCTCGAACGTGGTGTGGACCCGGCGCGTCTCCGGATCGACGAGCCCGCCGAGACCTTCCGCGTAGGTCGAGCGGAGCTTCTCGATCTCGCGGTACTCGAGGATCTTCTCGATCACCGGGTGCGCTCCACGGAGCTCCTCGAGCACGGTCGCGTCGGTCGAGAAGCCCGTGCCCGTTCGGCGGCCTCGAGGAAGCTTGAGCTCATCGAACAGCAGCGACTGGAGCTGCTTCGGCGAGTTGAGTCCGAACTCGTGGCCGACCGCCGCGAAGGCCTCCTGCTCGATCCGCGCGACCTCGCGCGCGAACTCCTCGCCGAGCAACCGCAGATAGCCGGTATCCACGGCGATCCCGGCCTCCTCCATCTCGACGAGCACGTCGACCAGTGGAAGCTCCACGTCGCGGTAGAGCCGTTTGAGATTGAGACGCTCGAGCTCGACCGCGAACTGCTCGCCGAGACGGGCCGCGGCGACCGCGCCGGCGCCCGCGCGTGCGAGACGTTCGTCGAGGGTCGGCGTGCGGTAGGGGTCCTTGCGGTCGGGAGCGGGAAGCGCCGGCACGAGGTAGCTCGCGATCATCGTGTCCATCGAGAGACCGCGCAGGTCCGTTCCCGCGCGTCGCAGCGCGCGCCGCGCGGTCTTCGCATCGTGTGCGGTCTTCGCGACCGCGTCGTCCAGCAGGAGCTCCGCGATCGGCGCGGGGACGCCGTCGGGCGTCGGGACGTACCAGGCGCGGTCGCCCGCGGCGAGGCCGAGGCCCACGAGGAGGGGATGGCGGCCGGAGGTGTCCATGTCGGCGTGCACCGCGAACGCGCCCGGTGTGCGCAGCTCCGCGGCGACCGTATCGGCGTCGACATCCGCGACCAGTGCGGTCTCGACGGGCAGGGCGACCGCCGGCGCCGTTTCGAGGCCGAGCTGCATCTGACCCCCGCGAGGCACCAGCGGGGCCACGGGCGTCGGGGCCGGCGCCGCGAGGTTTTGATCGGCCGGGGGCAGCCTCGGCACGAGGCTGCGGAACTCGAGGTCCCGGAAGAGCTCGAGGACCGCGGCGCGGTCGTACGTGGTCCGTCGCGTGCGCTCGAGCTCGAGCGTGACCGGTAGGTCGGTCACGATCGTCGCAAGCTGGCGGCTGCGAAAGACCTGGTCCTTGCTCGCGGCGAGCGATTCGCGCAGTCGCGGCGTATACCCACCGAGATCCGCGTACACGCCTTCCAGATTTTCGTGTTCGGCGATGAGCTTCGCGGCGGTCTTTTCCCCGACGCCGGGCACGCCGGGAATGTTGTCGGTCGCGTCACCCTTCAGCGCTTTGAAGTCGACCATCTGATCCGGTCGCAGCCCGTAGCGCTGACGGATCATGTCCTCGTCGTAAATGACGGTGTTCTGAAAACCCTGACGCGTCGTCATCAATTTGATGCGCGGGGTCACGAGCTGCAGCGGGTCGAGATCTCCCGACACGATGATGGTCTCGAGGCCCTTCGCCTCGGCCTGTCGCGCCAGGGCGCCGATGACGTCGTCGGCTTCGTACCCCGGGAGCGAGTACATCGGGATGCCGAACGCGTCGAGCAGCTGCTTGCAGCGCTCGAACTGCGGCCGGAGGTCGTCGGGCATCGGCTTCCGCGTGGCCTTGTACGTCGGCTCCATCTCGCGCCGGAATGTCGGCACGGGCAGGTCGAACGCGGCCGCGATGTGCTGCGGCGTTGCCTGCTCGAGCGATTTCAGGAGGATCGAGGCGAAGCCGAACGTGGCGTTCGCGAGCTCCCCCTTGGTCGTGGTAAGCGGAGGCACGGCGAAGAACGCCCGGTAGATCAGGCTGTTCGAATCGATGAGGGCAAGACGCTCGGTCACACAACGAGTATCGCCGTTAGGCGGAACGAAGCCTCCGCCCGAGGATGAACGAAAGCGCCGCGAAGGCGACGCCGAGGACGAGCCAGAGCCACGGGAACGGATTGAACGGCGCCTGCTCGCGAGCGATCGAGGTGCGCTCGGCCACCGAGAACGCGGAGGTGTCGGGGCTCGGCGATCCGACATCCAGGCGCCTCACCGCGTCGCTCGCGCTCGGCGCGTTCTCGGTAAGTCCGGGACTGGTCGATGCCGCGCTGAACGCCGCGCCGGGCGACGCGGACGCCCCCGATGGCACGAGGAGCTTCCCCCGTTCGTCGGAGCTCTGGGGCGTCGGGGTCGCTGCACCACGACCCTTCGTCTGGTCCAGGGCGGCGTTCGGCGCGGAGGCCGCGGGCGCCGCCGCTGGGGCACCGGCGGTACTCGTCAACCGCGGCAGTGACGAGGTGACAGCCGAAACGACGAACAGGAAGATCGCCGCAGCGCTCGCGACGGTGGAGAAGGTCCGAAGCGCGGTCATCCATACGGGGACCGAGACTCGCGGGACCAGCGATCGCGAAGGTACGGGCATGGGCAGAGCGGCGATGAGCCGGGCGGTGCCGCGAAGCTCGGCCAGACGCGTCCGGCAGAGGGCGCACGTATCCAGATGCGCCTGCACCGAGGTCCGAGCCTCGGGCGAAAGCGCGCCGTCCAGATACGCCGAAAGGTCGCCGAACGGATGCACGGCCTAACCTCCTATCCCTAGGACGTCGGCGCCCCGGATCGGTTCCCTCACCCGCCTGATCCCTTCCAGCCACGGCTGACGAGGATGTTTCGTACCGCGAGACGGCCGCGATGGATGCGCGACTTCACGGTACCGATCTCCGTCGACGTGATCGTCGCGATCTCTTCGTACGCGAAGCCTTCGACGTCCCGGAGCAGAAGGACCGCGCGCTGCTCGGCCGGCAGCGCGGCGAGGGCGTCCTCGACGACGCGCAAGGCTTCGCGGTCGGCGGCGAGATCCGCGAGCTCGGGACCGGGCGCGGCGGGCTCGGCCCATCCGACGGCATCGTCATCTTCAGCGGGCGGATCGAGCGGAAGCTCGGGACGTCGGCGCCGCGCGCGGAGTCGATCGAGCGCGCGATTGGTAACGATGCGGAAAATCCATGCGCGAAACGACGTTCCTTCGAAGGACGCCATCGATCTCCACGCCGATAGGAGCGCGTCTTGCACCACGTCTTCGGCATCGTCTTGACCGAGCATTCGTGCCGCATGGCGATACAGAGGCCGTTCGACTTCAAGAGCAAGCTGCTCGAAAGCCCGGGCGTCGCCGCGCCGCGCGCGATCGAGGAGCGCTTCGGTCGCTCCCCCGAAGTCCGGCCGCATCAGCGAACTTTCGCCTGGTCGCAACTTCTTCTGTAGATTGCCGCATGGAAGACATGACCGGGGACGTAAAGAAGAAGGTCGTCGTGATCGGCGAGGACGACGAACCGATCGCGACGTTGCTCCGCGATTCGATCAACGACGAGGACGCCTACCAGGCCGTCGTCGTGTCGGACGGCGCTTTGGTGCTCGAAACCGTCCGTCAGGTGCACGCCGACCTTCTCATCCTCGACATCATGATGCCGGGACTCAACGGCTTTGAGGTATATGACCGCGTTCGCGCCGACGGTGACATCCGCGACATGCCGGTGCTCTTCGTCAGCGCTGCGACGAACCAATATGAGAGCGACTTCACGCAGCGCAGCATCACGGATGTGATCTCGAAGCCGTTCGACCTGAACGATCTGCTGGCCCGCGTCCGGGTACTCTGCCCGACCGATGCCGGAGGCAACGACTAGCCCGCGCGATCGCGCTCGATACGCGGAGCTGGCGCGCCTCGCTGCCGAGACCGCCGTCGCGGTCGGAAACGCGATCGCCGTGAGCGACACCGCGATCGTGACCCGCAAACGCGGTCGGGCCAACTTCGCGACCGCGGCGGATCACGCCGCCGAGAAGGCGATCATGGCGCGACTCAGCGCTCACGATCCGCGGGTCCCGATCCTTGCCGAGGAGAGCGCTCGGAAGGGGATCTCCACTGCCGAGCGCCTCTGGGTCGTCGACCCGATCGACGGCACGCTCAACTTCAGCCGGGGTCTTCCGTTCTATTGCGTGCTGATCGGCTACGTCGAGGACGGCATAGCGCGGGCGGGAGCAGTCCACGCGCCGCGGACAGGCGAGACATTCGTCGCGTCGGAGGGTGCGGGAGCGACGCTGAACGGCGAGCCGATCGAGGTCTCACGCGTGGTGCGCCTGCCTGAGGCGTTCGCGGTCGCCAGCCTGCGGTTCGGTGAGACGAAGAAGAAGGACTCCCGCTTCGCGATCCTGAACGCGACGTGTGCGCGGCTCCGCGTGATCGGCTCGGCCGGCCTCGAGATCTCTTACGTCGCGATGGGCCGGTTCGATCTCTTCGTGCATTCGGCGCTGTCACCGTGGGACATCGCCGCGCCGGCGTTGATCGCGCGCGAGGCCGGCGCCGCGGTGATTTCGCTCAAGACCGGGAAGGACGCCGCCTGGAACGAGCGGCAGGTGGTGATCGCGAATCCGCGACTCGCGAAGGATGCGGTGAAGCTGCTAGCGAAACCTAGAATGTGAATCGACGAGCCGGAGCGGCGGGACGGTCTTACGCGGAGCACTCAAAATGCTCTGGGCGAAAGCCCATGAGGGTTCGAATCCCTCCTCCGGCACTGAGCGGCTAACTGACCTCCGCCGCCACCAGTCGCTTGATTTCGGCGGCGACTATTTCTAGAGGCGCGCTACTGCCCTCCGCGCGGCACAGGATCAGTGCGCCTTCCATCCCGGCCACCGTCGCCACGGCGATTCGTGACGCTCGACGAGCGGGGACCCCGACCGCCGCGAGCTGCTCGGAGAGGAGCTCGACCCAGGACCGAAAGGTCGCGCGGACGACCTCGATCATGGCCCGGTCGTCAGCGGTTGTGTCGATCGCGACTCCCGCCACGACGCATCCGGCGGTGCCTCCGGAGGTCACCACGACCTGTCGCCACATGTCGATGAAGCAGTCCAGTACGCCCGCGGGCGTCGTGGCCCGGCACGCGCGCTGGTGCGCGAGCACGCGTTCTGAGGTCCAGCGGATCGCGTCCCCGGCCAGCTGCTCCTTTCCGTTGGGAAAGTGGTGGTAGATCGACCCACGCGGAGCCCCGCTCTCGGCCAGTACGTCCGAGAACGATGTCGCGTTCACGCCGCGGGTGCGGATAAGTGACGCGGCGCCGCGCACCATGCTGGCGCGACTGTCTGTTCGCTCTCTTACCTTGACTATGACGACCAACATAGGGTACCTTGCGGTCCTATGACAATCGTCATAATCAGCGAAGGAGAAGCCCTGTGCCAATGATCGACGTCTACGCCACAGAAGGAACCTTTCGAGACCGCAAGGCGCTCGCCAAGGATCTCGCCGCCGCCGTCATGCGCTGGGAGAAGGTCCCAGACCTGGCTCTCTTCAGGGACAACACCGCAGCCTTCGTTCACGAGCTGCCGGCCGATGCGGTGTCCAACGTTTCGGGCGACAGCAACTACGTCCGCGTGCAAGTCCTCACACCGGTGGGCGTTCTCGATCGCGACAAGCAGCTCGGCGTCGTCAGGGAGCTGACCGACATCGTCGCGGCTGCCGCCGGCGACCCGACGCTCGCCCAGCGCACATGGGTTCTGCTCACCGAGTCCCCCGAAGGGGGCTGGGGCGTCGACGGGCACGCCAACACCGGCTCCGACCTCGCCGCGGCTGCGCGCGCCGAGCTTACGGCGATGGCCGCAAAGAAGTCCGTCTGATCAGAGAGGCAGCCTGACCCGCACGGTCGTTCCCTTGCCGTCACCATCGCTTTCGAGGCCCAGCGAGCCGGCGTGGGCTTCCGCCACGATGCGCGCGACGTAGAGGCCGACGCCCATCCCGGCGAAGCTGTTGGCGCGCCCCGCGCCGCGGACGAAGGGATGGCCGAGCTTCGATATCTCGTCGGGCGGGATGCCGATGCCCTGGTCGGTGATCGCGATCTCGGCAGTCTTCTCCGCCGCCGTGAGCGCCACTCTCACCTTGCCGCCGGCGGGCGAGTACTTCACCGCGTTTCCGACGAGATTCATCAGCAGCTGTTCGACGCGGGACTGGTCGCCGCGCGCCGGAACGCTCGCCGGAGCCGCCACCTCGAAGACGTGTCGCCCCTCCTCCAGCGTCGCGTCGGCGTAGCGCTGAACGACCTCGCGGAGCACGGCGGCGAGGTCGTACGAAACCCGCTCCATGCTCAACACGCCTTTTTCCGCTCTCGAGACCGACAAGAGATCGTTGACCAGACCGTTCATCCGGTCCACCTGACGCTCGATCGCCGCGAGGTTCCGGTCGAGCGACTCCATGTCGAGCTCCGTGCCCTGCGTCTGCGCGCGGCGCATCCGCGACCGGACGAGCTGGGCGAGCGCCTTCAGCGGCGTGAGTGGCGTCCGGAGCTCGTGCGAGACGATCGAGAGAAACTGCTCCCGTTCGCGCTCGCCCGCCAAGAGATCGGTGATGTCGTGGAGCGTCATGACCCCGGCGACAACCTCGCCGTTCGCGCCGCGCACGGGTGCTGCGACCACCTCGAGGTCGCGCCGCTCGCCCGAGTCCGGTCGTGTCACAAAGAAGTCCGCCTTCGTGGACTCTCCCCTCATGGCCCGATCCAGCGGATACGACCCCGCGGGGATTGGGCCGCCGGTCACGAGGTCTCTGACCGCTACGGCGGCACGAAGCTGGGCGATCGTCTCGAATTCGCCGACGCCGAGTATTTCCCGCGCCCTCGGATTCGCCTCATAGTTTCCGTTTGGCCAACCGATGAGCACACCGTCGCCCATTGCCTCGAGGAGGTGCCGATGCAAGTCCTGCTGCGCGATCGCCTCGCCGTACAGACGAGCGTTGGTGACCCCGATCGCGGTCGTCGCCGCGAGGAGGTGCGCGACCTCGATGTCTTCCGGATCGAACACGCGCTGCGGGTCCTTCGTGTAGCTGACCAGCGCGCCGATCAGCTTTCCTTGGAAGAAGAGCGGTATGGACAGCAGCTTGGCAAGGCCCTCCTCTTCGATGAGGGCGTGGTTCCCGACGCTTCCCTCGGGCATGTCGAGGATGACGTGCTCGCCGGCGGCTCGGAATTGCGCGCGCACCTCATCGATGGGGAGTCTCTGCCGCGAGGCGTAGCCGACCGAAAGACCATCGTGCGCTCGGATCACGAGCGCGTCGCCCTCGTCGCTCGGGAGGAACACCGCGGCCGCGTCCGCCGGGACCAGCTCTCTGGCGGATTTGGCCGCCGTCTGGAGTCGGTGCTCGAGACTCAGCGACGCCATCATTTCGTCGTTGGCGTCGTGCAATCGGCGCAGGCGCGCGGGGCTGGCCATGTACCTGGGGGGAGGCACGCGCTATGCCAATCTCCCGCTGGGCGAGCGGGCTACCGTCAACGAGGGAGGACGACCTCCACTACGTCACCGCCGACCTCGCGCGCGACATCTTCCGCCAGCTCGCGCGAGGGCTTCGCACGAAACGAGGTCTGCACGCGACGCATGCCGCCACCGTTCCGCGGTAGCTCTAGGACGACCTGCGAGACGCCGGCGTGATCCTTGAGCACTTCTTGGATCTTCTGGAAGAGCGCGATCGAGCGCTCGTAATCGAGGACCTCTCTGAAGCGAATGACGAGCGGCGGCGGTTCCTCAATAGAGGAGACAGGAGACGGCTCCGGTGAACCCATTGACGGGGGGTGGGTCTTTTCTGAGGAGGACCGTTGGGCCGGATCCATGACGCTCTCGTCTCGCCCAGGCGGCCCATAGGTCCGACGAAGAGAACTCCCGCCCCCCGGCTGCGCGCCAGGTCCGGCGGCGTTGCCGTTCCGCACGAACTTAGCTCGCTTGGCGAGGAACTGGCGTCGCTCGTCGGCGACGCGCCTGATCTCTTCGATCCCGGCATCGTCGAACCGGACCGCGTGCTCGCAGAGAAGCTTCGGATCCTCGTCGCGCTGTTCGACGCGCGCGAGAACGAGGAGGATCTCGTCCGCACCCCAGAGCGGCGCCGTCGCTTCGTAGACCCGGGGGAAGACCGTGACCTCGACGCTGCCCGTCAGGTCCTCGACCTGGGCGAACATCATGAGCTGCTTGTTCTTGGTGATGTGCTTGCGTGCGCTCGTGACGACGCAAGCAATCGTGACCAGATCCTCGCCCGCCTCGGTCAGCTCGGCGAGAGCCACGAGGCTCTCCACCTCCTTCATCCGAGGGGCGAGCGCATTGAGAGGATGAGCTGAGAGGTAGATCCCGAGCAGCTCCTTCTCCCACGCAAGCTTTTCCTTCGGCGAATCGACGAAGCGGCTGTTGGGACCAGGAATGAACTTCGCATGCAGCTCGTCGCTGATTCCGAGCTCGGCGAAGAGACCGACCTGGCCACTCGCCCGGTCGCGCTGGCCGCGCTGCGCCGTTTCGAGGACCTGATCGAGGCGATCCAGCTGCCAGAGGCGCGGCCCGAATTCGTCGCATGCGCCCGACTTGATGAGTGACTCGATCACGCGCTTGTTGGTCCGCTGGAGGTCCAGCCGGTCGCAGAAGTCGTCCAGCGAGCCGAACGGGTTTCCCGCGCGGCGGGCATCGACGACGGCCTGCGCTGCGCCCTCGCCGACGTTCTTGATCGCGCCGAGACCGAAGCGGATGCCCTTCGGCGTGATCGTGAAGTCGAGCTCCGACTCGTTCACGTCCGGCGGCAGCACGGCGAGCTCCATGCGACGGCACTCCGCGACGGCGATCGCGATCCGATCGGGCGTTCCCATCTCGGCCGAGAGCACGGCGGTCATGTACTCCGTCGTGTAGTTCGCCTTCAGGTACGCCGTGTGGTACGCGATGATCCCGTAGATCGCCGCGTGGGCGCGGTTGAACCCGTATCGGGCGAACGGCTCGAAGTCCTTCCACACCGCCTCGATCACCTCGGCGTGAACCCCATTGCGCACCGCGCCAGAGACGAACTTCACCTTCTGCGCGTCCAGCTTGTCGCGGAACTTCTTGCGGACCGCGTAGCAGAGGACATCGGCTTCGGCGAGCGTGAAGCCGGCGAGCGCCTGCGTCACCGCCATCACGTCCTCCTGGTAGACCATCACGCCGTACGTCTGCTTCAGCACGGGCTCGAGCGTCGGGTGGGCGTACGTCACCGGCTCCTCGCCGTGCTTGCGGCGGATGTACGTCGGGATGTAGTCCATCGGTCCCGGGCGGAAGAGCGCGACCATGGCCATGACGTCCTCGACGCGGTCGGGCTTCAGCTCACGGATGTAGCGGCGCATCCCGGCCGACTCCAGCTGGAACATGCCGGTCGTCTCTCCGGAGCCGAGCAGCTCGAAGGTCTTCTTGTCGTCGAGAGGAATGTCCTCGCGCCGGATCTTCACCCCGCGCTGGCGTTCGATGAGTCGAAGCGCGTGCTCGAGGATCGTGAGGTTGCCGAGGCCGAGGAAGTCGAACTTCAGCACGCCGAGCTTCTCGAGCTGCTTGTCCTCGTACTGCGTCTGGAGGGCATTGACGTTGCCCTTCGAGCGCTCGAGCGGGACCAGCTGCGTGATCGGCTCTCGCGAGATCACGACGCCGGCGGCATGCGTTCCGGTCGAACGCACCAACCCCTCGACCTTCTCGGCGAGGTCGAGGAGGCGCTGGATGTGGGCCTCCTGCTCGAGGTCGCGGAGCTCGGCGGACATCCGGCGCGAGTCGGTCAGGGTTGTGCCGAAGGGGATCGTCTTCGCGACGCGGTCGGCCTCGCCGTACGGCATCCCGAGCACGCGCGCCACGTCGCGGACGGCCGCCCGCGCGAGCATTGTGTTGAACGTGCCGATCTGTGCGACGCGGTCGGCGCCGTACTTCTGCGTCACATATTGGATGACCTCGTCGCGGCGGTCACCCATGAAGTCGACGTCGATGTCCGGTGGCGTGAAGCGCTCGAGGTTGAGGAACCGCTCGAAGATGAGCCCGTACTTCAGCGGGTCGATGTCGGTCATGCCGATCGCGTAGTTCACGACCGAGCCACCGGCGGATCCACGGACCGCCGTGAGGATCCCCTGCTCGTGCGCGAACCGGATGAAGTCCTGGACGATGAGGATGTAGCCCGTGTATCCGGTCTTCGCGATGACGGCGAGCTCCTTGTCGATGCGCTCGCGCAGCTCCGGTGTCATCCCGCCGTACTTCTCGACGATGCCGGCCTCTGCGAGCGCTCGCAGCTGCGCCTCGGGTGTCTTCCCCGCGGGTACTTCGAAGTGCGGGAGGCGCAGCTCGCCGAGCGGCAGCTTCAGGTCGACCTTGTCCGCGATCCGCAGCGTGTTCTCGAGGGCCTCGTGGTCGTTCGGAAAGAGATCGGCCATCTGCGCCGCGGTCCGCATGAAGAGCTCGGGGTTGTCGATCATCTTCAGGCGGTCCGGGGTGTCGATGGTCTTGCCGCTCTGGATGCAGACCATGGCGTCCTGCGCCTCGGCGTCGTCAGCGTGCACGTAGTGGATGTCGTTGGTGACGACGAGCGGGACGCCGGTCCGGCGGGAGACCTCGCGGACGCCCTCGTTGACCCGCTCTTGCTCGGGGATGCCGTGCGACATGAGCTCGAGGTAGTAATTGCCCTCGCCGAAGATCCCCTGGTGCTCCAGAGCGACGGCGCAGGCCGCGTCGATCCCCTCGTCGGTGATCGCGCGCGCCAGCTCGCCCTGCAGGCAGGCGGAGAGCGCGATCAGGCCTTCGCTTCGCTCTCGGAGGAGGTCCTTGTCCATCCGCGGGCGGTAGTAGTAGCCCTCCAGGTGCGCAGCGGTCACGAGGGCGACGAGGTTCTGGTAGCCCGTGAAATCCTTCGCCAGGAGGACGAGGTGCCAGGGCTTTCCGTGCCCCTCGGACCTGGGATCTCGGTCGAAACGGTTGTTCCGGGCGATGTAGGTCTCGACGCCGATGATTGGCTTGATGCCGGCGTCGTGGCACAGGGTGTAGAAGTCGATCGCCCCGTAGAGCGCACCGTGATCGGTCAGTCCGAGCGCTGGCATGTCCAGCGCCTTGGCCCGAGCGACGAGGTCGCTGAGGCGGGACAGCCCGTCGAGCAGGCTGTACTCGCTATGTGTGTGCAGATGGACGAAGTTCCTAGCGATGACCCTGCCCCACGACGTTGCCGCTCGAGGAAGCGCGGCGGCTAAGAGCAGTCTAGCGGTCGGTCATGGCCCGTTCGCGACCGCGTACGCGACCACATCGGCGCCGGTCGCATCGACGAACCGGAACTTGATGTAACCGCCCTGCGGAGCGAGCGCGTGCCAGTCATACGAGGCGATTTCGAACCCGGGCCGCCGGTCAACGAGCACGGTGACGACACCGTTCGCCGCGGCCGTCGCCGAAATCGCGTGTATGTCTTTCAGCCAGAGCTGCGCGAGGCCGGCCGACGCGGAAACCTTCGGCGACCCCAGGCCCGCAAGCATTCTCGTGTCGGTCCTGCCAGGGACCGTGGCCGCGTGGACGGGCCGGCAATAGGTCTCGTATTGATCGATGCCTTCGTAGAGAACCGGGCCGGGAACCATCCGCGGCTGGATCCACGTGTCGTCGCGGCTGATCGTGAGACGCACGGCCCCGGGGATCGTGGGCGAGAAATTGAAGCGGTCGAACACGGCGTAGCCCTGCGGTTCCGGCCCGCAGACAACAGGGGCCGACGGCGGTACGAGCGACTCCGGGAAATAACGCGCGCAGCCCGAGAGCGACGAGGCGCCTGAGCTTTTCACGTTTCCCGCGAGGTCGAACACAAAGGTGCCGCATGGCGACGATCCCATTTCCATCACGCCAAACGACGGATAGATCTCGCCGACAACCGCGACGATCCAGACGTCCTCGTTTGGATCGCCGGTGCCGCCTTGGACGCCGCTCCGAGCGAGGACATCGCCCCACTTCGCTCGCACCGCGGCGATCCGGTCGGCCCGCCGCACGATCGCGGTCATGCCCTTGACCTGGTCCATGAGGCGAACCGCGATGGCCGGCGTTGCGGTCGCGGTCGCAGCCGGGGTTGGCGACGATCGGCCACCGGACAGCGCATCGCCCTCCAGCTCACCGCACGCGGTGAGTAGCGCGAGCGCGAAGCCAAGGACAGCGAGACGCACGACTCAAATGAAACGCCGATCCCGCGAAAAGGTTCAACGCCCAGGCGCTCACCTGAGCGTCAGGTCAGCGGCCGGACGTCATAACGTTGAGCACGAGCGCCTCGTGATCGGACGCACCGAGGGCACGGACCTTGTGCGGGCTCGACGCGGTCACTCCGATGCCCCAGATGTAGTCGATCCGCTTCGGGGGGTCGTCCATCGTGGTCGTTGGCCCGAGGGACTCGGCGAGGTCGCTGTACCCGGCCGCCGAGAAGAGTCCTATCTCGAGAGCACTGGGGTCGGCGTTCAGGTCCCCGGCGATGATCGCGACCTGCTCGCCATCCCATTCCCGGAAGATCGCCCGCACCTGCTCCTGACGTATCGCGCTCGACTCGTCGTCCTGGACATCGTCGAGATGTGTCGTCACGACCAGAACGTCTCCGACGCGCACGCCCACCGCGCCACGGGGCTGGTGTTTTGCGGACGGCTGCACGGCGAAATGCACGCGTTTGACGTCGGTCATCGGCATCTTCGAAAGGATCGCGTTCCCATAGAGGTCGCCGATGTTCGGCGCGAACACATACGGCATGTCGAGGCGTTCCGCGAGGACGCCGAGTGCGTCGTGCTGATCGTCGATCATCCAGCCGCGGACGACCTCCTGCAGCACGAGAACGTCGGGGGACTCGCGCGAAATGACCTCGACCAGCATGTCCAGGGACGGGACGTTGCCCGCGCTGAATCCCTGATGGATGTTGTAGGTCATGAGGCGGAACGTACCGCTCGCGTCTTTGATCTGCGGCGACTGCGGCGTGAGCCACAGCGCGAGGAAGGGCACGGCCAGCACGATCGGGACGAGCGCGATCGGAAGCGCGCGCCAGGCCGGGAGCCCGCCACCGGAGACGAGCAGCGCGGCGACCGCGACGATCGCGGTGGCCGCATAGACGGCGGGCATATACGCCCAGAGCGCATAGAACCCAAACGCGGTCCCGACGAACACGAGCCACCCGAGTGCGAGCGCGAGCGTCACGACCACGGGCGAGCCGGCGACCTTCAGCGGAGCACCGGGGATCGTCGCCGCCGCGATGAAGAGCCCGGCCGCGAGTACGAGACCGCCGACGAGCGATACGACCGGCGCATGCACGTACCACAGGAGAGCGGCTCCGACAGCAAGGGCGATCGCGGCGGCAACGCCGCGCGGATACCGGCGCGACAGGGCGAGCGACCCGGCGGCGAGACCGAGCCCGACGAGCACCATGCCGAGCTGCGTTGACCGGACGGGCTCGGGGCCGAGGCCAAGCCCGCTGGCGAGCGCGACCTGCGCGCCGTTGGTCGCGCCGGTCTCAGCGACGAGGAAGAGGGCCGGCAATCCGACGAGCGCGAGCGCGCCTCGCGCATCCGGCCGCGTCCACGTGCGCGCCCCGGACATCGCGGCGACGCCGGCCGCGAGGAAGACGAGCGCCGCGACGAGGATGAGCGGCCCGGCGAGCGCGGGGGCCAGGTCGACGAGCGGGATCGTGCGAAACGCGGCGCGCAGCACGAGGTCCGCTGAGAACGCGATCGGCAGCGCCACGGCGAAGGGTGACGGGCGATCGGCGGGCCGCGATGCGTGGAGCAGCCCGAGCCACCACAAGCCGCCGGCGATCGCGGTGACCGACAGAGCGAGGTCCGCGATGTTGTTTCGGAGCACGGTCGCCACGACGGTCGCGATGCCGAGCATGGCCGCGCTCATGCCGACGCTTCCCTTCGGGCCGAGACGCCACCCGACGATCGGCGCGAGCAAGGACGTGGCGAACACCGCCGTCGCCATCACCGCGAGCGTCGTGTTCGACTGACCGAAGAATGTCTGCTGGAAAACCGACGAAAACGTCCGGACGTCGGCAATGAGAAAGAGGAGGCCGATGACCGCGAAGGTCACCTCGCCGACCATTCGGCGACGGACTATAGGGCTAGTGCTTCGTGCGCCAGGCCTCCGCGAGTCGCGACGCGGTCTCATTGACCAGGTCGCGGACCTTCACGATGGTGCTGAACCCCGGCTCGTCGGCCATCGGCCCGACCACGAGGGCTCCGACGACGTCCCCTGACACGGTGATCGGGATGATCGTGGAGCGGCCGCCCTGTACGAGGCGCTCGAGGGTCGCGGCGCCGTCCGCGTCGCGGAGCGGCTGGACGAGCTCGTCCAGCGTCGGCGAGGTGACGATGCGTCCCTCGCGACATGCCCGCGCGATCGCGTTGTAGCGATCGGAGAGCTCGATCGTGAAGCGGCCGACCGAGATCCCGAGCGCGTAGTCGAGCTCGCGGGCGGCGGGCGAGGTCGAGATGAGCTCGCCGCGCAGAAGCCCGGCAGCCGGGTCGACCCCCACCATGAAGGTCGTCGGCAGCCCGATCTCGGTGCACTTGGTCACGAGGTCGTTGAGGATCTGGTCGGTTGTCGGCGCCTCTGCGGTCGTAGGCGGCTGGAAGGAGGGAGCCGCGGCGACCGGCGGGAGGACGGCGGCCGCCGCGGACTCCGAAGGGGAAAGACTTGGTTGGAAGCGCGCCGCACGCCGAACCGCGGCAAGCCGGTCGCTCGAGACCTCGATCACGCGGAGGACGAGACGCGTCGCGTGATCGGAAAACCCGGTGTCGCCGAAGATCTGGAGGGTCGCCACGCCGAAGACCTCGTCGAGTGCGATGAGCGGGTACTGGAGAACGGAGATCTTGCGCGCCTCGACGCCCTCGGGGCCGCGCACGCCGATCTCGCGAACGAAGCCGTGCCACCGGCGATCGTGCCGCGCGGCGTAGCAGTCGGGGCCATCGTCGACGGCCTGCCGGCCCATCTCCGCGGAGTCGGGGTCCGCGCCGACGACCTTGTACCGGTACGCGACCTCACGCCGCACGCTGTTGAAGAGCGCGACGGAGAACCCGTCGACGCCGGCGATCGCGGTCACGGCGTCGCGGAGAACTCGGCCGATCGAGCGCGCATCGGTGAGCTCGTCGAGCGCGCGCGCGACCTCGTCGACAACCTGACGGTCACGCTCGTCCTGTTCGTCCTTTGGATCGAGCACCGGCTCGGACTCGGCGGGAGCTTCGATTACGAGCGACGACTCGGGTTCGGGCATCAGCTCGTCTGGGACGATGACGAGGTGCCGCGTCTCGTCGGCGGGCGCCGGCACGGACACCGTCGCGAGCGAATCGCTGCCGACCGCCGCCGCGATGAGCTCGCAGGAGAGATCGAGTGCCTCGCGCGCCGCCGCGGAGAGCTGGTCGCGGCTGATCAAGGTGCCGAGCAGCACGCCGACGGTGCGGTCGTTCGTCACAAGACGCGAGATCAGGAGGCGAGGCGGCACGCCGACCCATTCGGCCTGGTACGGGACCGGCCAGTCGAGAAGGATCGCCTTGTTCGCCGGGAGCGAGTCGTCGGGCAGCTGAAGCGTCAGGAGGCGGCGGTCGTGGAGCCACGGCATGCGGCCGACCTCGGCCTCCACCGCCTCGCCGACAGCCGGCTGTCGCACGACCGCGGCGCCGATGAGATACGGGACGCTGTTGAGGAGGATGCGCAGAGTCGCTTCGACCGGCGGCGTCATGCGAACGACGCTCAGGGGCGTGGGGTCGATCACCGGCGATTCCAAGGTTTGCGCCTTGGCCGCGCTTGCCATGATGTCTTCGCTTCCTCCCGCGTTCGTGGTCAATTTGTAGGACGGAGCCCCGTCTGGCTCATCACCCGACGGGACCAGATCGACCGCGGGGGAGTACTGACGTACTGCCGGGGGATGAGCGCTTTGCTAGTGGGCGCCGGTCCCTCCGTCGATGAGCAGGAGTTGACCGGTGACGAAGCCCGCCTCGGCAGACGCGAAGTAAACGACGGCCCCGGCAACGTCCTCCGCCGTCCCGAGACGGCCCAGCGGGGTACGGGCAACCTCCACATCGCGAAAGGCTGGGTCCTTGCGCATCCGCTCGCGGGTCAGGTCGGTTTCGATGAGGCTCGGTCCGACCGCGTTGACAGTGATCCCGCGCGGCGCGAGCTCCAGGGCCAGGGACTTGGTGAGCGTGACGACACCGCCCTTGGCGGCGCTGTACGCGACGCGCTCCACCCGGCCCATCACCCCGTAGATCGACGCGACGTTGATCACACGACCGCCGTCGCGCAGGACCGGAATGGCGGCCTGCGTGACGAACGCGACCCCCTTGAGATCCGTGTCGACAACGGTGTCCCATCCCGCCTCGTCGAGCGAGGCGAGGTCGGTCGGGATATTCGTGCCAGCGTTGTTGACGACGATGTCGATCGTCCCCCACTCGGTCGCGAGCCGATCGAAGCACGCGCGGATCGACGCGGCATTGCGCACGTCCAGCGCTAGCTCGATCGAGCGCCGTCCCTTCGCGC
>VBIZ01000147.1 GCA_005880575.1 Chloroflexota bacterium | reverse complement strand
GAACCCTTGCGATTTCGACACAACAATTCTATTGTGTTGGAGTGGTGCTCGCAACCCTCGCCGGGGGACTCCTGCCGACGGGGATCCACGTCGCCACTTGGGAGGAGCTCTTGACGTTCACAGGCACGTCCCGGTACCGGCTCACGCTTATCGCCGGCCTACGATCCGCCGCGTTCGAGCTCAAGCGCTGCGGGTGCCCGACTCTCTATGTCGACGGCAGCTTCGTCACCGACGAGCCGTTTCCCGGTGACTACGACGGGTGCTGGGAGCTGGCCGGCACCGACCTCGCGATGCTCGATCCGGTCCTTCAGGACTTCTCGAATCGGCGCGCCGCGCAGAAGGCGAAGTACGGCGGTGAGCTGTTTCCGGCAAGTAATTTGGCCGACACCGCCGGGCACACGTTTCTTGACTTCTTCCAAATCGACAAGCACACGGGCGCACCGAAGGGCATCATCGCGTTGGAGCTCGCGAGGCTTGCGAGATGATCAAGAACGAGCGGCAATACAAGATCACTAAAGCGCAGGCCGACCGCTTTGCGGCCGCGCTCGAGGAAGCGCCCGCGACCCATGATCGCGGCGATGCTGCGCGGGCCCTTCAGCGCGCTGCCCTCCGGAGCCAGCTCGACGACCTACGTGAGGAACTGAATGCGTACGACCAACTCCGATCGGGCAAGCCGGTCGCGCTCGTGGGCGGCTCTTTCGCCGATCTGCCCAAGCTCCTTATCCAGGCGCGCATCGCGCGAGGCTTGAGCCAGCGCGAGTTAGCCGAGCGGCTCGGGATGAAGGAGCAGCAACTCCAACGGTACGAGGCGACCGATTACGCATCGGCCAGCATCGCGCGTCTGAACGAGGTGATCGAGGCACTAGGCCTGGAGGCGCCGCAGGAACTTCTGCTGCCGGACTCGCCGCCGACTGCTACCGCCCTTTTTGCACGTCTCAGCGAGGCTGGTCTGGACCGTGCTCTGGTACTCGAACGACTCCTCCCGCGGAAGGTCGCGGCGCAAGTTGCCGACCGCGCGGCTGCGCCCTCCCTCGTTCTGCGCGCTGCAGCGAACATCGCGCGCATCTTTGGCTGGCGCGTGAGCGACATCTTCGGGCGTCAGCCGCTCAAGATCGGCGGCCCGGCACTCGCTGGCGCCCGCTTCAAGGTACCGGCCAACGTCGATGAGCCGAGATTGCACGTCTACACGATGTACGCGCACTACCTAGCACTCCTGCTCATTCAGGCCACGGACCACTTGGAGCCGCGCCCACTGCCGAAGAGCGCTCCTGTGCTGCGCGAGGCGGTTGTTGAACGCTACGGATCGGTCACGTTTGAGAACGTCGTTCGATACGTCTGGGACTTGGGGATCCCAGTGTTGCCGCTCGCCGACTCGGGAGCGTTCCACGCGGCTTGCTGGCGTGTCTCGGGACGAAACGTCATCGCCCTCAAGCAGCGCAACGGATCCGCTGCGCGGTGGCTCTTCGATCTAATCCACGAGCTGTGGCATCTGGCCACGGCGACCTCAGACCACTTCAGCCTCATAGAGTCCGACGATGCGGCAGGGGGCGTCCACGCCACCGAGGAGCAAGCTGCGATGCGCTTCGCAGGCGACGTGGTGCTCGACGGAAAGGCAGAAGCGCTGGCGCAGCGCGCCGTCGCACTCACGGCCGAACGGGTCGATCGCTTGAAGACGGCTGCAGTTCGAGTGGCGGCGGATGCGGGCATGCCCGTCGATCTCTTGGCGAACTATCTAGCCCACCGCCTCTCCTTCCAAGGTGTCAATTGGTGGGGCACCGCAAATAACCTCCAGGATCCGACGACCCGCCCTTGGGCAATCGCCCGCGACATCCTTTTGGAGCGCGCAGATCTCGGACGACTCGACGAGGGCGACCGCGGCATTCTGGAGCGCGCGATCGAAGGCGCCTCATGACCGACGAGACACAGGCGATCGCGGGTTCAGAACCCCTGCAGCCCCTGAAGATCAAATGCACAGACGCGAACTGCGAGACCGGCCTGCACTGCTTTCGGAAGACGAAGAAACTCGTGGCCGAGCACAAGGATGGCCACTGTCGGTACTGTGACGTCGACCTCATCAACTGGGATCGGGTGCACGTCCGCGATCTCGCCGATGCGGATTTCACGTTCACCCAGATGCGCTACGAGTACGTGCGCCATCACTACTGGCACGCCGAGATGGACGAGAAGGCGGTCACGTACGCGCATCACAAAGGTCGGATTGGTCTTCCGGCGGCGGTGGCGAAGCGCCTCGTCAGCAGCGTCGGTGGAGCTCAGCCGTTCCGCGACGGTTACCAAACACCATGGGCCGGGAACCCCATCTACTACGCGCAGCATGCGACAGCATCATGTTGCAGGACCTGCATCGAGGAGTGGCATGGCATCCCGACCGGGGTCGCGCTCACCCGGAAGCAGCTCGCCTACCTCGGCGAGTTGGCCATCCGGTACCTCGACCTCCGGATGCCAGACCTAAATGAGGAGCCGGAGCCAATCCGCAGGCGCCGCAAGAAACGCGAGTGACGGGTCGTTGGTGATCGACACCGATGCATGGTCGGCCCGCTACCGGGCCGAGGGCGTGAACGTTAGCGGCCAGAAACTGCTGATCACGAACTTCCATGGCACCGACCAAGAGCCAGATCTGTCGGAGCCCGCAAACTGCGGCGGGTTCGGACGCATCCGCCATTTCAAGCGAACAGGCGACGCGGCCTGGCCGCCAAACCCCCTCCCCATCGATCCCGCTGCGCGCGCCCTCGGGCGGCCGGCGGCAGACGTCATGCGGGCACAAGTCTTCCAAAACGCGATCTGCAACTGGCGGTGCTGGTATTGCTTCGTACCGTTCGATCTGCTCGCTGCAAGCAGAACACACTCCGTTTGGCATTCCGCCGCATCGCTGCTCGACCTGTACCAGGCGGAGCCGGACCCGGCGCCAATTGTCGACCTCACCGGGGGGCAGCCCGACCTCGCGCCAGAATGGGTCCCGTGGACAATGCGCGAACTCGAGCGCCGTGGCCTCCGCGACTCGGTCTATCTCTGGTCCGACGACAACCTTTCCAACGACTACTACTGGAGATACCTCTCCGAGGAGGATCAAGCGTACGTGGCGGCCTACCCAACCTATGGGCGGGTCGGCTGCTTTAAGGGCTTCGACGCGCGGTCATTCGCGTTCAATACGAAAGCGGACCCGGACCTCTTCGACCAACAGTTCAGGCTCTTCGATCGACACCTTCGCTCCGGCGTTGATTGCTTTGCCTACGCCACTTTCACGACGCCCACTGCGGACGGCATGACAGACGGGATACGCGCGTTCGTGGATCGCCTCCAAACGCTCGATGAGGATCTTCCACTGCGCACGGTGCCGCTGAAGATCACAATCTTCAACCCGGTAGGCCCGAGGATGCGCGAGGAACAGATCGCCGCTCTCGAATACCAGCAACGGGCTGTCGAGCGTTGGGCGCGCGAACTCGACGAGCGTTTCACGCCGAACAAGCGCGCCAAGAATATCGCCGAGCTCAAGATCGGCGCACGTCGCTAGCGGGATACACTCGCCCGAGCCGGCTCGGCCGGCTGATTCGGTCGCTTCGCCTTTGCTATCAGGGGAGCAGAGGAGGAACGCGCGGATGAGTGGGCTCGTGAACCTGCTGAGTGGCGAACTCCACGCTCGCGTTAACGACGACCCCCTCTGGCGCCCATACCTGGCCGACCTGGACCCGGTCGTCCCGCGCGCACCCTTCGGAGTCCACCTTGCCATCTTCGTCGAGCCTTACCTCGAGCACGTACTCGCGGGACGGAAGACGGTCGAGTCTCGCTTCTCGATCCGCCCGCAGGCACCGTATCGCGCTGTGTCGCCCGGGGACGTGCTGCTGCTGAAGCACTCAGGAGGCCCCGTGGTCGGCCTCTGTCGCGTGACCGACGCGTGGTTCTACCGCTTGGACTCGCGCAGAGTACGCGACGTTGCTGCGCGTCGGCGATGTACGGCGCATACCCGCACTGACGTGCGATAAGCGCGACAGGCGAGGCTGGGTCGTGCTCCGCCAGCGAAACGTTCAAGCGACGCTCGGTTTGTGACCGCCGCAGTCCTTGTGTTCTCGGGGCCGATCGGCGCTGGCAAGACCCACCTCGCTCGCGCGGTGGCCGACAGTCTCGGTTGGGCGTGCGTCGGGTTCAGCGACGAGGTCCGTCGAGTGGCTGCCTCTCGCCGACTCGGTGACGACCGAACGACACTTGCCGAGGTGGGAGCCTTGCTCGTCCGGGATGAACCCAACGCGTTCTGTCGAGCCGTGCTCGCTCGCGGGGGCTGGACGCCAGGGCAGCCAATCGTCATCCATGGTTTGCGGCATATATCGATCCTCTCGGAGATGAACGCGATCGTCGCGCCCTTGACTGTGAAACACATACATGTGCAGGTGCCGCCCGAGGTCCGGACGGATCGGTTGCGCCGTCGTGGTGAATCAGAGGTCGCGACTCTCGATGCGCACTCCACGGAGCGGGATGTCGTAGAGATGCTGCCGAGACTCGCGGACCTCGTCGTTGACGGCGCTGCGCCCGTCAGAACGAACGCGGCTCGCGTCGTTGATTGGCTGCGCGGGGATTTTCCCTGAAGCGGCACACCGTTTGGGGTTCCGGAGTTAGCTTGTTGTCACTCGGAGTTGCGTGTGCGTTGGATCAGAGACTTCATTCGGCACCAGCGCCGACCCCGATGTTGTACCCGTTCTCGATGCCGCGAACCTCGGACAGTTCGCGTTCCAAATGGTCATCGAACGGTTTCACGAGGTTTACGGGGACGATGCACCAAGGGTCGCGTTTAGCCAGGTGTGGCTCGCAGGTCCGACCGTGGAGAGAACGTTCAGGATAGATCGCAAATAGGATGATGCGACCGTCGGCGTTCTGGACGATGGTGTTGTCAGAAATGGCTTACTACCGGCGGATCTGATTCGTGACCACCTCTGCCCGACGCCACTTCGCGCCTTGCAGGTTGCGTCCGGATAGGCTGCTCAGTGAATGGCTGAGCTACGCACGCATAGTAGGAAACTGATCGACGGCCCCGCCCGCGCGGGCGCGCGTTCGATGATGCGCGCGGTCGGCTACAACGATGAGGACTTCCGACGGCCGCTTATCGGAGTCGCGCATTCGTGGATCGAGATCATGCCGTGCAACTTCAATCACCGGCAGCTCGCGGAGTGGGTGAAGGAAGGTATCCGCGAAGCGGGCGGCACGCCGGTCGAGTTCAACACCATCGCGGTGAGCGACGGCATCGCGATGGGCACCGAAGGCATGAAGGCTTCGCTCATCTCGCGCGAGGTCGTCGCCGACTCCATTGAGCTCGTCACACGCGGCCATCTCCTCGACGCGCTCGTCTGCATCAGTGGCTGCGACAAGACGATCCCCGGCACGGTCATGGCGCTCGCGCGCATGGACATCCCCGGCCTCATGGTCTACGGCGGCTCGATCATGCCCGGTCGATTCCAGGGCAAGGACGTCACAATCGGGGACGTCTACGAAGCCATCGGAAAGCACGCCGTCGGCAAGATGAACGACAAGGAGCTTGATGAGCTCGAAAAGGTCGCCTGCCCCGGCGCGGGCGCCTGCGGCGGTCAGTTCACCGCGAACACCATGGCCACCGCATTCGAAGCGCTCGGCATCTCCCCGGCCGGATCCTCGCGCGTCCCTGCGACCGACCAGCGGCGGAAGGAAGTCATGAAGCAGGCGGGCCGCCGCGTGCTCGAGCTCCTTAAAGAAGGCGTGACACCGCGCCAGATCATCACCCGGCCCGCGCTCGAGAACGCGATCCGCGCGGTCATGGCCACCGGGGGATCGACGAACTCCGTGCTCCATCTTCTCGCGGTCGCGCGCGAGGCGAGCGTGCCGCTCACGATCGACGACTTCGACCGGATCAGTGCGCGAACTCCGCTGCTTGCCGACATGAAGCCCTGGGGCAAATACACCGCGGTCGACATGGACAAGGCCGGCGGAATACTTCTCGTGCTGAAACGGCTCCTCGAGGCAAAGGCTCTCGATGGCGACGCGATGACGGTCACTGGCAAGACGATCGGCGAGGAAGCCGCAGCGACGGTCGAGACGAAGGGTCAAACGGTCGTGAAGCCGCTCAACGATCCGATCGCGCCGACCGGCGGCATGGTCATCCTCAAAGGCTCGCTCGCGCCCGAGGGCGCGGTCATGAAGGTCGCCGGGCACCGAGCCGTGAAGGAGCGCTATACCGCCCGAGTCTTCGACCGCGAAGAAGACGCGATGGCCGCGGTCATCGGGAAGAAGATCAGAGAAGGCGACGTTGTCGTCATCCGGTACGAGGGACCGAAGGGCGGCCCCGGCATGCGCGAGATGCTGAGCGTCACCGGCGCGATCGTCGGCGAGGGTCTTGGCGACAAGGTCGCCCTCATCACCGACGGCCGCTTCTCCGGCGCGACGCACGGTCACATGGTCGGCCACGTCGCACCCGAGGCCGCGGTCGGCGGACCGATCGCTGCGGTCCGCGACGGCGACTCGATCGTGATCGATCCCGAGAAGCGTGTACTCGATCTCGACATCTCGGCGGACGAGCTGCGCCAGCGCCTTGCGGCGGTCCGCCATCCGGAGCCCATGTACAGGCGGGGCGCGCTCGCCAAGTACGCGCGGCTCGTTTCAAGCGCGTCCCAGGGAGCGGTTACCTCGCTCTAACACGCGCGCGATCGCGAGGGCGAGCCTCATCATCCAAAGACCTTGCGCATCCGGATCGCCCTCGCGTGCATCGTCGTCGGCCTCCTTCTCATCGCCCTGGGCTTTGTCAACCCGCCGTTAATCGGTGCGCTTCGGTCTTCCGTGCTGTACGCGGGCATCGGCGTTCTCCTGCTTGGACTCATCCTCGCCGCGGCATCGTTGCGACGACCGCTTCGCGACGAGACACCTGCCGCCGCGGATGTCGGCGTTGTCGAACGGGCCGCGTCGGTGGCGCCGCCCCGCGCGGAAGTCATGCTCCTCGTCGTCGGCAACGGCGCATCCGAGCCGTCGGTGCGCTGGTATCACGTCGCGGCCGCGACAACCACTCACGTTGCTGCCCCGAAAGCCAAGCTGAGCGTCGCGGTCCGCGGAGAGCAGGTCGGTGCCGACCGTTGGCAGTGGCAGGCGGGTGATCGCGTCCTCGACGTCACGCAGGCGGGCGCGCGCATTCCGATCGTCATCGGCGGGGTGAGCGAGTCGGCGGAGCCGATCGCGTCCGGTTGGATCGTTCCCTTCAAGAACTGGTACCTCACCCCGAATGCGGTCTCGGCCCTGGGTCCCTTTCTCGCTCCCTTCATCGCCGGGTTTCGCCACGTCTTCGAAGTCACGGTGAGCTGGGAGGAGCGGGGGATCGCGCAGACCTCATCCGCGTCGTTCGAGCTCCGCTTCTGGCGCGAGCCGACATCGGAGCCTCGCTTCATGCGGGTTGGCGACAGACCGACGTACCGCGATCAGGTGGGCGGCCTGGGCGAGCTGCGCGAGAGAGGCACAGCGCTGCGCAAGGAAGGGATGATGCTGGCGCTCCCGGCGCTGAACGTGTGGCTCGGGCGCGTCACCTCGTGGACGACCGAGACGAGATCCTTGATCGCCGAAGTCTCGACGGCGGACAGCGAGTACTTCTCGGCGCTCAAGACCTTCGACGCGCCGTTATTCGAAGGTGTCCGGCTGCACGACGACCGGCATCGCCAGGCCCTTCGCGAGCTGCACGAAAGGCTGATCCGGCTTCAGCACTTCACCCGACCCGTGCCGACCTCAGCGCAATAGGCGCGGCGCACCGAGCAGCATCGCGCGAGCGCGCGTAACGTGGTGTGATCGACCAGATCCACACGGGAAACGATGAGCGCTGGCGCACGTACCTCATGGGCGGCGATCCAGCAGCACGGGCGCGCCGCGCCGTCTGGAGCAAGCTTCCGCGCTCACCGCGCTGCCAGCTCTGCGCGGTCCCCTTCAGCGGCCCGTTCGTTCCCCTGCTCCGGTTGCTCGGCAGGAAACCGTTCGCGAAAAACCCTCGGTACTGCGACTTCTGCGAGGGCCAGCTGATCAGAGGGAAAGGCGGCGCGGAAATCGAGTTGACGGCGCTCTTCGCCGACGTGCGCGGGTCCGTGCCACTTGCCGAACAGCTTGGGCCGACCGGAACGCACCGGGTCATCGATCGCTTCTACTCGGCCGGCGTCGACGTCCTCTGCAGTAGCGGCGCGATGATCGACCGCTTCATGGGCGATCAGATCGTTGGCTACTTCGTTCCGCTTTACGCGCCGGCCCACGCTCGGAGCGCGATCGATGCGGGTCTCGGGTTGCTTCGCGCGACGGGCAACATTGGTGCCGAGAAGCCGTGGGTTCCCATCGGCGTGGGCGTACATACCGGAGAGGCCTACGTCTGGACCGTCGGCCGCGGGAGCGGGCTCGTCGAGCTGACCGCGATCGGTGAGGACGTGAACGTCGCGGCGCGGCTCGCGTCGGTCGCGCAGGCGGGCGAGGTCGTCTGCTCTGAAGATGCGTACGCCGCCGCCGCAGTCGACTATCCGGCGGAGCGTCGCGAGGTCGTACTCAAGGGCGTCAGCGCGCCGATCTTTGTGCGGATCATCCGAGCCAACTAGGTAAAAAGAAGGGCGCCCGGAGGGCGCCCTTCACGTGTTCGCAAGTGCTCTGAGCTACTTCGGCTTGACCACCAAGGGCTTCGGGAGGATCGGCTTGGGAACCATCGGCACGTGATCGACGAACGTCGCGCTCGCGATCTGCTCGTTCCACCCGGGGATCGAGTCGACCTTGGTGACGCGGTACTTCGATCGATTCACGTCGATGAGGCTGCCCACCACCGCGCCGTACGAGACCGCGGACTTGCCGTTGAGAGGACCGCCCACGAGCTTCACGGTGACGCTCGCGGTGTTGCGGGTCATCGTGGGCGCTCCGAGTTTCGGCCTCCACGACGTGCCTTTTGCTGCTTCAGCGCTGCGATCCGGTTCTTCTCCTGCTTGTCCCGCTTCGGGCCTTTCTGCTTCGGCATCTAGTAGCGCCGCGACGCAGGACGACGCTGCTCGAAGCAGTCGCTGCAGTACACGGGCTTGTCGCCGCGGGGCTGGAACGGAACGCGTGCCTCGCGTCCGCAGTTGCTGCATGTCGCGGTGAACATCTCGCGCTGGCCGCCGCCGTAGCCGCCGCCACCGCCGCCGTATCCACCACCGCCACCGCCGCCGCCGTACCCACCGCCACCACCACCACCGCGTCCGCCACCCTGCGCGCGACGCGCGGCACGGTCAGCGGGGCAACGGGTGGGGGCATTCTGGAGTCCGCGGCTTGCGTAGAACTCCTGCTCGCCGGCGGTCCAGATGAATTCCTGCCCGCAGTCCTTGCAGGTCAGGGTCTTGTCTTGAAAGCTCACGGGATCGTCCTCCAAAGCTCGCGGCCCACTCATATTGGTTCGTGCGAGCCAGGGAGCCTTTCCAGTGTAGGCCTTAGGCCCGGATCCGCGCGGGGTTGAGGGCCTTTCCGAGCCGCTCCAGAGCGTAGTAGGCGATGCCAATCCCGGCCGCCCATGACAGCGCTGCGATGACCGGCGAGGTCAGGTCCGTCCCCGACAGCATCGAGTGCAGGAACATCGTCCCGAAGCCTAGGTAGCTCACCCGGTGCCACCACTGCCAGGCGTTATTGCTGAAGCGGCGACGCAACCAAGTGGTGACGAGCACGACGACGAGGAGGTCGAGCGAGATCGTGCCGAGCCCGATCGCAAGCTGGCCGTAGCTTGTGAGGAACGGCACGAACACGTCGAGGATGCCGATGCGCGCGGTCGCATCGAGCAGCAGCGCGACGATGTGCACGAGCGCCGCAGGGATCACGATCCACGGCGACCAGTCATGGAGCGCGCGGACGGCGCGGTTGCTCGCGAGAAAGCTGAGCGCCTGCGTTCGCGGCGCGATACCCGAGAGGACGGAGATGCAGAGCGCGGCGTACGCGGCAAGGCCGCTCGCCCGCGCGATCTCCCAGAAGAAGAGATCCACTTACGACTTCTTGGTGACGGTCACTGCAGGACGCGGGGTGGTCTGCACGGCGGAAGTAAGTGTGGTCGTGGTGGTGGTCGCAGTCGAGGGCCGCGCGGTTGCGGTTGCTGTGCCGGTCGCCGCGGTTGTCGCGACCGAGGCCACCGTCGCGGGCTGCAGCGGCGCGTTCGTCGCGTAGAGGTGCGTCGTTGCGTACCCGAAGGATCCGACGAAGATCCCGAACGTCGTGAGGAACCCACCCAGCTTCAGTCCCCAGGCCGGGACGGGACCGGACCGCTTTGTTGGGCGAGCCGGTCCCGTCCTCTCAGGGTGAGGAGGGAGGATGGGGGAATTGGCTTTCATTGCTACATGAATACCGGTCGGAGAGGCCCGAGTTTTGAGAAACGGTTGAGAGTTGGACCGCCGGAGCGCTTTTCTTAGCGGCCTCTCAGCATTGAATCGCAACTGTTGCTTGCGTAGGGTCGTGCGGTGAAAGAACGGGCGGCAACGGCGGTCCCGGCATCGCCATCGGCGACCGAACGTATCCCGCGATGCATGAGCACCCAGCATCCGGACAACGTCGCCATGCCGTTCTTCGCGCAGAGCGCGCCGCTCACCGCGGAAGACGAGGTCCGCGAGGCGTACTACGCGTTCTCGCACCTCGGCTGCGACGAGCAGATGTGGGACTTCGAGGGCAAGGAGGTCGACGGCCACGTCGTCGAGAAGCTCCTCTCGACCTACGAGTCGTTCTTCGCCGAGCACCCGATCGGCGAATCCGTGCATCTCACGCCGCGCATCCCGAATCCCGCGCTCGAGCCGACGCAGGCGAAGGTCGTGCTCGAGGTGCTGCAGAGCCTGCCGCGGCACGCCGACATCGCGCGCGTGTTCTACGACCGCGAGCGCCCGCCGATCCTCGAGCTCATCTTCCCGATGACGACGTCCGCGCGCGAGCTCGATCGCGTGCGCGAGTACTACGAGCGCTTCGTCGCGGGGATGGAGGAGGTCACGCTCGGCTCCGACGACCGTCCACTCGGCGCGTGGTTCGGCCGCTTCTCGCCGCCGACCGTGCGCATGATCCCGCTCATCGAGGACCGCGAGCATCTCCTCGCTGCCGACGACCTCGTGCGCGAGTACCTGCGCGGGAAGGATCTCGAGCACATGCGCGTGTTCATCGCGCGCTCGGATCCAGCGCTCAACTACGGCTACCTCGCGGCGGTCCTCCTCGCGCTCGTGGCGCTCGAGCGGCTCGCCGCGCTCGAAACCGAGACCGGCGTCGCGCTCCACCCGGTGATCGGGGTCGGCAGCGTCCCCTTCCGCGGCGGGCTTGCGCCGCGCAACGTCGACCGCGTGCTCGCGACGTACCCGAGCGTCCAGACGTTCACGATCCAATCCGCGTTCAAGTACGACCACCCGCCGGACGCGGTGCGCGATGGCATCGCGAAGCTTCGCGCGCACGAGCGGAGCGCGCCGCTCGCCATCGATCAGAGCCGTGCGGTCGAGCTGCTCGACCGTCTCGTCGCGCGCTACCAGTCGGAGGTCCAGGAGCTCGCGCCGCTCGTGAACGCGGTCGCGCGCTCGGTGCCGCGCCGACGGCTGCGCAAGATGCACGTCGGCCTCTTCGGATACAACCGCGAGAGCGCCGGCGTCAGCCTGCCGCGGGCGATCCCGTTCTGCGCGAGCCTGTACTCGATCGGCCTACCGCCGGAGGTCATCGGGCTCGCCGCGGTCACCGACTCGGATTGGTCGTGGCTCCGCGCGGCGGTGCCTTCGATCGCGACCGATCTCGCGGATGCGGTGCGCTACCTCGATGCGGATCAGCTCGCGTGGTTGCCGGCCCGATCGCGCGAGAGCGCCGAACGCGCATTGACCCTCGTCGATTCGCCGCACACCGATGCGGAGCACGTCGAGCTCTCGCGCGAGATGCGACGCGTCACGGAATCAGGCGGCGTGATCTCGACCGAGCTCGTCGTGCGCGCCGCCGCGTTACGCCATTTCCTTGGCTAGCGAGAAACGATTTCCTGATGCGAAACAGATACGGATCCGCGAACGGGTGAGGCCCCATATCCGTTAACCACCTGGAGGTGCCATCCATGAAGCGTTTCCTTGTCGCTTTTGCTTCCCTCGCGCTTGCGATCGCCGCAAACCTCGGCATCGCGAGTGCGCATCCCTCGCGTGAGCAGAGTCCGACGCCGACGCCGACACCGAGTGCTGAGAACAGCGCCGCTCCGGTGACCGCTCCGGCCACCGAAACCGATGTCGAGCAGGAAGGCGACAACCAGACCGGCGCGACGGACGAGAACGATGTCACCGAGGCCGACGGCGAGATGAACGCAGGTGACGAGACGGATGACGAGGACTCCGCCACCAACACCACGACCACAACGAGCGCACCGATGACGACGACCGCCAAGCACGAGCAGGGCGGTAAGCAGAGCCAGGACCGCAACACCGAGCACGAAGGCGAGTCCGAGGGCGACGACTAAGCGCGTCTAGGGCGTCACGACGAACCTCGAGCTGTCGCTTCGCCCGAAGACCTCAGGGAAATACGTCTCCGCGGCGTGCGCCGGCGCGACGAAGAAGTCGCCCGGCGCCGTCGCGCGAGCGTAGTAGACGTACTCGTAGATCCCCTTCGATAGCCACGTAGCTCCCAGTACCGCGCGATTGTCGCGCAGGTCGACCTGGTGCCACGGGCTGTAATACCAGCGGTACCACGGCGCGAAGTACGCGTTGCCGCCGCCGAACTGTCTCTGCGCCGCCTGTGCGAGCTCGTTGTCGAGCTGCGCCTTGAGCGCAGGGTCGACGTTCTTGAGGCGCGCGTCGACCGGCTCGAGGCCTGCCGGTAGTGGATCCTCGACGACGACGTAGCTGTGGTCGCTCTGGACCATGACCGTCACGGTGACGCGCACCGTGTCCCCGAGCTTTGCGGTGCTCACGGGCTTCGTCGGATTGTCGAGGAGCGTGTACTGGTGCGAGATCGCGAAGCCGCGGTTGAGCGCGTCGATCCCCTGCGCCGGGGTCATGTAGCGCAGATCGAGGGTGTAGTAGAGGCGGCCCGGCTTCTGATAGTCGCGCGTGAAGGCGAGGATGCTCGTCGTCCCAGGCTTGAAGGCCGTGAGCGGAACGGACTTCGTCGCGGTCGTCGGCGCGCCGCTTGGCTTCACGAGTCCGTTGAGAATGTCCTTCG
>VBIZ01000146.1 GCA_005880575.1 Chloroflexota bacterium | reverse complement strand
AGATCGTCCTCATCGGGGCGAGCACCCGCATCGTGAAGACGACCGAGACCGACGTGAAGCTCAGCGATCTCAAGGTCAACGATCAGGTCACGGTGGTCGGGACGACCGACGCCGCCGGCATGGTCTCCGCGACCGCGATCGTCGTCGGGACAACGAACATCCTCGGTCAGCTTTTCGGTTCGCAGACCGGGACCGCCGGCCTGGGCGGAGGCGGCGGCGCACGCCCGAGCGCGAGCCCGAGCAAGGCGCCCTAGCCACACTCCACTAGCGTCTCATCGCGTGACGCGTGGATTCCGGTTACCCGAACGGACCTACCTGCCCGCGATCTTCGACCGCCTGGCGATCGACGAAAGCGACCGCGACGAGATCCGCGCGGCGTGGCCTTCACCGGAGTCGGACCCGATGACGTGGCTATCGCTCGAGCGCGCGTACCGGACGCTTGTCACGGACATGGGCGGGTTCGCGCCGCTCGAGTTACCGGGACCCGCCGATTCGTCTCCGCTCGGACGGTACTTCTTCGCGTTCGTGTACCTGGCGGCACTCGCCGACGTGCGCCGTTTCCACGCGCGCCGAGGGATCTCCGATGACGTCTCCTGGGCGACCCTCTCGGACCTCGGACGAAATCTGAAACGCGATCGTCTGCTGCTGGGGGACGGAGGACTTCGAACAAGCGGCTGGCTCACGCTGCACTTCCGCGGTTCGATCTATCAGCTCGGGCGGCTGCAGTTCAACCGGATGAACGTCCGCGCCGCGCACGTCGCCGACGCGTTTCGCGAAGGCGAGCCCGCGCTCGGCGTCCACATACCGGAGAGCGGTCCGCTCACACCCGAAGCCTGTGATGAATCCATCGCGCAGGCGCGATCCTTCTTCGCGCGTCACTTTCCGGAGACTCCCACGCGAGTCGCGATCTGCACCTCGTGGCTGCTCGACCCACAGGTCGCCGAATATCTCGAACCCGACGCGAACATCGTGCGCTTCGGGCGTCGTTTCACGCTCGTCGGCGACGGCTACGACGGCGATGCGGACGTGCTGCGCTTCGTATTCCATCGCATCCGACCGAACATCGATGAGCTCCCGCAACGAACGACGCTCGAGCGCGCGATCGTCGCGCACCTCCGTGCCGGGAAGCACTGGCGGAATCGCACCGGGTGGCTCGCCCTTTAGCCCAGAGTCATGCGTCGCGTCTCCGCATCAACACGATCGTGAGGAGCGCGCACCCGGCGGCAAGGCTGGTGAAGATCCCGAGCTCGATCCATTGGAACTTCGCATAGCGCTCGGCTGGTTGATAAATGATCCGCTTGCGCACGCCGACCGTGGCGAGATAGTCGGCGGGGTTCGTCGGACCGCCGGCCATCGCGGACGGCCCAAAGCGTTGCATGAGGCGATCCATCTCTCTGGAGTCGACCGGTCGATCCTGAGCGTCGACATCCTGCGTGTGCAGGACCCATGCGCCGGACGGATAGCTCGGGGCTTGCCTGGCAAACCAGTCGGTTCGGTCATACGCCACGAGCGGCGGTTCGTAATAAGGCCGCAGCTCGAACCCGACGAGCGCTCGCGCCCCGACGAAGAGAAGGAGGCCAACGAACATCCCGGTGAGTGCCCGCCGCGACCAGGCACCGATGAGGCCGCCAACACCGATCCCGAACAGCCAATAACCAACCATGGGCGGCCCATCGACTTCGAACCCGTCGAACGGTGTTTTTATGCCTCCAGGGAGTCCGTTGAGAACACGCGCGGACCATCCGAGCTGCGCAAGAACGACTGCGCACGCGAGCGCAATCGCGAGGGCCAAACCGATCTTTGTGGCGCCCCAACGGACACGACTTACTGCTTGCGTAAGCGCGAGGCGGTGGGTTCCGCGCTCGAGTTCGCCCCCGAAGAGCGGTCCGCCGACGAAAGAGGCGGCCAGCGCCGGAACGAGCAGTAAGGCGCCGACGAGGTATGGCGCGGGACCGATGCGTCGCATCCACTCGACGCTGAGGTCGACGCAGTTTGAGTTCGTGTTGGGAAGCGGAATGCATGTGTCGACACCGAGGGCGATGCGCTCTGCCGCGGCATAGTTCCCCATCACGAATAGCCCCAGCGCGAGCAACGTGGCCGTGAGCGCCATCACCGCGAGCTGAGCACGGTGTTCGCGCAGCGTGAGCCAGATCATTGCGGCACCTCCTCGCGCTCCGAGCGCAGATAGCCCACGACGATCTCCTCGAGCGTCGCCGGACGGACCTCGGTCCCGTCGTCGGACTGCGTGGCATGACCTCGCAGCAGGCGCGTCGTTTGGCGCTCCGCTTGACGGACCTCGATGACCTCGCCCTCTGCTCGCTCGTGCTCGGCGCGACGAGGGCCACTCACGAGGACATGCTCGCGGACCAGCGCGTCGCTCGGTCCGTCCTCCGCGAAGACGCCCATGAGCTCTTCGAGGAGCTCGAGGCGCGCGACGGGGTCGAGATTCGCCACGGGCTCGTCTAGAAGAAGAACCTCGGGCCGCTTCCCGAGGGCGAGCGTCAGAGCCACCTGCGCGCGCTGCCCCGTCGAGAGCGATCGCACGCGGCGGTCGAGCGGCAGGCCGAAGTGCTTCACGCGGGCGAGCGCGTAGGCCTGGTCCCACCGCGGATTGAGCCGGCGGCCGATCTCGAGGGTCTCCGCGACTGTGAAGCCGCCATGAAGCGGACGATCCTGCGCGACGAAACCGATCCGCGAGAGGAGCGCCACGCCCTCTCGCCACGGGTCGAGTCCGAGAACGCGGATCCGTCCCGCGGTCGGGCGATGGAGCCCGACCGCGATGTTCAGGAGCGTGGTCTTCCCGGCGCCGTTCGGTCCGACGAGACCGGTCACTTTTCCTCCGGCAAGCGAAAGATCGCATCCGCGTAGCGCGTCGGTCCGTCCGTACCGCTTGGTCAGTCCCGATGTCTCGAGCACGATGGTCATGCGCGGGCCGCCTCCTTCTCCGGGAATGCGTCGTTCAGGGCGAGGGTGATGAGAGCAACGACGCTCTCGCGGTCGAGGCCCGCGGCGTGCGCACCAGCGATCCAACGGTCGAGCGATCGGCGCAGCGGTTGATGCACCGAGCGCGCGAGCGGTGCGGGCGCGTCGTCGGCGACGAACGTCCCGGCGCCTGGGCGGCTGTAGACGAAACCCTCCCGCTCGAGCTCGCGATACGCCTTGAGGACCGTGTTCGGATTTATCGCCAGGTCTTCGACGACTTCGCGGGCGGTCGGGAGGCGATCGCCTGGCCGCAGCATTGCGTAGCGGACCGCGTGCTTGGTCTGCTGGACGAGCTGTAGATACGTCGGCACGCCGGACGTCGGGTCGAGGCGGAAGCGGATCGGCGGCACTTTCACTACGACACTAGTTAAATAGGGAAAGGCCGTCAAGCGGGGGCGGTTCGCGTGCGCTACATGCGGTCGGGGGCGCTGACGCCCAACAAACCCAGCGTCTGACGGAGCGCGACCTGCACGGCCTGGACCAGACGAAGCCGGGCCTTCGAGCGGGCGACGTCGGCTTCATCGACGACGCGGTGATCGCGGTAGAAGCCATGGAACGCGCCGGCCAGCTCGAGCGCGTACGTCGTGAGCTGATGCACGCCGTAGTGCTGGCGGACGTCGTCCACGAGCTCGGGAAACCGCAGCACGAGCCGGATGAGGTCGAGCTCCCCCTTTGCCGTCAGCAGAGCCGTCTCGGCGCCATCGGCATTCATTCCCCGCTCCGCGGCCGTCCGCAAGATGCTCGCGATCCGCGCGTGCGCGTACTGGACGTAGTAGACGGGGTTCTCGTTCGATTGCTGCACCGCGAGCTCGAGATCGAAGTCGAGCTGCCGATCGGCGCTCGACTGGAGGAAGAAATAGCGCGTCGCGTCCTTCCCGACCGCCTCGATGACCTCCTCGAGGAGGAGAAATTGTCCGGTCCGGCGTCCCATCCGCTTGAGCACGCCCTCGTGCAGGAAGCGCACGTACTGGTAGAGGACGACCTCGAACTTCTCGAGCAGCCCGAGCGCCTGCATCGCGGCCCGCATCTGTATGAGGTGGTAGTGCGTGTTCGATCCCCAGATATCGATCTTCTTGTCGAAGCGCCGATCGCGCAACGACTGGACGTGGTACGCGATGTCTTTGCCGAGGTACCCCGGCTCGCCATTCGAGCGAACGACCACCCAGCCTTCCTTGTCGTCGACGGCTTCGCTCGCCTCGAACCAGACCGCGCCGTCCTTGTCGTAAACCTTGCCGAGCTTGCGCAGCTCGGCGAGCGTCTTGTCGAAGTAGCCCGATCGCATCATCTCGGCCTGCGAGAACCAGGTGTCGTAGCGGATGCCGAGCATCGCGGTGACGCGCTTGGCCTCACGCAGGACCCACTCGACGCCGAGCGCCGCGAAGCTCTTCGCCTGCTCCTCGAGCGCGAGCTTCATCCACTTGTCGCCGTCGCGCGCCTGTATCTCGGCTGCGATGTCCTTCACGTACTCCGCGGGATACGCATCCGCCGGGATCTCGATCTGCTCGCCATGAAGCTGCCGGTAGCGGATCGCGATCGAGCGGCCGAACGTGTCGAACTGCGTTCCGGTGTCCTCGACGTAGTACTCGCGCTCGACCGTCGCCCCGGCGAACTCGAGGACCGACGAGAGCACGTCGCCGAGCGGACCGCCACGCGCGTTCGCGACGGTGAGGGGTCCGGTCGGATTCGCGGAGATGAACTCCACCTGCATCCGCTTGCCGGCGAGCGCTTTCGACCGACCGAAGTCGGGGCCCGCTCGCACGATCTCGTCCACCTGGGCGGCGAGCCACCTCTCGTCGAGACGCACGTTGACGAAGCCATTCAGATCCTCGACCGCCGCGATCGGCGGCGCGATGCGGACACGCTCGCGTATGGCCTTCGCGATCTCGCGCGGCGGTTTGCGCGCCTGCTTCGCGAGCTTGAGCGCGACGTTCGAGGCGTAGTCGCCGTGCTCCGGATTCGCTGGGCGCTCGACCTCGATCGGCACGCCATCGACGCCCGGCCATCCGAGCTCCTTCGACGCGCGCACGAGGCCATCCTGGATGGCGGCGGCGACCTGGTCGCGAAGCGGTGGGGTCACCCCCGCGAGTCTGGGACAGCGAGCGGGCGCGCGCCAACGTCGCCACTCGGCTCGTGCGTCGCGAAGAGGCGCCAGGTCAGGAGCGCAGCGAGGCCGTACGCGATGACGAGCGTCACGAGATTCACCGTGAACCCGTCCGGTCCGAGCCGCGAGCGGATCGCTCCCGAGAGGATCGCGCCGACCGCGTTCGCCGCGCTCCATGCGAGCGCGAAGAAGGCGTTCGCACCCGCGCGCTCCGCGGGCGTGAAGGACGAGAGCTGGAAGGCGTTCACCGTCCCGCTCGCGCCGAACATCAGGAAATGCCGCATCGCGAGTGCCCCAACGGCGATGGGAAGCGCCCCGGTGAACGCGGCGACGAGCGCGAAGGGGAGCGATAGCGTCTCCACGAGAACGATCGAGGGGATCGCGCCGAGACGCGACGCCACGAATCGACCGTGAAGGAGCGCGCCGATGCTGCCCGCGACCGCGACGAAGAGCACCTCGATCGCAAGGAACCGCCGGACCAGATCGTTCCGCGTCGGCGCCTCGAGGGTGTGCTGAGCGACCGGGACGGCGCGGATCGCGAGGATCGGGACGATCGAAAGGGCCGCGATGATGCCGCCGCTCGCCACGAGCGCTCGCAGCACGAGCGCGTCCTCCGGTCGAGCGCCAAGCAGTGATGCGACCGGCGCCGCGAGCGCGCCGGCGATCGCGCTCGAAAGGAACGCGGCGGTGGTGCCGAGCGCGATCTGCTGGCCGAATCGGGTGGCGCGACGCGCCGCATCGGTCGCGTCCGCGAGGAGGGCGGCGCCCGAAGAGCTCGCGATGATTCCGCCGAATCCGACGAGCACCGCCGACAGGAAAACGGCAGGGAGTGCGTTGAAAACGAGGATCCCGGTGATGCCGATCCCGGTGAGGGTGCCGCCGAGGATGATCGCGGCACGACGTGAGCGGCCTCTCGTGAAGATCGCCGCTGGGATCGCGCCGGCGACGACTCCCAGCGCTTCCGCGCCGGCGAGCAGACCGATGGCGAACGCGTCGAAGCCGAGGGACCGGTAGAGAAAGTTCAGGTAGAACTGCGCGACGCCAAGGCCGAAGCTGCCCAGGCCCGCCGCGATCAGGTACAGGACGGCGTCACGCCGTCCGAGGGTGTGACCTATTGGGGCGGTTGGCCGAGGGTCACGTCGACGGTCATCTCCTTGCCAGCGCGAATGAGGGTGAGCTTCACCTTATCGCCTGGCCGGTTCTTGATGAGGAGGCTCGACAGCGGATGATCCGCGTCGACGACCTGGTCGTTGACCTTCGTGATGATGTCGTTCGGCTGAATGCCGGCCTGCTCGGCCGGTGATCCCGCAACCACCTGGCTGACGATGATCCCGATCGTCCCGGTCGGAAGCCCGAGCTGTGCCGCCTGTCGCGGGGTGAGCGGCGAGTACTGAATGCCCATGTAGCCGCGGACGACCTTGCCGTTGGCGATGATCTCGTCCGCGATCTGTTTCACGGTGTTGCTCGAGACGGCGAAGTTGATGCCCGTGGCTTGTGTCACGCCGAGCGTGTTCACGCCGATGACCTGATGCGTCGCGGCCCAGAGCAGTGGTCCACCGGAGTTACCGGGATTGATCGGGGCATCCGTTTGGATCAGGTCCTCGAGGATGACCTGCGAGGTCTCCGCGACCCGTCGCCCCTTCGCGGACACGATGCCGTGCGTCACCGTGTTCTGGAACTCGCCCAGCGGGCTGCCGATCGCCACGGTCAGTGCGCCGACCGGTACGTTGTCGCTGTTCGCGAGCGTCGCCGCCTTCAGCCCCTGCGCGGCGACCTGCATGACCGCGATGTCCGTGAAGGGATCGCGGCCGACGAGCTTCGCGGACACCTTCTTGTTGTCCGAGAAGACCACGTCGAACGAGGCTCCCGTCCCGTTGGTGCGCGTGTCTTCGACGACGTGATTGTTCGTCACGACGTAGCCGTTCCCCGCATCGACGACAAATCCGGACCCGCTCGACTGCGGTTGCCCGTTCGCGGCGTAATTGATGATGGTCACGACGCTCGGCAAGAGGTCCTGAACCGCTCCGACGATCTCTCCGTCAACGCCCCCGCTGGCTGCCGGAGGCGCGGACGCGATCGGGATGCCGGCACTGGTGGCTGGCTGTCCTGTCGACTCGTCGGCCCGGCGAGTGAGGTACGTCGCAGTGGCGCCACCCGAGATTCCGCCGATGAGAACGCCGACCAGGAGAAGAGCTGCCGCCCGCCCGCCGCTCACGACGCGAGTACTACCGGCGAGGCACCCTCGCTGTTTCCGGGTTCGTGGCTGCCGTGGCCTTGCGCCGGCGAGCGGTCGGTCGCACGGCGTCCGGCTCGACCATCTGGCCAACCGCGGTCGCGCGGACCTCGAGGTCCACGTGCGCGTCCGGCTCGATCGTCACGTTCCACGTCGAAGCGATCTCAAGCTGCTGGTACACCCGCTCGAAGCCCTGCTCCGAGTTGGTGATCGAGTAGATGGGCCGCGTGGTCACGTCGCACGGCGGATCGATAGCAATTGCGATGTCAAAATGCCGCGACTCGGAGTGAACGGCGATTTCTGACACATGCCGCGCGTCGAGCGGCTTGCCTGCGGTCGTCTTCTTCGTCCCGATGGTGATCACATCGGCGGGGTTCTGCTCGGACAGCAGGCCCACATTCGAGGTGCTGGTGAACTGGATGGCTATCGCTTCCTCGCCATCGTTGCGCAGGCGGTACCGCACTCCAGCGGCGAGCCCCTCGTCGGCGATGCGGATGTCCTTGCGGATCCCGAGCCCCGGAACGCTGGCGAGCGAGCGAGCCGGCGGTTCGAGGATGAGACTCACCGTCCGCGCTTCGCGCTGCGGGGTCAGCTGGTAGTAGTACGCGTGCAGCACCACCGGCTCGGCTTTGCCCACGCGGAAGCTGTCCTGAAAGAACGCGCGACGCGCGACGTCGTATTCGAGAAGCTTGGATAGGCCCCGCTCTCGCGCCCGCACGGCCTCATGGATTGATTTCGTCTCCTTCTCGGCGGCCTTTCCGACGAGAACCTTTCCGGACTTTTCCGCGCGGCGCAGCGCCTCGTGCTCCGCCTCCGGACGCCGCGCGAGCGTGTCGACGAGATTCGTCGCCGACGCGTAGATGTCCCACTCGACGACGGCACCGCCCTGCACGTGCACGAACACCGCGCCCGCGTTGCCGCGGAAGATGTATTCGTCGTAGCCGTCAACGTCGTAGTCGCGCTGCTCGCCGGCCGCGGTGCGACGCTCTGACAGGATCCGCTCGGCCTTCAGAAGAGAGGCGTATGCGTCGGCGCGAAGGTGCGGGAAGTAGATGCCTCCGAATACGCCGTGCCAGTAGACGTCGTTGCCCTGCGCGCGCCAGAGGTTCTGCTGCGCCTGCCGAACCTCGGCCGAGGCGTCGAGGATGCTCCTGCGGGCCAGCTCCTCGCTCACGATGAGCATCCGCTTCTGCAACCCGTTCGACTCGGGATACTTCGCGAAGAAGTTCCGCCAGAGCGGCGCGGCCACGAGCGGTGAGAGCTCGGCGTCGAGCTTGTTCCGCGCCTGCGCGTAGCGCTTCGCGGCGTTCGGCTCGAGGGCCCACTCCGCCATCTCGGGATAGGACCCGGCAGGGATGTACACGCGCCGCGCGGGCTTCTGGAAAATCCACGCGTCCTCGAGGGTCGTCGTCTGGATGAAGTCGGCCTGCGCGATCGCCGAGAAGAACTGCTCGAGCCAGCCGTCCTTGTGCACCCGCTGGTATGTGCCCGGCCATGCGCCGAACTTCTCGCCGTCATCGGCGTAGACGACAAGGCGCGCGCCCTCATCCGCCCGCGCACGGAGCTCCTTCATCGTCTCTCGCACGTCCCGGAACGGGATGAGGTAGCGGAGCTTCACACTTCCCGGGAAGACGATCACGGGAAGGCCCTGGTCCTCCGTGACGAAGGACTCGCCCAGCTCCTGTGGCCGGAGGCCCGCCTGAAGGAAGTGCTCGTCGTCGAGGACGGTGTAGGCGACGCCAGCCTCGGCCAGCAGCGACGGAAGGTGGGGCTCCCACACGCGCTCGGTCAGCCACGCGCCGAGCGGTCGCTGTCCGAAGATCGCGTGAACCCGGTCGGAAAGCGCCCGGATCTGTCCCACCCCGTCACGCCGAGGAATACCGACCAGGACCGGCTCGTAATAGCCGCCCGAAAGAAGCTCGATCTGGCCCCGGCGGACGAGGTCGGCGAGGTCGCCAATGACATCGGGACGATTGGCCTCAAGCCAATCGAGGAGCGGACCGGAGAAGTGGAGGCTCGCCTTTACTTCGGGATGACGGTAAAGACTGGCAACCAGCGGGGCATACGCCCGCTCGGTCACATCCTGGAAAACTGACGGGAAGTTCCCGGCCGGCTGGTGCTGGTGAAATACCAGCGCCAATCGCAGACGATCGGCCACTCAAAACGCATTTTACCAAAAATGGTGTCCTGTACGGACTTCGTACGGAATGCTCGGCTGCTTGTCGACGTACTCGACAGCGGGACGTTAGTCACGCAGGCTTGGGCCAGATGTTCGGACGCTTGATTCTGTATGGGGCTCTCGCCCTGGCCATCGGCATTGTTGTCGTGAGCGCATGCGGACCCCAGCCCGAAACGCAGGCGTCGCCGACCCCGCGACCGTCCGCTTCGCGCTCAGTTTCGCCGTCCGCCGGGCCCTCCGCCTCGGCGACCTCGTCGGTCCGCCCGAGCGCCTCCGCCGGCGCCTCCGCGAGCGCGTCGGCGACGGTCGTGCCGAGTTCGGGGTCCTCCCCGGCGGCGGCGTGCCCGCGCTCGACCGGCGGCAACGCGACCAACCAGGCTCAGCTCATCGCGGTCCGTGTCGCTCACCAGCCCGGGTTCGACCGCCTGGTGTTCGAGTTCGGGCAGAGCACCGCCCCCGGCCCCTTCGGGATCCCGGCCTACACGGTGGAGGCGGCGAGCTCGCTCTCTGGACCGAGCGGGCAGCCCGTGGCGATCAGCGGCAACGCGCTCTTCGGGGCGCGGTTCCAGAACGCCTCGACCCAGAATCCCAACGGCACGCCCAGCTACACCGGAAGCACCGATATGAAGCCGACCACGCCCCTTATCAAGCAGATCAAGCTCGTCGAAGACTTCGAGCGCGTCCTCCTCTGGGGGACCGGGCTCGACCACCTCGCGTGCCCGAAGGTCACCGAGCTCGCAGGACCCTTCCGGCTCGTTCTCGATTTCCCGACCCCGCCGTGACCCATAATTAGGTCTCCGCAACAACTTTCAGGGGAGCAGTCCATCGTGGCCGAAGCCCAAAAGCTCAGCGTCCGTCCGCGCGGGGTCCTCGGTAAGAAGGTGAACAGCCTTCGCCGCAAGGGCCTGCTCCCAGGCGTCGTCTTCGGTGGGCGCGCCGATTCGACCCCGGTCGAGACCGATCAGCACGCGTTCGAGCTTTCCTACCGCCGCTGGGGTAACACCACCCTCCTCTCGCTCACTGGACTCGACGGTGGAGAGGTGCCGGCCCTTATCTACGACGTCAGCCGCGACCCCGTCACCGGCCGCATGCTGCACGTGGACTTCGCTCGGGTCTCGCTCACCGAGAAGACTCATGCCGACGTGCCGCTCCACTTCGTGAACGAATCGCCCGCCGTGCGCACGCTCGGCGCGGTCCTCCTCCATGCGCGTTCTGAGGTCTCCGTCGAGGCCTTCCCGCAGGACATGCCGCACTCCATCGACGTGGACCTGTCCGGGCTTCTCGAGATCGATGACGCGATCTACGTGCGGGACCTCAAGGTCGACGCGACGCTGATCCAGATCGAGAACGATCCGGACGAGCTCGTGGTGAAGGCTGTCCCGGTGAAGGTCGAAGAGGAGAAGCCCGCCGAGGTTGCAGCGCCCGCGGAGGGCGAGGCCGCCGCAGAAGGCGAAGAGGGCGAGGCCGCTCCGTCGGCCGCCGGAGCCGAGGTTGCGAAGCCTGCTGCTGCCGGTGCGAAGCCGGCCGCTCCCGGCGCGAAGCCTCCGGAAGCCGCGAAGGGCGCCGCTCCGAAAGCGCCGGGTGGCGGGGCTCCAAAGAAGGGTTAGTCCGTCAGCGCCGCGTCCGGGAATGGATTGTCGGCGTGCTCCAGGCTCCGCAGCTCGGTCTCGTCTTCGGTCGCGTCGCCGGCTTGCGCTAACGCCAGCGCTCGGTGGAAGCGATGCACATGCGAGCGGAAGCGCTCGACGGCGTAGTCCGCGGCCTGGCCGGTCGTGACCAGGAAGGGCCAATCGCTGGACTGCGCGAGCAGGAGCTCTCGGACCGCCTGACGCGCGGCGCGCTCCCGGAAAGGATCGTTCCGCGGAGGGCTCGCGCGGAGTCGGGTGATGCTCTGCGCGAGACGCCCGAGCTCATCCCACATCCACGCGGTCCCCTCGTTCAGCCACGTCGAGTGGTCGTTGTTCTTCCCCCACGATCCTTCGGATAGCGCGATCCGCTGATTCGGCGGCTCGCGGTCGAGATACTCGGCGGCGGTGGCGACGCGCACGTCGGACTCGGTGAGGTCGCGAAGCACGAGGCCCAGCCAATCCACGCCCTCGAACCACCAGTGACCGAAGAGCTCGCTGTCGAAGGTCACCGCCAGCAGCGGATCGCGACCGTCGGCGGTCCGACCCGATAGCTCGTCGCGGACGACCTGCACGAAATGGCGCGCGTGGTCACGCGCGCGTTCAGCCGCGCGGTCGGGCGAGTACTCCTCCTTTTCTCCGAGCCCTTTGTGCACCGAGGTCACGCGCCAGTAGCGGAGGCCACTCGTCGTGTCCTTCCGGTGGAACTCGCGGTACTGCGCGTCGCCGGGGTATCCCGTGAACGCCGACCAGACCTGACTCGACACGCGGTCGTGCCGCGCGATCGCGACGACATCGGAGTCGGCCACGTAATAGGGACGCAGAAGATCGACCTCGGTCGAGGTCGGCAACGCGGTCGCGACCAGAGCCCGCTCTTCCTGCGGCGCCCATCGGCCAAGCTCGCTTTGGCCGCGGCGACGCGCGATGTCGCCAGCCGGACGCGCATGACCGGGCAAGAGCGCGGCGTCGGTGAAAAAGTGCGTGATGCCGTGATCGGCGAGCGCCTTCTCGAGGCCGGGCTTGTACGCGCACTCCGGTAGCCAGATCCCCGTCGGATCGAGCCCGGTCAGGCGGCGCGAGGAGCGGCGACCGATCCGGAGCTGCGCTTGGACCGACGACGGGTCGAGCAGTGGAAGGTAGCCATGGGTCGCCGCCGAGGTGAGGATCTCGACGTGGCCCGTCTTCGCGAGATCGGAAAACGCGCCGACGATATCGCGGCCGAAACGCGTGCGGTAGGCCTCGCGCAATCGGCGGTACGAGCCGACGTAAAACCTCGCGAGCTCCGCGCGCCCTTGATCCGGCGCCTCCGTGAACCTGCGAACGTCGGTCTCGGCCCGCGTGACCTGGTCGTCGATGTACTCGGCGGTCCGAACGTTGATGTCGCGATCGGCGAGCTGCTCGATGAGGATCGGCGTGAGCCCGATAACGATGCGATACGGGAGGCCCGCATCCCGTAGGTCGTGCAGAAGGACGAGCAGTGGGAGATATGTCCCAAGGACGGCCTCGTGTACCCATTCCTCGCCATGCGGCCATCGCCCCGCGCCGCGGGCATAGGGAAGGTGCGAGTGGAGCGCCAGGACGAACGTGCCCACACCCGCATTCTGTGGCAGCGCCGTTGCGGCGGCTCGGCGGGCGTGCGTGAGTTGTGAGGTGATCGTTTCCTGATCGCGCGGCTGGTTCCCTGACGGGGCGGGAGCGTGGCCATACCAATGCAGCCGTCGGTTGCCAGTCTCGGACTAGATCCGGAGAGAAAGAGGCGTCATATGCCCGCCGCCGTCACCGACCTCCCTACTGCGCTTCTCACCGGCCTCGCGGCCGGAATTGCCACCCTCATATCCGCGATCCCAGCGATCCTCGGTGCGCTCTTGATCCTGATCCTGGGCTGGATCATCACCGGCGTTCTTGCCGGTGCAGTCGCCCGAGCGCTCCGCGCCGTACGCGTCAACGCGGCCGCCGATCGTGCCGGCGTGACGCGTGTCCTTCAGCGGGCGCAGGTCCGCGCAGATGCCGCCGGTGTGATCGCCGGCGTCGTGAAGTGGTACCTGCGGCTCATCGTCATCCTCATGGCCGCCGACGCCGTCAAGCTCACGGCCGTGAGCACGATCGTCAACCAGATCCTCGCCTTCGTTCCGAACCTTCTCGTCGCGGTCCTCATCCTCGCGGCCTTCTCCTGGCTGGCCTCGCTCGCCCGCAACCTCGTGACGGCCGCCCTCGAGCCGTCGATGCCGAACGCGAAAACGATCGGGGTTCTCGCCTACGGCGCGACCTTCGGCTTCGGGGTCCTCGCGGCAGCGACGCAGATCGGCGTCGCGGCGACGCTCCTCAACATCCTGTTCATCGGGATCGTGGGAGCCCTCGCGCTCGCGTTCGGACTCGCCTTCGGGCTCGGCGGACGCGAAGAGGCCGCACGAATCTGGCAGAACATGCGTGGCGCGGTCGGGGACATGACCCAGAACGTCCCCGCCACCGCCAACGCTTCGGGCAACGGCCGCCCGGTGGAGCGACCGCAGCAGATGAGCAGGTCCTGACAGGCACACGCGAGTCAGCGCGATGAACCGAGCGCCGCCGGCCCGGTAGCACCGAGGCTGGCGGCGCCCTTATTTGCGCGCCCCTGAATTGACCGCCCCAGTGGGCGCGACTAGGCTCGGCGAGCCGGGCTGGCCGCGCTCGCGGCGAGCACCCCGCTGGCGCAAGTCAACGGGATTCGCGGCGGTTCGGGGCGGCAACGTCCGCATTGGGGGTAAGGAATGTCACGATCCGCGCGTGCAGCCATCGTTGCCTTTGTTGCCTTACTGGTCGCGACCGCGTGTTCCCAGACGGGAACGAATGCACCGTCGGGCTCGGCATCGAGCTCGGCATCCGGATCGCCGGCGGCCGGCGCCACGATCACGGTCATGTCGCTCTGGGGCGCCAGCGAGCAGGACAACTTCCAGAAAGTGCTCGACGCCTTCAAGACGAAGACGGGCGTGACCGCCAAATACGAATCGGTACGGACCGATTACGCGACGACACTGCAGACCCGCATCTCCGGCGGCAACCCGCCGGACGTGGCGATCATCCCCGGTATCGGCTTCCTGCGGCAGTTCGCGAAGCAGGGATCGCTCAAGAAAGTCTCTGACCTCATCGACGTCAATGCGATCAAGGCGAACTACCCGCCAGGCATCCTCGAGATCGGACAGGTCGACGGGACCCAGTACGCGATCATGGTGAAGTTCAACAGCAAGAGCACCGTGTGGTACCGCCCGGATAAATTCAAGACGCTCGGCGTCTCGGCGCCGACGGACTTCGCCGGCTTCACCAAGCTTCTCGCCGACATCAAGGCAAAGGGACAGGCGCCGCTCGGGCTCGGCGCGGGCGACTCGTGGACCCTGACCGACTGGTTTGAAAGCATCTACGTTCGCCAGGCGGGACCTGACAAGTACGACCAGCTCTTCAGCGGCAAGCTGGCGTGGACGGATGCTTCGGTCGCCACCGCGGTCGACACGATGAAGCAGGCCCTCCAGGACCAGTACGTCGCCGGCGGCGTCACCGCGGCCCTCGGGCGCAACTTCACGGACGGCATCGGCCAGGTGTTCAGCGCGAACCCGCAGGCGGTCGTCTATTACGAAGGCGGATTCGTCGGCGGCATCGCTACGGGGCAGACCAACACCGCACTGAAAGTGGGCGAGTCGATCGATTGGTTCGACTTCCCGGCCATCAACAATGGCAAGGGCGTCACCATCGGCGGCGACGTCATCTCGGCATTCACCACGAAGCCCGGCGTCAAGGAGTTCCTCAACTACATGACCTCCGCCGACTCCGGCAGCGTGTGGGCCGGCACCGGCGCGATCATCTCGCCGATCAAGGCCGTCCCCGCATCCGCATATCCGAACGACCTCGCGAAGCGCGAGGCGGCGCAGGTGGCGAACGCCACCGCTGTCCGCTTCGACGGCTCGGACCTTCTGCCTTCGGGCGGCGGCGACGACATGGGCGCCGCGCTACAGGACGCGCTTCGAGGCAAGACCGTCGACTGGGCGAAATTCGAGACATCGATACAGGCCAAGTGGAAAGCGGAGAAATAGGCTCGGACTGAATCCATGGAGCGGACGGGCGAAGGCCCGTCCGCTCCGATGACGAACGGAGTCAGATGGGGATCGCTCCAACACCAGGGGTACCGCAAGTTATCCCCGCACGCGCGGGACTTTCCGCCGTGCGCAGTGCGCGCGGTCCGGAGAAGCCGAACTACCTCGCCGCGCTCCTCTTCCTCCTTCCGGCCGGGCTCCTCCTCGTGGTCTTCCTGCTCTATCCATCTCTCTACACCGTGCTGCTCAGCTTCAACCGCGGCAGGAACGGCGTTTTCGAACAATGGGTCGGTTTTGACAACTACGTCCGCCTGTTCAGCGATGCCGACTTCATCAACCTCTCCACGTTCCCGCCCTCAGGAGCCCTGTGGAACAACATCCTCTGGATCGTCTTCTACACGAGCATCGTCATCTTCCTCGGGCTGATCATCGCGGTCGTCGCGGCCCGGGTCCGCTACGAAGCGGTCATCAAGGCGATCGTCTTCATTCCCATGGCCATCGCCGCAACGGCCCTCGCGGTGATCTGGAAGTTCGTGTACTCGCCCGACGCGAACATCGGGCTACTCAACGCGTTCCTCGGCGTCTTTGGGATCGCGCCGATCTCATGGCTTGGCGACGAGAACATCGTCAACTTCGCCCTCATCGCGGTGGGCATCTGGGGATCGGTCGGCTTCGCCACGGTCATCCTGTCCGCGGCGGTGAAGAGCATCCCCGCGGAGGTGATCGAGTCGGCGCGTGTCGAGGGGGCGAACGAGCGGCAGATCTTCTTCCGCATGATCCTGCCGATGGTGAGCCTCCCAATCTCGGTGCTTGCGGTCACCCTCGTGGTCAACGTCATCAAGCTCTTCGACCTCATCTACGTGATGACTGCCGGCGGGCCGGGCAAAGCCAGCCGAGTGATCGCGTTCGTGATGTATCAGCAGGCGTTCCAGGCTGGGCAGTACGGCTACGGCTCGGCGGTCGCGGTGGTCATGCTCGTCCTGCTGACCCCGATCATGATCTACAACGTTCGGCGCTTCCGAACCGGAGCGGTGACGTGAGCGTCCTCGCCGCGCCGATGGCCGGGTCTCGCGCGCGTACACCTGCCGGACGGCTGGTCGCCGCGCTCAACCACTGGGTCATCCATATTGCTCTTGGGCTCATCGGACTGATCTGGCTTGTTCCGACAGTCGGGCTCTTGGTCACCTCGTTCCGTCCGCGGTCCGACATCCAGGCCACCGGTTGGTGGGACATCTTCAACCTGCACCTTACGATCGATAACTACCGACAGGTCCTCGAAGCGCAGGGCATGCTCGGGGCCTTCGTCAACACGGTCTTCATCGCCGTCCCGTCGACCTTCCTACCGCTCGCGATCTGCTCCCTCGCGGCCTACGCCTTCTCGTGGATCAAGTTCCCGTTCCGCGACACCCTTTTCCTCATCGTGATCGCCTTCCTCCTCGTGCCGGTGCAGGTCGCCTTCATCCCCCTGCTCACGACGGCGACGAGCCTGGTGCCGGACCTCCAGCTCACCCGAGGCTATGTCGCCGTGTGGCTCGCGCACACCGCGTTCGCGCTGCCCTTCGGCATCTTCCTGTTGCGCAACTTCTTCATCACCCTGCCGCCGGACATGATCGAGGCCGCGCGGATCGACGGCGCGTCTGACTTCCGGGTCTTCAGCCGGATCGTCCTGCCGGTGTCGGTTCCCGCGATCGCGGCCTATGGCATCTTCCAGTTCCTGTGGGTCTGGAACGACCTGCTCATGGCCCTCGTCTTCGTACAGGACTCGAGCAAGTTCCCGATGACGAGAGCGATCCAGAACCTCCTCAGCCAGTACGGCACGGAGTGGCACCTCCTCGCGGCGGGCGCTTTCCTCCTGATGATCGTGCCGCTCGTCGTCTTCTTCAGCCTGCAGCGCTACTTCGTGCAGGGCCTCCTCGCCGGCTCCATCAAGTAATGCACGAGGTACCGATCACCGCGACCAAACGCCTGGCCGACTACGAAAAGATCATCGGCGAGGAGCGCTACGAAGAGCTGCGCACCCTCGCGAAGGCCGCCAAAGGCCGCACGATGCTGCACATCAACGCGACCGCCTACGGCGGCGGTGTCGCCGAAATCCTCCAGAATCTCGTGCCGCTCCTTCGAGACGCCGGCGTAGACGCTCACTGGGCGGTCCTGGACGCGCCGCCCGCCTTCTACGACATCACCAAGAAGATCCACAACGCGCTGCAGGGGATGAAGCTCGATCTCTCCGATGCCGAGAAGAAGCTTTTCCTCGACGTCGCCCGAGAGAACGCGGCACAGCTGATGGACACCGACGTCGTCCTCGCGCACGACCCTCAGGCCGTCGCGTTGCGCCACTACGCGAAGCACCCCAAGCACGCCAGCTGGGTCTGGCGTTGCCACATCGACCTCACGACGGCGCACCAGCCGGTGTGGTCCTTCCTGCGCCCGTTCGTCGAGGAGCACGACGCCTCGATATGGACGATGCCGCAGTTCGTGCGGCCCGACCTGAATCAGAAGGTGCTGATCCAGGCGCCAACGATCGATCCGCTATCGCTGAAGAACCAGGAGATGGCAGTCAGCGGCGCGCGCGAGATCGTGCGGAGATGGAAAGTGGACGTCGATCGACCGATCCTCCTGCAGGTGTCGCGGTTCGATCCCTGGAAGGACCCGCTCGGTGTGATCGATGCGTACCGGCTCACAAAGAAGGAGGTTCCCGGCGTCCAGCTGGTGATGATCGGGTCGCTCGCCGATGACGATCCCGAGGGGCAGGAGTATCTGAACCGGACCCGTGCGCACGCCCGCGGCGATCCCGACGTGTTCCTCTTCACGAACCTGGACGGCGTCAAGGACGAGGAGGTCAACGCCTTCCAGCGGGCCGCCACGGTGGTTGTCCAAAAATCACTTCGCGAAGGATTCGGCCTCGTCGTCGCCGAAGCTCTCTGGAAGGGCATTCCGGTGGTGGCGGGCAAGGTCGGCGGCATCGTCCTCCAGATCCAGGAAGGCCGCTCCGGCTACCTCGTCACGAGCCCGGAGGA
>VBIZ01000145.1 GCA_005880575.1 Chloroflexota bacterium | reverse complement strand
GTATCACCGATAAGGGGATCGCCAACGCGATCGCGAGCGCGGCCGATCGGATCACCGCGCAGGAGGTCGCCGAGGAGGAGACCCGCACGCGCCACGACGTGCGCGCTCTCGTCAACGTGATCCGCGCGCAGGTGCCCGACGAGGCGAAGCGCTTCGTCCATCTCGGCGCGACGAGCTACGACATCGTCGACACCGCGAATGCGCTCCGGTACCGCGAGTGCGTCGACCGCGTCCTCGTGCCGACGCTCGCCGTGCTCATCGCCAAATGCATCTCCATCGCGGAGGCCGAAGCGGACACTGCGCAGATCGGCCGCACGCATGGCCGTCACGCCGAGCCGGTCACGTTCGGCTTCGCCATGGCCGAATACGTGTCGCGACTCGGCGACCGGCTCGAGCAGCTTCGCCTTTCCGCGCGCCGGCTCCCGGGCAAGCTCTCCGGCGCGGTCGGCGCGTACAACGCGCTCGCGCTGCTCGCGGCGGATCCGCGCGCGCTCGAGCGCCGCTTCCTCGGGAGCCTGCAGCTGCACCCCGCACCGGTGGCCACGCAGATCGTCCCGCCGGAAGGCTGGACCGACCTCGCGCACGCCTGCGTGAGCGCGCTCGGTGTGATGGCGAATCTCGCGGACGACATGCGGCAGCTGCAGCGGAGCGAGATCGGCGAGGTCGCCGAGTCGTTCGCGGCGGAGCAGGTCGGATCGTCGACCATGCCGCACAAGCGCAACCCGGTCTCGTTCGAGAACGTCAAGTCCATCTGGAAGGCGATCGCGCCGCGGATGCTCACGACGTACATGGATCAGATCAGCGAGCATCAGCGCGATCTGACGAATTCGGCCTCCCAGCGCTTCCTCGGCGAGATCCTCGCCGCCACGACGTATGCCGCGGGTCGCCTCGCATCATCGCTCGATGGGATGCGCGTCGACCGCGAGCGGCTGAAGGCAAACCTCGCCATGTCCCGCGGCGCGATCGCGGCCGAGCCCCTGTACGTCCTCCTCGCGAAGTACGGCCATCCCGACGCGCACGAGGCGGTGCGCCGGCTCACCCTCGAAGCCGAGCGCGGATCGCGCTCGCTCCTCGAGGTCGCGACACTCGACGGCGATCTTCGCCCGTACCTGGTGAAGTTCACCCCCGACGAGCGGCGCATCCTCGAGCGCCCCGAGGAGTACCGCGGTCTCGCTCCGGAGGTCGCGCGGGACATCGCATCGTCCTGGCGCGAGCGCCTCAAGGGCATCCTCCCCGAATGAGCGTCCTGCTCGAGTCGCGCGTCGATGGCGCGACGCTCTTCCGCCGCGGCAAGGTCCGCGACGTCTACGAGGCCGGTGGCGACAAGCTCGTCATCGTCGCGAGCGATCGGCTCTCGGCGTTCGACGCGGTCCTACCGACGCCGATCCCCGACAAGGGCCGCGTCCTGACCCAGCTCTCGAACTTCTGGTTCCGCAAGACCGACAAGATCGTCCCGAACCACCTCGCCTCCACCGATCTTCGACGCTTCCCGAAGGCCTTCAAGGACGCCAAGTCGCTGGCCGGACGCGCCGTGCTCGTGCAGCACTGCGAGCGGATCGACATCGAGTGCGTCGCGCGCGGCTACATCTCCGGCTCCGCGTGGACCGAGTACAAGGCGCTCGGAACCGTCGCGGGCGAGGAGCTTCCCAAGGCGCTGATCGAATCGGAACAGCTCGCCGAGCCGATCTTCACGCCAGCCACCAAGGCCGAGTCCGGCCACGACCAGAACATCAGCCGCGCGCAGCTCGCGGGCATGATCGGCACCGAGCTCGCGCGTGAGCTCGAGCGCCTCACGCTCGCGCTGTACCGGTTCGCTCACGACTACGCGGCGTCGAAGGGCCTCATCCTCGCCGACACGAAGTTCGAGTTCGGCATGTACGACGGCCGCATCACGCTCATCGACGAGATCCTGACCCCGGATTCCTCGCGCTACTGGGACGCCGAGACCTACAAGCCCGGAACCTCGCCCGCCTCGTTCGACAAGCAGTACGTGCGCGACTTCCTGGTGCAGAGCGGCTGGAACAAGGAGCCGCCCGCGCCGGCGCTTCCGCCCGATGTCGTGAAGGGCACGAGCGAGCGGTACCGCGAGGCGTACAAGCGCATCGTCGGGAAGGAGCTGTCGTGAGGTTCGTCGCGCGCGTGCTGGTGCGGCCGAAGGCCGAGGTCCGCGATCCGCAGGGCGAGGCCGTCTTCGCGGCGCTGCGGTCACTCGGGCACGACGTCTCCGAGGTGCGCACCGGCAAGGAGATCGTCGTCACCTTCGACGCCCGCGATGACGCCGCGGCGCGCGAAGCGGCGGGCCGCATGGGGGACCAGCTCCTCGCGAACCCGGTGATCGAGAGCTACGCGGTCGAGGTGGAGCGGGAGGCCGCTACTGAGGTGGCCGAAGAGCGAGCTCTTCGGCCGGAGGCTTAGCAGACCGCAGGACCGCCAGGTCCGAGGACTACGGCCCGTTGAGCCGCATCTCGGCGAGCTCGCGCTCGCTGAACACGCTCGGGCAGATCGGATCGCTTCCCCGGCTGACGCGGCAGGTCATCGGCGAGTACATGAGGCCGACGGTCGAGAAGTCCTTGGGCGCATCCGTCCAGTGGCCGTCCTTCGTGCCCGGCCCGAAGCAGCACCAGATGTGGCCGAGCTCGTGGAGGACGGTCGCCATGAGCTCGGCGATCGTGAGACGCCGTGGCCCCTCCACGGTGTGGACCGCGATCTTCCGGGAGATCACCCGGCCGCCGCTCGAGTGCTGCGTGAGCGCGGAGGTGCCGTCCGTCCCGTCGAGCTCCATGTCGATGTCGCCATCGGTGCGGAGCGACAGCTGCCCTCGGCCGGCGGTCGCCGTCGACCAGGCATTCGGCAGGGCGGCGGCGATCGCGTCGCGCAGCTCGGGAATGCGCGAACGCTCCTGCGCGTCCCCCTGGTCGCCGACGAAGAGGTGGACGCTGAGGAACGCGGCCGAGATGAGCGGCGCGATCGTCGGACCGGGACGCAGGCTGCCGATCACTCCGCAGGACGACGCAAGGATGAGCGCGAGCGCCAGGGCGGCAGCCTTCACCTCTCGAAATTACTTCCCATCCCCGCGCGCGCATGCATCAAACTGGTGGTGATGACCCGCGTCGCGATCCTTCGCTATCCCGGCACCTGGAGCGAGCGCGACTTCGCGCACGCGCTCTCGCTCGTCGACGGCGTCGAGGCGGAGATCCAGTGGCATGAGGACGCGAACCTGCGCGGCTTCGACGCGGCGATCGTCCCCGGCGGCTTCAGCTACGGCGATTACCTGCGCGCCGGAGCGATCGCGAAGCTATCGCCGGGAACGAAGGAGCTGCGGCGCTTCGCGTCCGAGGGCGGCGCGATCCTCGGCAGCTGCAACGGATTCCAGATCCTCTGCGAGGCCGGTCTTCTGCCCGGCGCCCTCATCCGCAACGCCGATCTCGCGTACCGCTCCGACTGGGTTCGCATCCGCGTGGAGACCGCCGAGACCCCGTTCACCATCGGCCTGCGCGGAGCGGTGCTGCGCATGCCGATCGGGAACGGAGAGGGCTGCTGGGTCGCGGATCCCGAAACGCATGCTCGCGTCGAAGCTGACGGTCAGGTCGTCGTGCGCTACGTGGACGAGCGCGGGGTCGTGACCGCCGACGCCAATCCGAACGGCTCGCTCGCGAACATTGCCGGGGTGACAAATGAAACCGGCAACGTCGTGGGGCTGATGCCGCACCCCGAGCGGTGCGTGGAAGCGCTCCTCGGGGGTACGGATGGGTATCGGATGCTCGCAAACCTCGCGGGAGCGCGCCACGGCACGGCTCCTGCCTTATATAGGTAACGCTATGGACCTCTTCGAAAAGCAGGCCCAGCTGCAGAGCCTCTTTCAGACCTCGCCGGTCGACGCGGCCTACGCGCAGGGAACGCCTACCGGCAGGCGCATCGCGGGCAAATACCAGGATCTCGACGTCGCGCTGCTCTTGCTTCAGCGCGTTAACGCGAGCGAGTTCTTCGACTACCAGGTGTACTTCGTGAGCGAGCTCTCCAAGACGCTCGAGATCGAGGGCCTCGACGTCGTGATCTTGAACCAGGCGTCGCTCCTGCAGCGCGCGCAGATCATCCGCAGCTGGAGCCTCCTCTACCAGCGTGACCAGAAGAGCCGTGTGCACTTCGAGGCGCGCGCCGTGATGGAGTACCTCGAGTTCAAGAAGTACGACGACGTCCAATCGAAGGCACTCGCCGAGCGCACCCGAGGCGAGCGGTTCGCCATCGATGCCGCGTACGTGCGCGCTCGCATTGCCCGCCTGCGCGAGTACACGACCCTTCTCGCGGATCTTCGCCAGATCGAGCACACCAAGTTCAAGGCAGACCCGAAGCTCTACGGCCTCGCGCAGTGGCACCTGCAGCAGGCGGTGGAGCTGCTCCTTGGGACCGGCGCGTACATCGTGACCGCGCTCGCGCTCCCGAAGCCCGAGGCCTACCACGACATCCTCGACGCGCTTGCCGGCCACGCGGTCATCGAGCGGGCGCTCGCGTACCGCCTCGAGCACCTCGCAAACTTGCGAAACCTGCTCGCCTACGACCGCGAGCAGACCGACATCGACGACGTGTATGGCCAGATCCAGACACGCATTCCCGACCTGGTCGCCTTCGCAGACCAGGTCGAGAAATTCGTCGGAACTGGAGACCTCTCCTAGCTTTTTCGCGATTCCTAGACTCGGACGGTGAGCCATCGCCGTTCCTTTACCGTCATCTCGGGTTTGGGCGCGCTCCTCTTAGCGTCCTGCCTGCAGTCCGCGAGTCCGCCCTCGCCCTCCCCGAGCACGCCGCCCTCACTCCCGCCGACCGCGGCGTCGCCGAGTGCGCCCGCTCCCTCGCCGACAATCGCCTCCCCGAGCACGACTCCAGTCGCGACGCCGACACCGCTCGCGGCTAAGTTTTCCCCCAAACCGATCGCCGCCGCGCGACCCTCGGATCTGGTCGTACGGCTGGACGCCAGCGGAGACGTCTGCTGCCCGACGGCGGTGGCCGTTCTCACGGCGGACGGCAGGTTTGTGACACGAGCCGATGACAATCAGCTGTCTCTGCGAAGACTCACGGCTGTCGGCATCCAACGCGTACGCAACGAGCTTGTCGGCACCGGTCTGTTCGAGCGCGATCAGCGGTTCGGCCTAGAAGTTCTGCCGGGAGCCAATCCGCCCGGTCGCGGAGTTGGTGGCCTCTCGTTCAAGATGTGGCGAGACACGCGCACGGTCGAAGTCCACACGGTGATGGGCATGGGTCCCGACGAGGTGTACTTCGTACCCTCGACTGCGCGTACGCGTTTGGACCAACTTTGGAAGCAGCTCGTAAAACCCGAGAGCTGGCTTCCGGCCGACGCTTGGGCGGATCCGACGCCACACCAATACGAACCGGCCGCGTTCGCGCTGCTCATCCGCGTCGAACCCGGTACCTACAACGCGAGACCGACGATCGACGAGCTCAGCGCGACCTGGCCGTTCTCTATCGGCCCGCTCGCGCTCGGTGACGCCATGCCTCCGGCCGCCGGTCCGCTGTCGGACACCACGCGGTGCATTGCCCTGACGAAGGCCGACATGCTGGCGGTCAGCAGAGTGGGCTCGTTGTCATGATGCGCCCGCTCCTTCCCGATCGGGCATCGTGCGTCGGCGAGTACGCCCTGTAGGCCCGGGGTCAACGAGTCCGCTACTCTTCTCCTTGATGGCGCCTCGCGGAGAGATCTCCCGAACGTGAGTGCGTCCCCGGCCTTGGGGACGACGAAAACGGCGCAGCCTAACCAGATCCCACAGGACGCGGGCCTCACCGAATACGAGGCTGCCCTCGTCCGCGATCTCATCGGTCGCGAACCGAACGCTCTCGAGTGGGCGATGTTCGGCGCGATGTGGAGCGAGCACTGCGCGTACAAGCATTCGAAGAAGCTGCTGCGTACGCTGCCCTCGCGCGGGCCGTCGGTCGCCGTCGGTCCAGGCGAGAACGCCGGCGCCGTCGACCTCGGCGGAGGGCTCCTCTGCGTCTTTAAGGTCGAGAGCCACAACCACCCCTCCGCCATCGAGCCATTCCAAGGTGCGGCGACAGGCGTCGGCGGGATCCTGCGCGACGTTTTCGCGATGGGCGCGCGCCCGACCGCCGTTCTGAACGCGCTCTTCTTTGGCGATCCCAGCGATCCCGCGGTGCGTCGCACGATCGCCGGGGTCACCGGTGGCATCTCCTTCTACGGGAACTGCGTCGGCATCCCCGACGTCGGCGGCCACATCTCGTTCGAGCCCGGCTACGCCGAGAACCCGCTCGTGAATGCCATGTGCGTCGGCTTCGCGCGCTCCGAAGACCTCCGCAAGGCGAGCGGCGCACGTCCGGGGAGCGCGGTGTATCTCGTCGGGAGTGACACCGGGCGCGACGGGATCGCGGGCGCCTCTCTCCTTGCGTCGTTCGAGCTCGGCACGGGCTCCGACGCGAAGCGCCCGTCGGTCCAGGTGGGCAACCCCTTCCTCGAGAAGCTGCTCCTCGAAGCCACGCTCGAGCTTGTCGAGGCGGACGCCGTGGAAGCGCTCCAGGACCTCGGGGCGGCAGGACTGACGTGTGCCGTCAGCGAAGTCGCCGCCAAAAGCAGCGTCGGCATGCGGATCGACGTCGCGGTCGTGCCGCGCCGCGCGCAGCTCATGACTCCATATGAAGTGATGCTCTCCGAATCGCAGGAACGCATGCTCGTGATTCCGCGCCCCGGCCGCGAGCGCGATGTCGAGCAGATCTTCAAGAAGTGGGAATTGCACGGCAGCCGTATCGGCGAAGTGACCGCCGAGCCCCTCCTTCGGATCTACGACGGCGACAATCTCGTGGCGATGCTTCCGCCGAGAGCGCTCGCTGATGACGCGCCCGAGTACGACATCGCCGAGCTTGCCGCGTCGTACCGCAGCGAATCGGACGAGGGGGCTGGCGCGCGCAGTGGGACCGGCGACCCTACGTGGTCGACGGAGGGACCCGCGAGCACGACAGCCCCCTCGGCCGATGCGCAACGGCAGACGGCCAAGATCGGACTCGAACTGCTCGATTTGCTCGCGTCGCCGGCGATCGCATCGCGGCGCGCGATATATCGCACGTACGATCAGATGGTCGGCACGGACACGGTCGTCGGTTCAGGTGCGGATGCGGCGGTCATGCGCATAAAGGGTCGCGCTGACGGAATTGCGCTCGCCATCGATGCGCAGCCACGGCTTGCGGCACTGGATCCGTATGTCGGCGCTGCCGCGGCGGTCGCGGAGGCAACGCGCAATCTTGTTTGCATGGGTGCCACGCCCCTCGCCATCACCGACTGTCTGGACGTCGGCAATCCCGAGCGTCCGAAAGGTGCCTGGCAACTGACGCGGACCGTCGAGGGAATCACGGCCGCGTGCGATGCGCTCGGAGTCCCGGTCGTGTCGGGCAACGTGTCGCTGTACAACGCGACGCACGGTGCCGACATCTGGCCGACCGCGGTCATCGGCGCGGTCGGACGGTTCGCGGACGTCGCGAAGCACATCGCGCCGACAAGCGGCAAGACCGGCGATCTCGTGCTCCTCGCGGGCAGCGCTCAGGTCTCGCTCGGCGCGTCCGCCTACGGCGCCGCGCACGGGATCCATGAAGGACCCGTCTCCATCGATCTCGCGCTCGAGGCGCGGCTGCAGCGCTTCGTTCTCGCGGCGCACGCGCAAGGCGCGATTCGCGCGGCGCACGACCGCGATGCCGGCGGGCTCGGCGTCGCGCTCGCGGAGATCGCGATCCGCGACGGCATCGGCATGAAGGTCGCACTCCCCGCGATCCGCGGGATCGACAAGCGGGTCGCGCTGTTCGGCGAGGGCCCGTCCGGGATCGTTCTCGTGATCGACCCAGCGCGCGACGACGACGTGCGCGCGCTCGCGCGCGAGCACAACGTCCCGTTGTGGACCCTCGGCACGATCGGCGGGGATCTCCTCGAGGTCGCGCCGGTCCTCGGGACGCCGGTCAGCGCCCTCGCGGACGCGCACGCGCGCGGGCTCGGCCGAGCGCTCGGGAGGGACGCGTAGATGTGCGGCATTGTCGGCATCTGGAATCCCGAGCGGGCCGACCCGACCGAGGCCGCTCGACTCGCCTTTTTCTCGCTTTACGCGCTGCAGCACCGCGGTCAGGAGTCGGCGGGCATCGCGGCGACCGACGGCCGCGACATGCGCATCGTTCGTCGCATGGGTCTCGTCGGCCAGGTGTTCAGCGAGAACGACCTCGGCGTGCTCGGGGGCCGGGCCGCGATCGGACACACGCGCTACTCGACGACCGGCAGCTCGCGTATCCAGAACGCGCAGCCCATGGTCGTGCGGGCGGACGGGCTCGGTGAGCTCGCGATCGGGCACAACGGCAACTGCATCAACGCGCGCGACCTCCGCGAAGGCCTCGCACAAAAGGGCGTGCCGTTCACGACCTCGAGCGACACCGAGGTGATCGCGCAGATGATCGCGCGCGAGGACGGTGCGACCTGGGACGATCGTCTGGAGCGCGCGCTGCCGAAGCTGCAGGGTGCCTGGTCACTCGTGATCCTCACGCCATCCGCGCTCTACGCCGTGCGCGACCCGCTCGGCGTGCGCCCGCTCTGCCTTGGCCGGAAGGGCGATGCCTGGCTCGTGGCGAGCGAGACGTGCGCGCTCGAGACGGTCGGCGCGAGATTCGTCCGTGACGTCGCGCCCGGCGAGGTGCTCCGAATCGATGACCGCGGTCCCGTCAGCGTCGCCGATTTCGCCGCGAGCCGCCGCGGCCTCTGCGTGTTCGAGCACGTGTATCTGGCTTCGGTCGCGAGCGACCTCGAAGGCGTCTCCGTCTACGCGAGTCGCGAGCGGATGGGCGAAACGCTCGCCGATGAGCACCCGGTCGCGGCCGACGTCGTCATCCCAGTACCGGACAGCGCGATTCCTGCTGCGGTCGGCTACGCGCGGCGGAGCGGCATCCCGTTCCGCGAGGGTCTCATCAAGAACCGGTACATCGGCCGAACGTTCATCCAGCCGTCGCCGGAGCTACGCCGTCAGGGAGTCGCGCTCAAGTACAACGCGCTCCACGACGTTCTCGACGGCAAGCGTGTCATCGTCGTCGACGATTCGATCGTGCGCGGATCGACGAGCGGGCCGATCGTGGAGCTTCTTCGCGCGCACGGCGCGACCGAGGTCCACATGCGCGTGTGCTCGCCGCCGATCCGCCATCAGTGCTTCTTCGGCGTGGACATGGCGCGCCGCGACGACCTCATCGCGTCGCGAATGGACATCGAGTCGATCCGCAAACACATCGGAGCGGATTCGCTTGGCTACCTCTCGCTCGACGGAATGGTGACCGCGACCGGCGGCACGACCGGCGAGCTCTGCACGGCGTGCTTCACCGGCGACTATCTCGTGCCGGTGCAGCTCGAGCTCGCGAAGGATTCGCTCGAGGCCGAGCCGGTGAAGGCATGAGCCTCACGTACCGTGACGCCGGCGTGAACGTCGCGCGCGCCGAAGACGCGCTCTCGAAGGTGAGGGAGCGGATCGCGCGCACGAAGCGCCCCGAGGTCATCGGCGAGGTCGGCCAGTTCGGCGGCCTCTTCGCGTCGCCCGGCGCCGACAAGGTCCTCGTCGCGACGACCGACGGCGTGGGCACGAAGCTCGAGGTCGCGCGCTTGCTCGACCGCCACGAGGTCGTCGGCGCTGATCTCGTCCATCACTGTGTGAACGACGCGCTGGCGATGGGGGCCGAGCCGCTCTTCTTCCTCGACTACTTCGCGACGTCGAAGATCGATCCGAACGTGTTCTCGCGCGTCGTCGGCGCGATGGCCGACGCGTGCGCATCCGTTGGGACGGCGCTCCTCGGCGGTGAGACGGCGGAGATGCCCGGCATGTACGCGCCCGACACGTACGACCTCGCGGGATTCCTGGTTGGCGTCGTCGACCGGGAGAAGATCCTCGGGCCACAGCGCGTGCGCGAAGGCGACGCACTCATCGGGATCCCGTCGAGCGGTCTGCACACCAACGGGTACTCGCTGGCGCGCGAGATCGCCGCGCGCAGGGCGATGCACGAGCGGAGCGCGTCGCTGCGCGACGTTCTGCTCGCTCCCCGCGACGAGCTCGGCGGCGCGACGCTGGGGGCGGCGCTTCTCGCAGTGCATCGCCCGTATCTGGCGGAGTTCCGTGCGCTTCGCGCGGTCGCGGATATCCACTCGATCGCCCACCTCACCGGCGGAGGATGGGAAGGAAATCTCCCGCGCTCGCTGCCGGAAGGCACCGCCGCGTCGATCGATCGCGCGTCCTGGGAGGTGCCGGCCGTCTTCTCGCTGCTCGCGCGCCTCGGCGACCTCGAAGAGATGGAGCAGTTCGACACCTGGAACATGGGGATCGGCCTCGTCCTAGCGATCCCGGCGGAGGCGGCGGACGCCGCGCTCGAAGCTGTCCCGGGGGCCATCGTGCTCGGAGAGGTCGTCCCACATTCGTCTGGTCGGAGGGTGGTTTTCGGATGACGCTGCCAATCGCGGTCCTCGTGTCTGGGCGCGGATCGAATCTGCAGGCGATCCTCGACGCGTGCGCTTCAGCCGAGCTCGATGCGCGTGTCGCGATCGTGGTCTCGAACCATGCCGGCGTGCCCGCCTTGCAGCGGGCCGCGCTCGCGGGCGTGCCGAGCGCGGTCTTCACGGTCCGCGCGTACGCGGATCGCGACGCCGCTCACACCGCGATGGCGGCGACGATCGCGGGCATTGGCGCTGAGCTCGTGGTCCTCGCCGGCTTCGATCACATCCTTGCGCCCGTCTTCTTCGTGCGACTCCGTGGCGTGCCGGTGATCAACCTGCATCCCGCGCTCCTCCCGCTGTTCGGCGGCAGAGGCATGCACGGCGACAAGGTCCACCAGGCCGTGCTCTCTTCAGGTGCGACCGAGTCGGGCTGCACCGTTCACCGAGTGCATCCGGAGACGGTCGACCTCGGTGAGGTTGTGGTGCAGCGGCGCGTCCCGGTCCTCCCCGGCGACGATGCTGCGACACTCGCGGCGCGGGTGCTCGACGAGGAGCACATCGCCATCGTCGAGGCGATCCGTCGCTTCGTCCCCGCTGAAGCCGTGACGCGCGTCTAGCTAGGGTCGCGAGCTAGCGTCGGAGCAGGAGACCCAGGTCTGACAGCATCGCCTTGAGCCACTGTTGTGCCGTCGCCAGGAGCGACGGATCCGTCGCGAGGGCGGTGACGAAGACGATGAGCAGCGACGCGACGATCACGATGAGGATGCCGTCGAAGTCGATGCCCGCAGATGCCGGCTCAACCCTCGTGTGAGGCAGAGTCGCGTAGTACCCGTGTCGGTAAGCCTTCCCTCCGCTCATGCCCGTCCCCTCTCTTTAGCCCCAGGCTCCGCGGCCCGCTCCACCCGACAACGATTGAGCGCCCGCCTGTGCGCTTGCGCAATGGAACTCCCCCGGCCGATTAGTCCTGGTACTTCGCGTCGCATCTCGTCCGTGCTCGTGATCAGCGTCACGATCTCTGCCATTCGTTCGCGTAATCGGGAGCCGGTTGTCGTCTTCGCATTCAAGGACTCGTCTGCGAATCATGCGGTCGGCGCACGATCCCGCGCTCGAGGGCGAGCGAGACCGCTTCAGCGCGGCTGCCTGCGCCGAGCTTCACGAAAACACGTTCGAGGTGCCAGTTCACGGTCCGCTCGCCGATCCCCAGCGCGCCGGCGATTTCCTTGGACGTCTTGCCGAGGGCGACATATGTGAGGACCTCGATTTCTCGCCGAGAGAGCGATGGACCCACGGCCTTCTCCTGCGCCGACACCGGAAGGACTAACGGCCTCCGGTTCTCCCGGTTCCGGGCCGCGGATGCCGATTAGGGGCATCCATTGCGCTGGCGTCCGGCAGAAAAACGTACTCGGAAATCGGGAGGATTCATGAAGACCCATCGGCCGATCACGCCAGGACTCACCCTGCTGTTTCTCATCGCTCTCATCACCGGTCCGAACGGGGGTCGTGCCGCCGCGGCGACCGCGACCACCTTCAGCGGTCAGGCGACCGTCATCAGCGGACAGGTCGCGGGAATTCCGGTGAGGCTCGTCGATACCGGCCCGGTCGCCGCAGGCGGCGGCCACCTCCACGCGAGCCTCCTCGAGTACCCGATCAGCGGGTTGCCTGACGCGACCGCCGGCGCACTCACCGCGGAGATTCTCCATGCGACGGTCGTCGCAGAGGGAAATAGGAGCCGCGCCGAGGCCGTCGTCGCGGACTTCGCGCTGAACGCGGCCGGCCAGAAGATAAGCGCCGAGCTCCTCGCCGCGCGTGCGAGCGCGACGTGCAACTCCGGCTCCGCGACGATCACGGAGAGCTCCGAGATCGTCGGCCTAACGGTCAACGGCAAGCCGATCACGGTAGGGACCGAACCGCAGACCATCACGCTTCCATTCGGTTCCATCGTGATCAACGAGCAGCCGGTCGCGAGCGCGTCCGGCGATAGCGGCGCGGTCACCGTGAATGCGCTGCACATCATGCTCACGGATCCGGCGCTCGGGACGACGACAGACCTCATCGTCGCGTCCGCCCACGCGGACATCGCCTGCGCCACGCAGCCCGCCGCGGGCGACTGCGCGAACAAGGACTTCGTGACCGGCGGTGGCTGGATCACGAGGCAAGGCGGCGCGCGCGAGAATTTCGCGGTCGCGGGAGGACCCGGCGGCTGGGGTCATCTCCAATACATCGACCACAGCAGCAACTTCAAGGTGAAGGGAACGGGCGTCACCGCCTACGGACCGGGCGCGACCCCGACATCACGGGAGATCGACGGGACCGCCGAATGGACCGGCGGCGGCGGCACGTACCACGTCGAGGTCGCCGACAACGGCGAGCCGGGACGAAGCGACACCTTCCAGCTCGTTCTGTCGAACGGCTACGGCGCCGCGGGCACGCTCGACGGAGGAAACATCCAGCTCCACTGCAAGTGAGCCCGCTTCCAGCGATGCGGCCCCGGCGATCTCAGCCGGGGCCGTCACCCCCCGCCTCGTACGCGGCGCGGATCTTCGCCGCCGTCGCTGCCATCTCCGAGTCCGTCTCGTATTTCTTCCGCTGCCAGATGAGCCTCGTCGAGAAGAGCCCGTCGCCCTTGTTGCGGGGTACGACGTGAATGTGAAGGTGCGGAACGCTCTGGCTGATCCGCGTGTTCGTCGCCACGAACGAGCCACCCGCGCGCAGCGCCTTCTGCACGGCGATCGAGGTGCGACGGACGGCGCCGAAGACGGACGCGAGAAGGGCGTCGGGGAGGTCATCGAGCGTTTCGATATGCGCGGTCGGCATCACGAGCACGTGCCCATGCTCCAATGGGGCGCGGTCGAGAAACGCGATCACGTCGTCGTCGCGATGAATGATGTGTGACGGGATCTCCCCTTTAGCGATCTGACAGAAGACGCACCCTGCGGGCACCTCGATCCCCTATAGCTCGGCGGCAGCGTTGGTCCGCACGATCTCGTCCAAGAACGCCCGTCGTACCTCGGAGGCGCCGACAAGGCTCGGCTCGATCTGGCGTGTGAACCACGAGGGCTTCCCCGAGAGGAAATGCGAGTGGAGATCCACAAGGCATCCTCCGACCCGAGCGGTCTCGGCGGCGAGGATCTCATTGACTCGACGGTGAGCGCGGCGCGCTATTCCCGGATCGACTCCAAGGAAATTGTTGGAGTCGTCCCCGAAGCTCGGGTCGTACACGTTTGCGACGAAGAGCTTCGCGTGAGCGAGCCGCTCGAGCGCGCCGCGGACCAGGCGCGGGAATGCGTCGAGCTCGGCGTCGCTCAGGCTGGGCAGCGCCTGGATCAGGTCGTTTCCACCGATGCTCACCATCACGATCGCCCAGCGGGGCACCGGCCGGATCGCGATCTGCCTTGCCAGATCGGCGGACGTCGCGCCGTCGACCGCGGACTGGACGACCGTGACGAATTTGCCGCCTCTCGCGGACCAGAGATCGCGACCGCGAAACTCAGGAAAGAGCCGGTCGTCATTGCGGACAAGGAGCTGCTGCGGCGTTACGCCGTGCTCGTTGTAGTGCCCGCAATCGAAGACCGAGTCTCCGAACGCGAAGAGGATGGCCAGCGGTGTACGGCTACTCGATCGTCGCTGCGTGCACCGATGTGACGTACGGCAGGTACTGGGCGACGCGGCTCCAGCTCTCGCCTTCGTTCTTGCTGGCCCACACGTCGCCGTTCGCCGTGCCGAAGTAGAGGCCCATCGGGTCGAGACGATCGTTGTGCATCCCCTCGCGCACGGCCTCGAGCGGCGCGCCCTCCGGCAGCCCCTTGTCGAGCCGATCCCAGGTCTTCCCCTTGTCGGTCGTGCGGTATACACCGATACCGAACGGTGCGGCGGTGCGCCTAGTGCCGTCGAGCGGGATGCAATACGCGGTGCTGGTGTCACGCGGATGGATCGCCGCGGCGAACCCGAAGTTGGACGGCAGGCCCGTCGTGCTGAACCGCCACGTGGCCTCGCCCGGATCGCGCCAGTAGACCTCTTCATGAACGCGCATGAAGCGGACGCCGCTCTCCTCGGGATGCGCGAGCAGCTTGTGGATGCAGTAGAAGACGTCCGGCCGCTCGCTCGGGGCACCATCGACCTTGTTGTCCTGCACCCACGTCGTGCCGCCGTCCGTCGTCGTGTAGACGCCGCCCACGCTGATGCCAACCTGCATCTTCTTCGGATCCTTCGCGTCGATCGCGATGGAATGAAGTCCCATGCCGCCGAAGCCCGGCACCCACTTCGCGCGCGACGGCTGGTCGTCGAGGCTCTTGACGATCGAC
>VBIZ01000144.1 GCA_005880575.1 Chloroflexota bacterium | reverse complement strand
AAAGTGAAGGAGAAGTCACGTGGCTAACGCCAAACGCGTCGTCGTCACGCTCCGCGTCCCGCCCGCGCTGGTCAAGAAATTGGACGCCCTCGTTCAGCGTCGCCAGCGTGAACTTGGGACCGCGAACTTCTCCAGGAACGACGCGATCGTCGCGCTTATCCAGGCCGCCACGAAGGAGAGGTCTCGTGACTAAGGAAGTCGTCGCTTTCTACGCGCGAGTCTCGTCGGACGAGCAGCGCGAGCAGCACACCATCCAGACGCAACTCGAATACGCGCGAGGCCGTGCGAAGCTCGACGGCTGGACACTTCGCGAGTTCATCGACGACGGGGTGTCAGGAAAGAAAGTCCCGTTCGCCAAGCGGTCCGGGGGCGCCGCGCTCTTAGAGGCTGCCCGCCGTGGCGAGGTCTCCAGGGTCGTCACCTACCGCCTTGATAGGGTCGGCCGTCGCGCCAAGCTAATCCACGAGGCCATCGAGGACCTCGCCCGCGCCGGTGTCCCCTACGCGTCACTAACTGAGCCATTCGACACGGCCACGCCGGCAGGTCGGCTGTTCCTGGGTGTCCTTGCCGTCATGGCGGAGTTCGAGAGTGATTCGATCGCCCAGCGCACGAGTGACGGGAAAAAGCGCGCGGCCGGCATTGATGACCGACGACTCACCGGGGTCATTCCGTACGGCTATGCCCGTGGAGAGGGGCAGCGCCTGGTGATCGACCCGCGGCCGGGCAAGCGAAAGACCGTGAAGCTTTCACGGTGGGAGCGGCCTGCGGTATCGCGAATCCTCAAGAGCGAGATTTACGCGGGCCGAGCGGTGTTCTTCAAGCGGTCGAAGACGACCGAGGCCGTCTACCGCAACGTTCCCGCCATCGTCGCGACCGCCACCTACCTGGCGGCTCGTAAGGCGTCCGCGGCGAACAAGAAATTTGGGGGCGCTCACCGGAGCCACGACTATCGCCTGCGTGGGTTGATCAAGTGCGGCCGTTGCAAGCACACCATTACCGGACGGCAGTGGCGCACGCGCCAGGGCTACTACTGCCTGTACTGCCCAGCGGGACAGAAGGCGTTCGTGGAGGAGGCCAGCATCACGGCGATTCTCTGGCGCGACGTCCTCGAGTTCTTGGCCGAGCCTGATGCGACGCTCCGCGCTATCGCCCGAAGCGCGACGGAAGTCGGGAATGCCGAAGAGCGCGCTGAGGCTGAGCTTGTCGCCCTCGCGCAGAAATACGCGGAGTTCGACTTCAAAGAATCACAGCTCGTCGAGATGCGGCTTGGCAAGACGATCACGCCGGCCATCTACGACGACAAGTTTCGAGCGATCACCGCGGAGCGCGAGCAAATCCAGATGCAGATGCAGGCCCTTCGCGAGGAGCGCGCTGCGGCCGCCCGTGCCGTCGAAGAGAGCGCGATAGTTCGCGAGCTGCTCGGCACTCTCCGGACCCTGGCTGAGAAGGCAGGCGATGACCCGGCGCGCCGGACGCAGATCATCCGGACGCTCACGAAGGAGGTTGCTGTCTATGTGACCGATCGACGACCCCGGCTCCACGTCACCTACGCCTTCGGACAGCCTCAGGTCAGGACCGACGCTAGGCAGCGTGTAGCGGTGGAATCAACTCCTCGTAGTACGTACCGGCCACCGACCGTCCGTCGCCGAGCGTGCGGCGGCCGTTGAACGCCCTTCCGTCGAAAGCGCTCGCGGCACCGGTGCCGACCGTTTCCAGAACGCGGGCGTAGCTTCCCGTCGATTGGTGGACCGTCGTCGTGGAGTAGGTCGTCAGCGGCCCGGTCGAGGTGACCACGTCGGCGACGTAGGTGTCGGTCACGTAGTAGACGCCTGGCGGCGGCGCGATCAACGGCGCGGGATCCGGCTGCCTCGGGGCCACCGGAGGCGCGGCGCGCTGGCGGAGGGGATCCCACGCGAGAGCCGGTGAGGACGAGACAAGAAGGAGCGCAAGCGTGGCCGCCGCGGTCTTGCGCTTCATCGCGGCGAGCTCACTGCGATGACGTGGAGCATCGTCACCGGACGCAGGACGAGCGCACCGAAGATCGGCGTTCGCACCGGCACCTCCGCCGCGATACGGACCGCGGGGCGGTCGTATCGCGCGCCGGTCCGCGCGTCATACGCGGGGGCCGAGGCGTAGGCCGCCACGTCCGCGACCGCCGCGATGTCGCGCGCCGTGCCGTCGAGGAGCGGGGCCGAGAGCTCGAGCTCGCGCGCGAAGTACTCGCGCGCGACATCGGCCGCATCCGCCCGCAATCGCAGGGCGCCGGACCGCGCGAGCTCGGCGTCGTCTTGGTCGTTGACAGCGACGAGCGTCGCCAGATCGGCGGCGGCGCGAACGCGCGCGGCTGCGACACGCAACGCGCCGAGCTGCAGCACCCCGGCGAGTGCGACGAGCAGGATCGGCGCGAGCACCACTGTCAGCACGAGCGCGCTTCCGCGTTCGTCGTGGACCCAGCTCATCGGTTCACTTCCCCGCGCGAGATCGCGCTGGAACGAAGGGGCACGGTCGTCGAGAAGAGGAACGGAATGCTCACGGAATAGGCCGAGGACAGCGAGACTCGCACCGGCTCTCGCCAGCCGACGCGTGACGGAGCGACGTCGACGCTCACCCGATCCGGATCGATCCCCGAAGCGCGCAGCTGGTCAGCGAGGAAACGACGGAGCTCCGGAGCATCGCCACCGAGCTCCCCGGCGTAACGCGCGGCCTGCACGGTCGCAGCGTCCTGCGCGAGCCATCGCTCGAGAGCCGATCCGAATTCGAGGATCGAGAACAGAAGCGGCACGAGCATGGTGATGGCGAACGTCGTCTCGAGGGTGGCCAGGCCTCGATCGTCGACTGCGGCTCGCGTCAGCGCACCGCCTGCATCTGGCTGACGAGCGCTTGAAGACGGGCGACAAGGCCGTTGTTCCACGCGGTCACGCCGATCACGAGCGTTCCGAGAACGACCGCGGCCCCGATGATGTACTCGATGGTGGCGAGACCCTCGCTCGCGGAGCAGAAACGACGAAGCACCGATATCGAACCTCCCTCGTGGATGAGGCGAGGCTCGCTTCAATGCTCCGCGCTAGCGATGGTCCGTCCGGCCGGTACCGGAGTACCGGTCGGAAATATTCAGCGGCGGCCGAGTGCCTTATTCGCGGCGCGCGCGTCTTTCACGCCGAGCCCAAGCGTGGTGCTCTTCTTCGATGCGCCGAGCATGTAGGCGGACTCGATGTTGACCTTGTTCTTGCCGAGACGGTTCGCCGCGCGAGCCAACGTGCCCGGCTTGTTGGCGAGACGGACCTCGACGATCTTGCGGTCGCCGGAGATGCGGTACTTCTTCGCCTTTATGGCGCGGCGGGCCTTCGCCGCATCCTTGTCATCGACGACGATGTAGACGGTCCCTGAACCGCCGCCGGTCGTCGCGGCGATGCTGCGCATGCTGATCCCGGCGTCGCCGAGGGCGCCCGCGAGCGCTCCGAGCTGGCCGGCGCGGTTTGGCAGCTTGATCGTGAGCTCTACCGCCATGTCGTTCCTCCCCGATCGTTTTCGGCGAGGGCGATTCTAGGTGTCGGGATCTAGAGCGCGATGTTGCCGCGGCGCGCCGGTATGCGCCGGCCCTCGACGCGTTCGGCCCAGTGCTGAGCGCCGAACACGGTGAGGAAGTAGCGCATTCGGTTGCTGCGCTGGCGCCGTGCATCGCTGGTTGTCTGGGCGTTGTTTCGCAGGCGCAAGAGGTGGCGAAGGCGTTCCATGAGCGTGTCCTCCTCCCAGGTCATGGGCGGAGCCTGCTCCTTGGCCGGCGATCGCACGATCACATGGGACATGAACCGTCTGTGCCCCTGGAGACACTCAGCGCGCCTTCTGGATACCGGTCCGGATCTGCGCTTCGGTCATGGCTCGGAGCTCGAGATGGCGGATCACGCCGCTCGTGTCGACGAAGAACGTACTGGGGAGGCCGAGCACGCCAAAGCGCCGCGTCGTGGCGCCATCGCTGTCGAGGACCGGCTGGAGGCGATCGAGCCCGAGCGAGTCCAGAAAGGAGCGAGCCTTTTCGCCCGGCTCCATGAGATCGACTTCCAGCACGACGACGTCGGGCTCGCTGGAGGCCACGCGTTGCAGCGCCGGCATCTCCTCGCGGCAGGGCGGGCACCACGTCGCCCAGAAATTCACGACGACGACCTTGCCGCGGTACGAGGAGAGCCGAACGGTCTTGCCATCAACGTCAATCCACTCGAAGTCCGGGGCCGCCGCGCCGATCCGGCCGGCGGCGCCCTCGGCGTCGATCTGGGCGCGGATCACGCCCGCGTCGGTCACCGCGGCCGGCCTGTTCAGGAGGGGCCAGAGGAGCGCGGCCAGAGAGGCGAGAGCGATCGCGCCGATGATGATCGCGGCGATCCACCTGGGGAGCGCGGTCGGCTCGCGCTCGCTTCCCGGAGAGGTCGCCACGCTCATCCGACGAGCGGCAGGAAGTTGAAGAGCTGAGGAAGCCGCGCGAACTGCCCCGAGACGAGGATGAGGCCCATCGCGATCACGAGGGTACCGCCCGCCAGGTTCAGCACCCGGATGTGCGCGGCGAGCCAGCGGGCCACGCGCCGAGCGCCGCCGAGGCCGCTCGCCAGCAGCAGGAACGGAACCCCGAGCCCGAGCGCGTACGCAACGAGCAGGATGGCGCCGGATCCGAGATCCTCGCCCAGCAGCAACGTCAGGATCGCGCCCAGATACGGCCCGACGCACGGCGTGAAGCCGACCCCAAAGGCGAGCCCGATGAGGAAGCTCCGAGGCAGCCCGGTGGTCTGTCCCTCGAGCCGGAGGTCCAGCTCCCGCGCGAGGAACGGGATCCGGATGAGGCCGAGCATCTGCATTCCGAGGACGACGAGCAACAGGCCGCCGATCTTCTGCAACCACGACACCATCTCGCCTGCGAACGAGCCGACGAGGGCGACACCGATCCAGAGGAGCGTGAACACGGTCGTGAACCCGAGTACGAAGGCGAGCCCGTGAACGAACGTGCGCGCGCGTTGCGTGCCGCTGAGGGCGGCCTCGCCTGCCATGTCGACGAGGAAAGCAGGGACGAGAGGGAGCACGCAGGGCGAGAGGAACGACAGGATTCCGGCGCCGAACGCGATCGCGACGTTCACGAGGAACTAGCCTAGGGTGCCTCCCGCGCATAGACGACGAGGTCGAGGCCGTAGAAGCGACCCGGCCCCTCGACGGTCATCGCGCACTTCGAGGCCACGTTTCGCGAGCGCGTGTTCGCCGGAAGGATGAGCGCCACAACACGTTGGAGCTGCATCTCGCGGAAGCCGTAGTCGATGAGGGCGCGTGCGGCCTCCGTGGCGTAGCCGTGACCCCAGACCCGCGGCGCGAGCTCGTAGGCGACTTCGACTTCGGGCCCTTTGCCCTCGACGGGGAAGAGTCCGACCTGTCCGAGGAATTCGTTCGATCCCTTGAGCTCGAGTGCCCAGAGTCCGAACCCGGCTGGCTGACGTGCCGTGAACGCCATCGTGCGTGCGAGGCGCTCGGCCGTCTCGGCCACGTCCTTCGAAGGTGGGCTCGGCGTCCACTTCATCACCTCAGGCGAGCCGAAGACCTCGTGCAACGCGGTGGCGTCGTCATCGCGGAACGGACGGATAAAGAGCCGTTCCGTCGCGAGCGGCAGCGGCACTAGCCGATCGCTTGTCCGAGATCTCCGATGAGGTCGTCGATCGACTCGATGCCCACCGACAGGCGCACGAGCCCGGCGGGCGGCGCGAGCTTGGTCCCCCGGACCGACCCGTGGGTCATGGCGAGCGGGATCTCGATGAGCGATTCGACCCCGCCGAGCGATTCGGCGAGCGCGAAGATCTTCGTGCGCGAAGCCATCCGCTTCGCCGCGACCTCACCCCCGCGCAGCTCGAAGGACAGCATGCCTCCGAAGGCGCGCATCTGCCGGCGCGCGAGCGCGTGCTGCGGGTGCGTGACGAGGCCGGGGTAGTTGACGCTCGTGATCTTCGGATTCTCGGTGAGCCACTCGGCGATGGCCTGGGCGTTCGCCGAGTGTCGCTCCATCCGGACCGCGAGGGTCTTCGCTCCACGCAGGACGAGCCAGGCGTCGAACGGGCCGGGCACCCCGCCGGCCGCGTTTTGGATGAAGGCGATGCGCGCGCGGAGGTCTTCGTCCTTGCCGGCGAGCCCTCCGCCGACGACGTCGGAGTGGCCGCCGAGATATTTCGTCGTCGAGTGCAGCACCAGGTCGGCGCCGAGGCCAAGCGGCTGCTGCAGATATGGGCTCGCGAAGGTGTTATCGACCACCGCGAGAGCCTTCCCACCGTGCGCGATTTCGGCGAGCGCGGCAATGTCGAGCACTTTCAGAAGCGGGTTCGAGGGAGTCTCGATCCACACCAGCTTCGTTCGCGGCCGCATCGCACGGCGCGCCACGTCCGGCTTGCGCATGTCTACCGCGGTCAGGGAGACGCCCAACCGGTCGAAGACCTTCGCGAACAGGCGGTAGGTCCCACCGTAGACGTCGTCGGTCATGACCACGTGATCGCCGTGCGACAGGAGGTGGGCGACCGCATCGGTGGCGGCCATTCCCGAGGCGAACGCGAGGCCCCACCGGCCGCCCTCGAGTGCCGCGAGGCAGATCTCCAGTGCTGTCCGCGTGGGGTTGCCGGTGCGCGCGTACTCGTAGCCCTTGTGCTTCCCGACCGCTTCCTGCGCGAACGTCGAGGTCTGAAAGATGGGGACCACGACGGCGCCTGTCGCCGTTTCGGGCTCCTGACCGGCGTGGATGGCGAGCGTCTCGAAGCCGGGCTTGCGCGGAACGTCCTTCACGTCACTGGCCAGTATGCCGAGACTCTCGGGCGCGCTCTCGATCACGGCTGCGCGCCGCTACGACGCGGTCTGCCTCGATCGGCCATCCTGGGCGCGCCGGCCATCGACGAGGGCGTCCAGCCTCGCGCTCTGCTCGAGCGCGGCGCCCACCCGGGTACGGATGGCCTCGACAAGCGGCCCGACGTCCGCGTCCGCCGGTAGCTCTCGCGCGAGCTTGAGAGCGACGTTGATCTCGGTGAGCGTCTCGCGAAGCGAGCGCACCTCGGTGGTGAGATCAGCCCTGCTCGCTGACCTGTGGCCGTTGGTATGTCCTCTGGGGTTGGCGGCGACAGGGTGTCCGTTGCCGGTGTGCGTATCCCCGAACGCGGTCGCGTCCTCGAAGGTCTTGTCCAAACCCCGTCGTATTCCGGCGATGTCACTCGACAGCTCGTCGTACGCGCGCTCCTCCGCTTCCGGCCATGCGCGGGTGAGGCTGACGAGCTCGACGCGGTTCTCGGCGCCATAGCGCTCGAGCAGTCGGGAGATGTGGACCTTGACGCCTTGCTCCGAGATACCGAGCTGCGCGGCGATGTCCTTGTTCGTCTTCCCGCGCGCGACGCTGCGCAAGATGACGTGCTGCCTCGGAGTGAGTGGCCGCTGGATCGGCATCGAACGAAAGTATATGGACTTTCGGTCATTACCCACGCGGGGGGGACGCTTGGTATTGGCCGAATCGTCACTTGAGATTACGCGTTGTCATGGCGCACACAGATGGGTATGGGGACGGCGGGTGCGCGTATCGGGTTCGTCTGCGTGGCTTCCGCGCATCTGAACAAGAACGGTGCTCTCGTCGACCACCTCACCATCCAGGACAAGCAATGGGCATTTTGCCCGTCCGACGTACGCAGAGGCCCGCACGAGTGGAAGCCGACCGGCGGAGTCACGCTGGTGGAGCTCGAGATCGTCGTGAGGAGCATGCGGGAGCGTGTCGCCAATGAGACGCGCGCGAAGGACGGCTAGCGGGGCGCGACTCGCCGCTGGTGCGCGACGAACTCGAGCAGGTCTGCCTTCGTGATGATCGAAACCGGCCGGTCGTCGCGCGCGGCAAGAAGTGCCGGGGCACCGCCGGACAGCTCCTGGTACAGGCGCTCGATGTCGTCGGTCGCCTGAACGACCGGGAAAGGCGGATCCATCACGCGCTCGACCCGCTCGTCGACGAGCGCGGGTTCCCGAAACACTCGATCCAGCATCGTCTTCTCCGAAACGCTGCCCACGATGTCGGTCACCGCACCCGCGGCGCCGTTGGCGGTCACCGGGATCTGCGAGATCCCGTAGCGCTGCATCGTGTCGATGGCGCGCCTCACCGTCTCCGTCTTGGAAACGACGATGAGCTCCGGCGTCCCGGCGCGATCCTTGACGACATCGCCCACCGTCGCCGGCCCGATGCGCCCGAGGAAGCCGTTCTGTCGCATCCACTCGTCGTTGAAGATCTTCGACAGGTAGTTGCGCCCGGAGTCCGCGAACAGAACGAGCACGAGGGCGCTCTCGTCGAGGTCCTTCGCGACCTCGAGCGCTGCGAACATCGCGGTCCCCGACGAGCCGCCGACGAGGATGCCCTCCTCTCGAGTCAGGCGACGCGCCGTGAGAAAGGAGTCGCGGTCGGAGACGCGCACCCAACGGTCGACCATCGCTGGGTCGAACGTTCCCGGATAGAAATCTTCGCCGATACCTTCGGTCTTGTACGGATGGATGTCGCCCGTGTAGAGCGATCCCTCGGGATCCGCGCCCACGATGACGATGGCCTTCGATTGTTCCTTGAGAAACCGACCTGCTCCAGTCACGGTTCCCCCGGTGCCTACCCCGGCGACCAGATGCGTGATCTTCCCTTCCGTTTGCTTCCAAATTTCAGGGCCCGTGGTCCGGTAGTGGGCCTCCGGGTTCATCGCGTTGTAGTACTGGTTCGGTTGGAACGCGCCGGGGATGTCCCGCGTGAGCCGGTCCGCGACCTTGTAATAGGACTCGGGAGACTCCGGTGGCACCGCGCTGGGGCACACCACCACCTCCGCGCCGTAGGCGCGCAAGAGGTCGCGCTTCTCCTGACTCTGCTTGTCGGCCATCGTGCAGATGACCCGATACCCCTTGATGGCAGCGGCCATCGCCAGACCGACTCCGGTATTGCCGCTCGTCGGCTCGACGATCGTTCCGCCCGGTCGAAGGAGACCGCGCCGCTCCGCGTCTTCGATCATGAGGAGGCCGATGCGGTCCTTCACGGAACCGCCCGGGTTCAAATGCTCGAGCTTCGCGACGATCGTCGGACGCAGTCCCTTGCCGATGCGCGACAGCCGGACGAGTGGCGTCTGGCCGACGAGTCCAAGGATGTTCGGAGCGATGGCCACGTTCGTGATGCTATGCCGCTACCGGTCTCGCGGCTCGACCAGAAGGTAGAGACCCACGATGATCAACACCACCGGCACGAAATACGGCTGCAATGCGAGCGGCACCAGATCGATCTGCAGGAAGAGATCGGCGATCGCCACGACCGCGAGCACTCCGGCGAGAAGAAGCGGCGCTCGCCGTGCGGGCGCGAGCACGAACACGGCACCGAGGCCCGCGGCGAGCATCCCGAGGAAGACGGGGCCTGCCGTGTCCGCTGGAAGATCGAACAGCGCCGGCGTAACCAGGCCGAGCCCAAACCCGATGAGCACGCACGCCGGCACCACATACACGTACTGCCGCGCGCCGACCCACCACGCCGCTGCGAAGGCGACGCCGAGCGCGACGAAGAGGTAGGCGCCCGCGTTCGGCACCCCGAGCGGCGGCAGCAGGAACGCCCCGCCGATCGCGACGAGAACGGCACCGCCCAGGATGCCCCGGCGCGGCGCGAGCGTGGCGCTCATCGCCTATTCATCGGGAAGCTCGTTCGCGTCGAGGTGCCGCGCCTCGTCGCCCTGAAGGAACTCCGCGTACTTGAGGCCGGTCCCGGTGTTGAAGATCACGACCTCATCCGACTCCGCGATCCAGCCGCTGCGGCGGAGCTCCCGCGTGACGGCGAGAGCGCACCCGCCCTCGGGGCAGAGGAGGAGCCCCTCGTCTTCGCCCGCCAGCCGCATCGCCTCGGCGATCTCGTCGTCGCTCACGGCGAGCGCCGTGCCTTCGGATTCGCGAAGCGCGCGAAGGACGATGAAG
>VBIZ01000143.1 GCA_005880575.1 Chloroflexota bacterium | reverse complement strand
GCGGTGTTCAGCGTGCCATCCATCCGTGCGCTCACGAGCGGCAGCAGCACCTCGGCCGCCACGGTCGGCGTGGGCACCTCGCTCACGGCACCCAACTGGACGTATAGCGTCGGCAACGTCCGGCGTGTCGCGACGATCGGCGCATCGAAAGCGCGCGGCACCTACGTCGTGGTCCAAGTCGCGGCGACGAACCGGGGACCCGCGAGCGCTCAGCTACTGCCGAGCAACTTTTCGCTCACGACCGCGAGCGGCGAAGAATACGCGGCGCAGCCAACGACAAGTGGTGTGTACTCGAGCTCGGTGAATGCGGAGTCACCGTACTTGTGGCCGGCGAGCTTTCCCGTGGGCCGCGCCATAGTCGTCCCGATCATCTTCGAGGTGAATCCGTCCATCACCGGAGCCAAGCTTGTGATCTTCGACGTGCCGGCAACGCGAGTCCGTCTGGAGTAAAGGAGGGAGGCGCGCCAACGCGCCACGCTCCCTCCCCACGATGTCGAGATCAGTGGCGATCGAAGGTGAAGACATCCCGCTGAAGCGTGACTCCGGTATTGAGCTTCACGATCTCTGCGAGTGTGAGCCGGTAGTCGATGCCGAACTCGTGGTTGATCAAGCGAAGTAACGGGTCGTTCCGGTAGAAGAGGCGGTCACCGTCGCGCAGCGCCGTGAACTGCTTCGTCCAGATAGCGAGTTGGAGCTCGCCGAATTCCGTGTGTTTCAGATGGCGCTCGGACACCATTCCCACAAACGCGTCCAGCCGGTCGACGGTCCCGTAGACCGCCTTGAGTCGAGCGGCCACGGTGGTCCTGCGGACGCCAATGACCACCTCCTCGTCGGCCGCCGGGGTGCCCGGGGTGACGAGGTTCCCTTTGGCGTCGCGGAGCTCGACAAAGTCGAGGATGTGCGGGTCATTGATCGGATCGCGTGCGTCGATCAACGGATCGACCGGGAAGCTTTCGGTGGCCTCTCCGGTGACGTCGACGAAGGATTTCTTCGGCGCGAGGCCATACGCGCGACGCAGGTCGTTATACGTCGGCAGCCCATGATCGCGGCTGCGAGCTATGTCGATGGCGCCGAGGTCGCTCACGCCACTGAAACAGTCCGGGTTGACGAGAGGCACGCCGCAGACCGTGGGATCGGCGATGCCCGGCTTGGGGACCTGGAAGAGCACGCTCCGAAGCGCGTTGTCGATCTGCTCGTCGTTCTTGTACTGCCGCTGGGAAAGGCTTCTGAAAAACGGTCCAACGCCGAGATCCTGGAGCAGATCGGGGTTGCCGAACCCGGCGGCGAGGGGGATCTCGAGCGTGACCTGGTCGCCGTCGGGCTCCACACGGACCTGCTGTGCCGCGAAGGCGGCGAGCTGCGCGTCGGTGTAGGTGCCGGCGGGAACGGTCGTGTCGAACTCGCCGTGGACCATGCTGTGCGCGCGGTAGCCCACGACCGCGAACTCATTCGAGAGTCCGGAATTCACGGTGGGGTCGTACCCGTGATAGGGATTTAGCCGGACGCCGAGTGCCGGCAGAAACTGCGTGTACGTGATGTATTGGATCTCCGCGCCGACGATGCGGCGCGCGATCTGGAAACGCTCCTCCGCTGAGAGCCACGTCGGCAGCAAGGCGACGATCCGGTTGTGCTCGCGCGCGAAGAGCGTGTGGAGCGAAGTCAGCGCGATGTTCTCGTTGGCACGGACGTCGCCCGCGACCACCGCGCGGTCTGATGTCCCCAGGAGAGGACCCATCAAATCCATCGCGGGCGTGGTCGAGGGATCGCCGCGGGCGCCCACGCGTGGCAGGAACCCATCAGCGGTGAGCAAAAGGCGGGCGCCGTTGTTCGACATGTCGCCGTCGACCGGTCCGACTCGAAGCCACTCGAGGCGTTGGGAATCGACGCCGTAAACGGTCGATGCGTCGATGTAGCTGCTCAGCGTGTTCACTTGCTGCCGGGGAGTGCTGACGCCCGTTCCCGGAGCGGCGGGCGTGCGCGAGAAGCTGATCGAGCCGAAGTCGTTCGTGAACTCTTCGAGCGGATCGGCCGTGTCGAAGCCGATCGGCGCCCTCTCGGCAGCGCGTTCGTCGCGAAGGCCGATGTCGTGGTCGATGAACTGTCCCCAAACCCAACCCCACTGGGTGACGCCGTTCTCCGAGAAGATGTTCTGGCCCACGTCGTTGAACACGCGATTGCTGACGTATCGCATCGACGGACCGCTCGCCATGCTGGAGATCCCATCGGCGTAGTTCGTCGGCGCGACGCGAAGGTACACAGTGCCTGCCCGGCCCCAGGCCGGATGGAGAAAGTTGTTTCCACTTCCATCGAGTGTCCTGAACGCAAACGTATTCGCGCCGCCCGGTGTGGCCGTGATCGCGAGGACGATGATCGTGATGACGAGTGCAAAGACGCCGGAACGTGTCAGATCGCGCATGCGAAAACCTCCGTCCCCTACGTCCCTTCCCCATAGAAGGTCCGGACGGGTCGCACGCTCACTCAACGGAACGCCCCGACGCTGGCGCCGCTGCCCTCCCTCGATTCGGTGAGCGGCCGATCCAGCCGAAACTTCATCAACTCAACGCGCGGTTCGTGGGCGCGGAACTAAGAAGGTCGGGTCAGACGATCACGACGACGAAGTCAGGTGACTGAAGTACTTCGGATCCGATAGAATGCCTGTTCTGTCGTTTCGGCGGACACGAAAACGTGCGCGCGCTGCCGCGTTGAAAAGCCTCTCGCGATTTCGGCTTCGAGGATCGAGAGCTGGGTATCCCTCAGTCCTGGTGCGAACCGGTGTTGCGTCGAGTACAAGCACCTCTGGTATTTACGGAACCCGGGGGGAGCACCTTGCCCACGTCAAGGAGATGCGAGCGCGGCGCCACCCATGTGTCGCACATGCCCTCCGCTTTTGAAACCGACCGCATTCATAATTGCGAGGTCCGGGCCGTTAGCTCAGTTGGATAGAGCACTCGCCTTCTAAGTGAGAGCGCGCGAGTTCGAGCCTCGCACGGCCCGCAGTCGGTCCGCCCTCGTGTTATCTATTCGCGCATGCTCCGCCAGCTCGACCACGTCGTCTATGTCTTCCGCGATCTCCAGACCGCCATCGACGACCACCGTCGCCGCGGCTTCACCGTTACCCCGGGCGGCGAGCACGCCGATGGCATGACCCACAACGCGCTCATCCCTTTCGCCGACGGAACCTATCTCGAGCTTGTCGGGTTCCACGATCTCAGCCGATCGCAGACCAATCGCTGGTGGAAGATCGCGGCCGACGGCGGTGGGATCGCTGACTTCGCACTCCTGTCCGACGACATCGCGGCCGACACGGCGGCGCTCGCCGACCTGGTGAAAAGCCCGCCGCACCAGGGCGGCCGCACCACGCCCGACGGCGTGGAGCTCACCTGGCGGACCGCGGTCCTGAAGCCGCCTCTTCCCTTCATCATCGAGGACCTCACGCCGCGGGAGTTTCGCGTCCCCGGCGGCGCGGCGGCGGACCACGCGAACGGCGCGATGGGCATCTCCTCGGTCATCGTCGGGGCCACGGATCTCGCCGACGCGGAGTGGCGTTATGCCGCGTTGCGTGAACGCGGCGCGCCACAGATCGAGATCCGCGAAGCGAAGAAGGACGGCCCGATGGACGTGCGGTTTCGAAGCGGCTAGCGCGGCGAGTGGATGGGCCGCCCCGCGGCCGAGAGCGCGGCCTCGCGGAAGCTCTCGGCCAGCGTTGGATGCGCGTGGATCGTCGCGATCACGTCCTCGACGGTCGCCTCGAGCCGCATCGCCAGCGTCGCCTCGGCGATGAGCTCGCTCGCCTGCGGCCCGACGATGTGCACGCCGACGATCCGCTGATCCTTCCCCGCCGTGACGATCTTCGTCAGCCCGTCGACCTCGCCGAGCGCAAGCGCGCGCCCTGACGCGCGGAAGTTGTAGCGCGCGACCTTCATGTCGCCGCCGTACTTCTCCTTGGCTTGCGCCTCGGTCAATCCGACCTGCGCGACCTCGGGATGCGTGTACACGACGTTCGGCGTGACGTCGTAGCTCATCACGGCATCCTCGCCAAGGATCGTGTCGACGGCGACCTCACCTTGGGCCGAGGCGACGTGCGCGAGCTTCGGCGCGCGGGGATCGCCGATGCAGTCGCCGATCGCCCAAACGCCGGAGATATTGGTGCGCATGCGGTCGTCGACGGTTATCCCCAGGCGGTTCGTGGTGAAGCCGGCCTGTTCGGCGCCGGAGAGGTTCGCGACCCGACCGGCCCCGAGGAGAACGTGCTCGCCTTCAAAGGACTCCTGCTTCCCGTCGATCTCGGCGCTTACCGAGACGACCGACCCGTTGCGCTTCACCTCGGTCACCTTCGCGTTCGTGCGCACCTTCACCCCACGTTGCTCGAGCGCGCGCACGAGAGCGCGCACGATCTCCGCGTCCGCGTATGCGATCGGCTGCGGGAGCATCTCGAGCACGGTGACATCGCTTCCAATCTCTGAGAAGAAGGTGCCGAGCTCGAGCCCGACCGCGCCGCCGCCGATCACGATGAGTCGCCTCGGGATCTCAGTGAGGGCGAGCGCGCCGACGTTATCGAGCGGCTTCGCCTCGGCCAGCCCCTTGATCGGGGGAATCCCGACCTTCGACCCGGTCGCCACGATCAGCGCTTTTGCGTCGACCGTCTGGCTCCCGACCCGAATCTGTGTCGGGGAGACGACCGTCCCCTCCCCCTTGATGAGATCGGCCTTCCGTCCCTTGAGGAGCGCCTCGACGCCCGAAACGAGCTGCGCGACGACGCGGTCCTTGCGGGCGACAGCCTTCGGGAGCTCGAACCGAGCGCCCTCCACGTGGATGCCGTGATCCTCGCCGTGCGTGGTCACCCAGTACGCGTGGCTCGAGTCGAGCAGGGCTTTCGATGGAATGCAGCCGACGGTCACGCAGATCCCGCCCACCCGATCCCTCTCGACAAGCGCGACCTTCGCGCCCTTCACGGCGGCATGGAGAGCCGCGACATATCCGCCCGGGCCGCCACCGAGGATCGCGATGTCGTACGTGGCCACTAAGAAAAGAGCCTAGGGTCTTCCGACGCGTCCCGCTCCAATGGATGGTCCGCGTAGCCGTGCCTCGCGCGATACCAGAGGTACAGGGGAAGGAACGAGAGGCCGAGCCGTTCGTACTGCGCGACGTGCCGCAGCTCGTGACGCCACACCGCGGGCGTCGGTTCGACGCTGGCGACGATCACATGCCCGAAGGTGATCGCGCCGAATCCGCGCTGGGTCAAGACAAGATTCGCGAGCCCGCGATCGCTGACGTAGAGGAAGCAGCCGTCGCGGCGCCGGGGTAGAGCGAATGAGAGCAGCCCCATCACGTGACCGAGCGGATCGGCGTGATGCGCGACGAGAGCTCGACCGAGGCTCAGGGGAGGGTCGCGACCACGTCGTCCACGGCGGCCACGACCCGCGCGCGTGTGGTCAGAGCTGAGTCGAAATAGAGCGTGATGAGTCGCTCGCGCCGATCGACGGCGACCGCTGCCACACCCTCGATGCGCCGGCACCCCGCGAGGATGTGCTCGACACAGGTCTGGCAGATGAGCTCGAGCACGTCGACTGTGACCTGATCGTTCGCGCTGGCGAAGACCTTGACCGGCGGGAGATCGCGCGCGACCGTCCGCGATGCGGGAGCGCCACAGGCGCTCGAGAGCAGCGCAAAGGCGAGAACTAAGCGAAGGCCCGGACGCACGGTTTCATTGTGCGCCGGGCCTCGCGTCACCGCGGCTGTTTAGCTAGCGGTCGACCCGCTCGTCGTGGAGCTCTTCCTTGACCTCGCCGAGGCCCTCCTTGAGCTTGCCTTTGCCCTGGTCGACTTTGCCGCCGATCTCGGTCGAGCGGTCGCCGCCGAGCTTGCCGGCCTCTTCCTTGATCTTGCCCTTTGTCTGATCCCACTTGCCTTCGAGCTTGTCGTCCATTCGAAAACCTCCTTGGGCACCCGCTTCTCGCGAGCCAACCGAGGAGGGGCAAATGCGGTGCCATGGGACCGCATTTCCCGTCCGATCGATGTCATACACGTGACGGAAGCGTATCGGGGGCGATTTGACGCTGAATCACGCGGCTCTATCGTCCCGCTCCGATGATCGCCATGGATACGGGGCGCCTCACCGCGATCCTTCCCGTGGGCTATCGCGCACGTCCCTTTGAGGACCGCGATCGGGAGCCATGGGTCGCCGAGCGCAATACCTGGTACGGGCCGATGGAGCAAGGCAGCGCGAAGGAATGGCGGACCTGGGAAACGATGGCCCCTGATGAATCGCGACTTCGCATCGCGGTCGATGACAGTTTGGGGAACGTCGCCGCGATCGCCGACGTGGGCGCCGGAGGCGCATTCATGCACCCGGACGGCGCGCAGAGCGGCGGCGTATCGGTCGCGCGCGCCCACCGCGGCAAAGGAATCGGGAGCTCCCTGCTGGCCGCGATCGTCGACGAGGCGATCCGCCGCAAGGCCCCTCGTTTCCTCGCCGGGGTCAGCCAGGCGCATCCAGATGCGCTGGCGTGGGCCGCGAAGCGCGGGTTCCGTGAGATCGGACGGCGCATCGAGTCGTACGTGGAGCATCATTCGATCCGTCGCAGTTTCGCGCAGGCACCCACGAGATACGCGGATCAGGCATCGCGCTCAAGACGATCGGCGAGATCCTCGAGGACCGCGACGCCGAGAGCCGCGAGCGGTTCATCCGCTCCCTGTACGACGCCGAGACGCCGATGTGGGAAGACATCCCCTGGGCCACCCCGAAGCCGCACTGGCCGTACGAACGCTTCCGTAACATGGGTTTCGAGAGCGGGCAGATGCTCGGCGACGTGTCCATCGTGGCCTACGACGGCGAGACGATCGCGGGATTCACGATGACCGGGAAGCGTCAGTCGCGGGACGGCTACACGTGGATGACCGGTGTCGGGCGCGACTACCGAGGCAGGGGCCTGGCCACCGCCATCAAGGTCGAGGCGCTCTCGCGCGCAAAAGCGAATGGCCTGCGCGCGATGCTCACGACCAACGATGAGCCGAACAAGGCGATGCGTGAGGTCAACGCGAAGCTCGGCTATCAGATGCTGCCGGCACATGTCCAGCTGGAGAAGCCGCTCTTGCACTGAAACCCGCGTGGCACGCGTTGCGCTCTAGCGTTGGCGCTCGTGACTGACGCAGACGTCGCCAACCCCGGTGGAGCGCTACTTCTTCTCGGCGCGACGATCTGTCTGCTCGCGGCGATGTACGTGGTCTGCTTCACGTTCTTCATGGCCAACTGGGAAGGCTGGGAGTCGTGGAACCGGCGCACCGGCCTCGACGCCGAGATCGCGGAAGAGGAGCGGCTGAAGAGCCGCCGACCGAAATGAAAAGGAGGGAGGCACGAGCCTCCCTCCCTTCTTTACGAGCGGATCGCCTACTCGGCGGGAGTCGCCTCGGTCACCATGCCGGGCTCTTCGCCACCGACCTCCGACCAGATCTTTGCCCCACGTGGTTCGCGGAGGAACAGCGTGCCGATGACCACGGTCATCAGCGCGACGATGATCGTGTACGCCAGGCCGAGATAGATGTTGCCGTTGGGATCGTTCGTAGTGTTGAACTGGCGCAGCGAGATGTCGGTCTTGATCGGGAGACCCATGAAGTTCTGCAGGAATGGAACGTAGAGCAGCTGCCCGGCGGCGTTCTTGACGCCCTCGGGATAGGTCGCTCCGACAAGACCCGTGAAGAGAAGCGGGAGCAATCCGCCGAACCAGCCGTTGCCAAAGTGGTAAGGGATCGAGAGCGAGGTGTAGCGGACCTTCGCGCGGAAGTACTCGACGAGGAAAGCCGCGATCGGCCCGTAGACCATCGTGACGTAGATGACCTGAATCCACACGAGGGCGGTCAGGATCACCGTATCGGGGTTGGCTGCGGTAATAAGACCGGAAGCGGCGTCCTTCGTAACGTGCGCGTGCTCGTACATCTGCTGATAGATGGGCAGATACGTGATCGCCGCGATCAGACAGCCGGCAAGGATGATGATCTTGCGGCCGATCTTGTCGGAGAGCCACCCGAACACGAGGAAGAACGGGGTTCCGAGCGCGACGGCCCACAGCATGATCGGATAGGCCTGCGTAAACGTCAGCTTCAGATAGATCGTCATGAAGTTGAGCGCCTGGAATTGGCCTTGGTACCAGACCACGCCCTGACCCGCGGTGAGGCCTAGAAGGACGAGGAGGATGACCCCGACCTTGCGGCCGCCGAAGGACTCGCTGGCCCAGTTCCCTGCTCCCGTGACGGACTGCCGAGCCTCCTTGAGCCGTGCGAACAGCGGCGTCTCACGGAGCTTTAGCCGGATGTAGAGCGCGAACGCGACCAGGATCGCGGAGATCAGGAACGGGTAACGCCACCCGCCTGAAAGGCCGAGGAAGAGCGGCGCGTCGGTCGTGAACTCCTTCGCGGTCATGTTCAAGCGGAACGCCAGGATGATCGCGAGTGCGAGGAAGAACCCGACGGTCGCGGTCGTCTGGATCCACGCGGTGTACAGACCGCGCTTGTTGTCGGGTGCATGTTCCGCGACGTAGATCGCCGCGCCACCGTACTCGCCACCGAGCGCCAGGCCTTGGAGAAGGCGCAGCGCGACGAGGATGACCGGCGCGAAGATGCCGATCTGCGCGTATGTGGGCAGGAACCCGACGAGCACGGTGGCGAGACCCATGACCGTGATCGTGACCAGGAATGTGTACTTGCGGCCGATGATGTCGCCGAGCGCTCCGAAGAAGACGGCGCCGAACGGTCGGACGAGAAAGCCCGCCGCGTACGTCGCGAACGCCGAGAGAAGTGACGCCGTGTCGTTGCCGCTCGGGAAGAAGATCGGCGCAAAGAAGGGCGCGAGCGTGGCGTAGAGATAGAAGTCGTACCACTCGATCACGGTGCCGGCCGATGAAGCGCTGATGACGAACGGTAAACCGTACGCGCGCCTCGTCGTGGCGACCCCGGTCGCTGTTCGCGTTGCCAAGTTGTCCCCCTCCAATATGACGACGCGTCTCAAAGAGCCAGAGATGATCGGTTCACGAGCTGGTCGCCTGCCTGGTCACCTCCCACCGATACCCAATGCGAGCGAGATAAGGGGCATATCTACGTCTTTCCTTCCGCATCGTCAATTCGGGTTTTCACGCCTCGAAGCAACTGCGGCGCGGGCCGATCCTGCCGTGCCTCGGGGAGTGACGGCGCCGAGGTCTTCTTCGCTCGGCCCCGGTGGGATCGCGATGGACCGCCGCCTAGGGGCCGCTCGCTCAGAAGACCCCGACGCCGCTCATCCCGCACGGCGTCGGCCGCCCGCGAACCCGCCTTCAGTCGTCTTTGCCTGTAGCCGATGCGGTGCGGATGGACTCGACGACGGTCGAATCGGCGAGGGTGGTCGTGTCGCCCAAGGGCGTCCCGTTCGCGATGTCACGAAGCAGGCGACGCATGATCTTTCCGGAGCGGGTCTTCGGAAGCTCGGGCGTGAACATGATCGTT
>VBIZ01000109.1 GCA_005880575.1 Chloroflexota bacterium | reverse complement strand
GATGTAGCCATGCACGCGCGAGTCCACCTCGAGCTGCTGGCGCCATCCGTCGATCCCCACGAAGAACCGGATGACGGCGTTGAGCGCGTTGCGGCCCTTTTCGGGCGCAGAGCCCGCGTGCGAGGCGACGCCCGTGAAAGTCACGCGCTTGCCGACGACGCCGAGGCCTGTTCCGCTTACCGACCATCCCACCTGCCCCGACGGGTGTGACGACAGCGCCGCCGCGGTGCGATCGAATACGCCGCGACGCAACAGGTCGATCTTGCCGCCGCCGTTCTCCTCAGCGGGGGTGCCGATGAGCTCCACGCCGACCTCGAGCCGGGCGGCGCTCGCCGCGGCGATGAGGTAGGCACCAACGTTGCTGATCGCTATCAGGTTGTGACCACAACCGTGTCCGACGTCGGGGAGCGCGTCGTACTCGGCGAGCAGGGCGACGGCTGAACCGTCGGCGGGACCGACGCGCGCACGAAACGCGGTCTCGAGCCCTCCGATGCCCCGCTCCACACGGTGGCCAGCGCGCTCGAGGAGCGCGCTGATCGCGGTGAGCGCACGACGCTCCTGGTAGGCGAGCTCGGGATGTCCGTGGATGTCCCGCGAGAGCGCCACGAGGTCGTTTACTTGGGCCGTGGTCAGGGCCGGCATGCCGCTGTATACTGGCCTACGCAACCTTTTCCCCTTCTCACGAGCCGGATGCGCGCGCACCTGATGCGCCCACCGGACCCACAAAGCCAGAGACCTGGGCAACAAGGCCGCAGGCAAACTAAGGAGCGAACACACCGCTTGGACAATCCAGAACCCACCTCAGCAGAGAACAACCCCACCAGCAAAGAGACCCCCACCACGAACGCCCCCAACGGTCCGGCCACGAACGGCCCCGCCACCAACGGCGGCACCGCCACCGCAACGGCCACTCGCCGCGAGCCCTCACCGCCGGCACCGAGTCGCAAGTTCTACTCGATCGGCGAGCTCAACGACAAGAAGCCGAAAGAGCTCGCCGAGATCGCCAAGGAGCTCAACATCGAAGGCGCTGCCGGCCTCGGCCAGCAGGACCTGATCACCCGCATCCTTCAGGAACAGACCGAGGCTCAAGGCCAAATCTTCGCGCAGGGCATCCTCGAGATCGTCGAGGACGGCTTCGGTTTCCTCCGGCGCCGCTCTCTTCTCCCGTCACCGGAAGATGTCTACGTCGGTTCGAGCCAGGTCCGCCGGCTCGGCCTCAGGACGGGCGACTTCGTCACGGGCGGAACGCGACCCCCGAAGGACAGCGAGAAGTACTTCAGCCTCCTGCGCGTCGACGCCGTCAATGGCGTCGACCCGGAGCAAGCGAAGCGGCGGCCGGTCTTCGAGAACCTCGTGCCCGTCTTCCCGGACGAGATGTTCGACCTCGAGGTCGACCCGGGGAACCTCAGCCAGCGCCTGATCAACCTGGTAAATCCCCTCGGCTATGGCCAGCGCGCGCTGATCGTGTCTCCGCCGAAGGCAGGAAAGACACAGCTACTCAAGGACATCGCGAACGGCATCTCCGGGAATCATGCGGACGTCCACATCATGGTCGTGCTCGTCGGCGAGCGGCCTGAGGAAGTCACCGACATCCGCCGCTCCATCAAGGGCGAGGTGTTCTCGTCAACGTTCGATGAGCCCACCGAGAACCACACCCGCGTCGCCGAGCTCGCGCTCGAGCGCGCGAAGCGCCTGGTGGAGACCGGCCGGGACGTGGTCATCCTTCTCGACTCCATCACCCGCCTCGCCCGCGCGTACAACCTCGCGGTTCCGCCGTCCGGCCGCACGCTGTCGGGTGGCATGGACCCGGTCGCGCTCTACCCCCCGAAGCGCTTCTTCGGTGCGGCGCGAAACATCGAAGGCGGTGGTTCGCTCTCGATCTTCGCGACCTGCCTCGTCGACACCGGCTCGCGGATGGACGATGTGATCTACGAAGAGTTCAAAGGCACCGGCAACTCGGAGATGATCCTGGACCGCAAGCTCCAGGAGCGCCGCACCTTCCCGGCCATCAACATCCCCGCTTCAGGCACACGCCGCGAAGAGATGCTCCTCGCACCCGAGGTCATGCGGCAGGTGATCCTGCTGCGGAAGATGCTCTCGGCCGTGGGTCAGATTGAAGGCACGGAGCTGCTGCTGCAGCGCCTCGGCAAGACCAAGACGAACAAGGAGTTCCTCGCCGCCATCGCGAAGTCGATGGAGGAGAAATAACCAGCGAAGCAAGTTGAGGACGACAGCACCCACGTCAGGAACACCGCGTTCCTGCTCTGGATATTCGCGTTCCTCGTCTGTATCGCGGTGCTCGGATTCATCGGATTTGGGTACGTAGGCCACGCGCTCGACAGTCTCCCGAAGCTCGGTTGACCTAGCGATCCGGGGCCGCTTCGAGACGCGGCAGATCGAGCAAGCGGTCGCGGAGATAGCGGTCGGGCGGAATGAACAGCGGATTCGCGCGCAGCTTGCCGCCGCTCAGCACGAAGGGATGTGCCTCGAGTGCTCCGTATGCGATGGCCCGAGCGGGCATGTTTGCGATGTCGTAAGGGCACAGACAGATGACCCGGGAACCCTCAAGGACTTCGGTCACTTTCGATTCGAACCACAGGAAATCTTCGGGTGGCGGAAAATCGGGAGCGTTCCACGCAACGATCCCAATGAATCGGACGACGCGGAAGCCCTTCTCGCGAAACGTCTCCAGCGGTCCGACCACGTTTTCGAGCTGCCGGTCCACGTCAGGGTCTGACTTGCCAAGAACGATGCGGCCCTCGCGATGGTCGGACGAAAGGTCGCGGCCGGTCCGCCGCTCCAGGTCCCGCAACAAGAGCTCGCCAATGCCCGGCCGGCCGAAGCAGAAGAGCGCCTCGTCGGGGTGATCGAGGCCCTGCGTGATGAACGAGAGCGAGACGTCGCGAATCTCATCTGTCCCCCAGGCCAGGAGGGACGCGTGGCTCGGGATGGGGAGCTCCGGCCAAGCCGCGGGAGCAACTCCGGTCATGGCTTGCGCACCCAACCGCCCTGGTACGCGCGAGCCACTGCTTCGAGGCGCGATCGGGCTCCGAGCTTCTCGATCACGGAGCGCACGTGTCCGCGGACGGTCGTGTACTCGATCCCAAGCTTTGCCGCGATCGCGCGGTTGTCGAGGCCCAGTGCCATCAGGTCAAGCACCTCGCGCTCTCTCGGCGTCAGCCGTTCGACCCCGTTGCCGGCTGACTGCCCGCCGGTAGCCCTAACGTTCGGCATGCGATCGCGGTTAGTCGGCTCGCGTCCGCCGACGACCCTGGTGATGAGGACCACGCCGGCACCATCTCCGCGTAGCGCAGCGACCGACGTAAGGAAGGACGTTTGACTCTCGCGATCGGCGCGGTGCTCGATCTCGAAATAGGTCGCCGTGCCGTCGAAGACCGCGGTGATTGCGCTCGCGATAGCGCGCGTCCGTGGATCGGCGTAGTCGCGGTACGCATCAAGGAGGTTCGCTCCGATCGGTACGCGCGGCAGATCGTCCTGATCGTCGGTGGAAGTCCACGCCTCGTCTGTCCACGTGACGGTGCCGTCCGAGCCGATGACGGCGATCCCGCCGCGTTGCGAGTCGACGGCCGACCGGCCGGTGTCCGCTCCCCCCATGATTCGAGTTTGCGCTTCCCCCGCCGATCGCGTCGCTGAATCGCGTTTCAACGCCTTGTTCCGCGGCTGAATCGCGCGTCCCATCCAATTGAAGGGGACGATCCGAAGGTTGTGCTCTAACCTTGGGCCAAGCGACATTGGATGGTCTGACGGAACGAACGACCGGCGAGGCACACGGCCGGGAAGAAAATCGCGCGCGCATCGTGTCCGCCGCGCGACGGGTCTTTGCACAGGCCGGGTACGAGGCGGGCGTCCACGAGATCTGCCGCGTGGCCGGTGTGGGGATCGGCACGTTCTATCACCAGTTCGTCAACAAGGCCGAGCTCATGCATTTCCTCATCGACCAGGAGCACTCCTTCCGCGTCGAAGCCTTCGACGCCCTCGGGCCGGAGCAGGCGGATGCCACCGCGGGTGAGGTCGTCCGCGTCATCGCGGGCTCCGATCCAGCTCTGCTCCAAGCGATGATCGAAGCCTGCGGCATCGATGCCCAGCTGCGTACCGTCGCGCGCGAGCTGCGGCGCGAGACGGGGGCTCGACTCGCCGCCGCGTTCGACCGGGTCCGCAAGGCCCGCGGCGTTCACAGTCCAGCCCTCGACTCGACGACCGCCGCATCAGCGGCCCTGGCCCTCGGCGACACCGCCTTCGGTCGCACATCGGCTGCGGATGTCGAGCGGATCGTCAACATCCTCGCGTTCGCCGAAGCCAACGGACCCAGCCTCCGAGCCTGACCGCGGCGGGCGGCACGCGAACTGCCGCACACTCGCCGGATGGAACGCGTCCGTCTGGACATGCACATGCACACCGAGTACTCGCGCGACAGTCGCGTCGCGCTGGCTCAATTCGCCGAGCTGGCCCGTCATGCAGAGCTCGGCGCCGTCTGCATCACCGATCACGACACGATCGAGGGCGCGCTCCGCCTTCGCGAGATGAACACCGGGCTCCAGGTCATCGTCGGAGAAGAGATCACAACGGCGGATGGCGAGCTCGTGGGCCTCTATCTCGAGAAGCCGGTCGCTCCGGGACTGAGCGCAGAGCACAGCATCCATCTCATCCACGAGCAGGGTGGACTCGCCTACGTCCCTCATCCCTTCAGCCGGAACCGCCGACGGCATCTCCGCCGCTCCGTGCTCGAGCGGGTCGCGCCGAGCCTGGACATCGTCGAGGTGTTCAACGCCCGTGAGGTCGCCTCGTCGAGCAACGTTCTCGCTCTCGAGTTCGCACGGCAGCACTCGCTCCCGGGCGGCGTCGGCAGCGATTCTCATCGACCGATCGAGATCGGTCGGGCATACGTCGACGTCGCGCCATTCGTGACTCCGCAGGAGCTGCTGGTCGCGCTCAGCGAAGGCAAGGTGACCGGGACCCTGTCGGGGTTGGGCATCCACGTGCGCACGTGGGTCGACATCGGCCGCAAATTCATGCGAACACGCGTAGCGCGCCTTCGCAGCAGCGTACGGTGACCGGGAGCCGGCCGGCGATCTGACCGTCGGCGTGGACCGGAACGGGCTCCGAAGATGCGATCGCGATCACCTTCCCACGCAGAAGGCGAGGCGGTCTGCCCGGTCGCCCAGTCCGCCAGATCTCGAGTGCCCAGCGCAGAAGGTCGAGCCGCCCCTTGCGCGGAAAGATGGCGACCTCGAGGAGGCCATCGGTCATGTCGGCATTGGGCACGATCGGCAGCGCCCACGCGTAGTACGGGCTGTTCACGACGAGGATCTGAAGCACGCGGTGGCGCTCGGTCTTGCCATCGAGGGTGATCTCGACGGCATGCGTTCGTGCGGTGGCCCATCGCCGCACCCGGCGAAACGCCGGACCCCAGCGACGGCGCTCCACCAGACGCGCCGCGCCGAACGCGTCGGCGTCCAGGCCGACCCCGCAGGTCTCGAAGAAGATTTTTCCCGCGACCTCGCCGGCGTCCGCGCGTTTGACGTTGCGCTTCGCGATCACGCGCGCAGCCTCGATCGGCTCGAGTGGGATGCCCAGGCCGTTCGCGATGTTCATGTAGCTGCCGAACGGGAGGATCCCGAGGGTCACATTCGTCTCGAGCAGCACGGCGGCGGCCGGGGCGACGGTCCCGTCACCGCCGGCAACGATCACCACCCCGAAGCCCTGCGACACCGCGGTCTTCGCGAGATCCGCGGACGTCGGCCCGTCTGTTCCGGTCTCGCGGAGGTCGATGTCGAAACCGGCGCCGGTCAGAGTACGGATGCACTCTTCGAGATCACCGTCCTTGGCGTGCCGCTTCCCGGCCCCGGGATTCACGATGAGAAGCGCGCGCTCGTTCATGCCCAATTTCGTTCGTTCACGGCACGTCGCGGGCCACCTCAAGGCGCGGTCGCTCTATCTCGTGGCTTTCGGAGGGGACATGGTCCGCCCCAGCGCCACCGGCCTCGCGACCGCGTTCTTTCGTCTCTACCTGCTCGAGAGCCTCGCGGCTGGACCCTCTCGGCCGGCGGCACTCCTTGCGGCCATCGCGGCCGAGCGGCTGCCGTTCGCTTCGGGAGCATTTGGTCGCGCGCTGCAGTCCCTGGTCGAGGGCGGGTACGTCGCGCCGGCCGGCGCGGCGAGCGTGTGCCTAACCTCGCTCGGCGCCGCAGAGCGGACCTGCGAGCGTGAGCGCTGGTCCGAGATGCTGCCCACCCTGGTCCGGCTGCTCGGAGACGCCGAGCCGCGGCCGTTCCCGATCGTCGCGGAGACCGAGCCGCCGCGCGCACGCCCCGTCGCCGAGGCGTACCTCGATCGGGTGCTCGTCGCGTCGGTCCGCGAGCGGATCGCGGCCGCGCGCGATGGTGGACCCACGTTCGCGGTCGTTCTGGGGCAGGTCGACGTCGACGGCGTCGGCGAGACGACGCGCCGTGCCATGGTCCATCGGGCGATACGGGCGACCCTCGGGGCGACCGCGACGTTGCTCGGCGGTGACGTCAGCGCCTACCGCTACGGCGAGTCGGGCGTTGCCGCCATCGCACCGGCTGGGCGAGACCCGGCGAGAGAAGAGCGTCTCTGCACGCTTGTGCGTGCCCGGCTCGACGAGCTCATGCGCACCATGACCTCGACGGTCCGCGCGTTCGGCGCGGCCCGCTGGAACGTTCGCGCCGGCGCGGCGACCTGGAGCGAGGAGGTCGCGACGACGACCGCGCTCCTCCGTCAAGCCGAGGCTGCGCTCGCCGCCGACGGCGAGCGGCGCGACGCGGCCTAACCATGGCCGTCCGCGCGGAGATGACTAGAATACCTAGGTAAAGATGGCCGCAGCTGCCAAGAAACCTAGGAATGCGACTCTTCGCATCGGCGAAGCAGCCGAGCTTCTCGGCGTGACCGTCGACACGCTGCGGCGGTGGGAGGCCGATGGAAGGCTGCCGGTCCAGAGGTCGGGCGGTGGACAGCGCCTCGTCAGCATCGCCGACGTACGCCGGTTGCAGTCGACCCGGCGAAAGCGCGAGGAGCCCATCGTCGCTCGATCCGCGCGGAACCGATTCCCGGGGATCGTGACTCGTGTGGAGAAGGACCGCGTGGCGGCCGTCGTCGAAGTCCAAGCCGGCCCGCACCGGCTGGTCAGCCTGATAACCGCGGAGGCCGTCGACGAGCTTTCTCTCAAGCCCGGCGTCGCCGTCGTCTGCGTCGTGAAGGCGACCAATGTTGGCCTCGAGATCGCGCAGCGCGCTCGCGGCTCGAGCTAGCCCTTGCGCGCGGCGTTCCTCCTCGCGGCTCTGCTCACCGGCTGCGCTTCGGCAGGGCCATCCGTGACCCCGGAGGTCCAGAACGTGACGGTCTTCGCGGGCTCATCTTTGACGGACGCCTTCACGAGAGCCGGCAACGGCTTCGCCAAGACGAACACGCGCGTCCGTTTCACGTTCAACTTCGGCTCGTCATCGACGCTCGCGACGCAGATCACAAACGGCGCTCCAGCCGACGTCTTCGCCTCCGCCGACGAGGGGAACATGCAGAAGGTCGTGGATGCGAACCTTCTTGACGGTGCGCCGGCGGCGTTCGCAACCAATCGGCTCGCGATCGCCGTCGCGCCGGGAAACCCGAAGAAGATCGCCGCCCTCGCGGACCTCGCGCGGTCCGACGTGGTCCTCGTGCTCGCGGCGCCAACGGTGCCGGCAGGGAAGTACGCGCTCGATGCTCTCAGGAAGGCCGGCGTCATCGCAAAGCCGGTGAGTCAGGAGGTCGACGTCCGTGCGGTCCTGAACAAGGTCAGCCTCGGCGAGGCCGACGCGGGCATCGTGTACGTCACCGACGTGAAATCCGCGACGGATCGCGTGACCGGCGTTGACATACCGGAGCAGCAGCAGGTCGTCGCGCGCTACCCGATCGCGGTGGTGAAGGGCTCGCCGAAGAGCGCGCTCGCGCACCGGTTCGTCGACTACCTCGTCTCGCCGGACGGGCAGAAGATTCTCGTGGAGCTCGGTTTCTCGAAGCCATGAGGCCGGAGCGCCCTCCCCTCCTCTTCGCTTTTCTTGCGGCGATCGGGGTCGCCTTCGTCGTGCTGCCGCTCGTCGGGCTCCTCTCCCGTGCGCCCTGGGAAACCGCGCTCAGCGATCTGGGTACCCCCGAGGCCGCGACCGCGCTCAGGCTGTCCTTCGTCGTCTCGCTCGCCGCGACTGCCCTCGCGCTCGTGCTCGGCGTCCCGCTCGCGTGGGTGTATGCGCGCGTGCAGTTCCGAGGTCGCGACGTCGTTCGCGCGCTGACGACTCTTCCGATGATCCTGCCCCCGGTCGTCGGCGGCGTCGCGCTTCTCTTCGCCTTCGGCCGACGCGGCCTCTTTGGTCCTGCGCTCGACGCGATCGGGATCCATCTCCCGTTCACGACCGCGGGCGCGGTCCTGGCGGCGACGTTCGTCGCGATGCCCTTCCTCGTCCTCACGGTCGAGGCGGGACTGCGCTCGATGGATCGTCGATACGAGGACGCCGCGCGGACGCTCGGCGCGGGCCGGTGGCTCGTGTTCCGAAGGGTCACTCTGCCGCTGATCGCGCCCTCGGTCTTCGCCGGCGCCGTGCTTTGCTGGGCCCGTGCCCTCGGTGAATTCGGAGCGACCATCACGTTCGCCGGGAACCTTCCGGGAACGACGCAGACGCTGCCGCTCGCGGTGTACATCGCGCTCGAGACGCGGCCCGAGGTCGCGATCGCGTTGAGCCTCGTCCTGCTCGGCTTGGCGCTCGCGATCCTCGTCGTCATGCGCGACCGCTACCTGCGCGCCTTCTGATGCTGAAAGCACAGGTCGCGGTTCGGCTCGGCAATTTCGATCTCGACGTCGCCGTCGAGGCCGCAGCGGACGAGATCGTCGCCGTCCTCGGGCCGAACGGCGCCGGCAAGTCGACATTCCTTCGGGCCCTCTCCGGACTCGTCGCGCTGGACCGAGGGCGTATCGACCTCGACGACGTGGTCCTCGAAGACGCATCGCGCGGGATCCGCGTACCCCCGGAGCGGAGGCCGATGGGTGTCGTCTTCCAGGACTACCTGCTGTTCCCGCACCTGTCGGCGATCGAGAACGTGGCGTTCGGCCTCCGCGCACGCGGTGTGACGGCACGCGAGGCGCGCGACCGCGCTGGATCCTGGCTCGACCGCCTCGGCGTCGGCGGGCACGCGGAGGCGAAACCGCGCGCCCTGTCCGGCGGGCAGGCCCAACGCGTCGCTCTCGCGCGTGCGCTCGCGATCGATCCGCGCGTCCTTCTGCTCGACGAGCCGCTCGCGGCGCTCGATGCTTCGGCTCGCGGCACGGTGCGGCGCGATCTGCGACGCCACCTCGCGTCATTTGCGGGGGTCCGCATCATCGTCACGCACGATCCGCTCGAAGCGGTCGCGCTCGCCGACCGTCTGGTCATCCTCGAATCGGGCCGGATCGTTCAAGCCGGATCCCCGGCCGAGGTCACGCAGCGGCCACGGTCGCGATACGTCGCGGATCTCGTGGGAGTGAACCTCTTTCGCGGTATCGCAACGACGGGGCATCTCGCGCTTCCAGGCGGCGCGGTCATCCACTCCGCCGACCCCGTCGATGGCGAGATCTTCGCCACGATCCACCCGCGCGCCGTGGCACTCCATCGCTCGCGTCCCGAGGGCTCGCCGAGGAATGTGTGGCACGGTCGCGCGTCGGCGCTCGACTTTCAGGGGGATCGGGTGCGCGTCGGTGTTGAAGGCGAGATGCGGATCGTCGCCGAGGTCACGCCTTCCGCGGTGAGCGACCTCGGTCTCGCGGAAGGTGGCGAGGTCTGGGTGAGCGTGAAGGCGACCGAGATCAGCGTCTACCCGGCCTAAACTCGCGCCATGCCGAAGAGCGCGACCAGCGCGAGGCCCGCGCTGAAGCTGGTGAGCGCCGACGATGCGCTCGCCCGCATCCTGGATGGGGTGCCGGCGCTCCCGACTGTCGAGGCGCCGCTCCTCGACGCACTCGGCCTCGTGCTGGCGGAGGACGTCGCGGCCGACCACGACGTTCCGCCGTTTCGCAACTCCGCCATGGACGGGTACGCCGTTCGCGGCGATGACGTGGCCTCGGCTCCGGTCGAGCTGCGGGTCGTCGGTGAAATCGCGGCCGGCGGTTTTCCTCAGGGCGAGGTCGGACCCGGCCAGGCGATGCGGATCATGACCGGCGCCCCGATGCCGGCCGGCGCGGACACCGTCGTCCGATTCGAGGACACGGACAACGCGAGCGACGTCGTAACTATCACGGCCGCAACCCCGAGAGGAATGGCGATCCGCCAGGCCGGCGAGGACGTGCGCAAGGGCGAGACCATCCTGACGAAAGGCGCGGTGCTTCGCGCCGCGGAGATCGGCCTTCTCGCGTCGGACGGCCGCGCTTCGGTCCGGGTGCGCAAGCGCCCGCGCGTCGCGGTCTTCTCCACCGGGGACGAGATCGTCGATCTCGATGCACCGCTCGAGCCTGGGCAGATCCGCGACTCGAACCGATACACCCTCGCGTCGGCGATCCGCGCATCGGGCGCCGAGCCGTGGGTCCGCGGCATCGTCCGAGACTCACCCGACGCGCTCCGGTCAGCGTTGCGGGAAGCGGGGGCGGCCGATGCGATCGTGACGAGCGGCGGAGTCTCGGTGGGCGATCACGACCACATGAAGCCGGTACTGGCCGAGCTTGGAACGATCGACTTCTGGGCGATCGCCATCCGCCCCGGGCGACCGCTCGCTTTCGGCGAGCTCAAGGATGGCGAGCGGCGCGTCCCCATCTTCGGGCTGCCAGGCAACACCGTGTCGGCGCTCGTGACCTTCGAGCTCTTCGTCCGCCCAGCGTTGCTTCGGATGCAGGGGCGAGGGAACGTCGCGCGGCCGCGCGCCAAGGCGCGCCTTCTCGACCCGGTCGACAAGCCCGACTTCCTCCGCGTCTTCGCTCGCGGCATCCACGACCCCGACGCCGGCACAGTTCGACTCACCGGCCCTCAGGGCTCGGGGATCCTTCGCTCGATGTCGCTCGCGAACTGCCTCATCGATCTTCCCGTGGGTCCGTCCCGGATCGAGAAGGGCGAGACGGTCGACGTGATCCTCACCGAACAGCCGGAGTCCCGTTGAGCGCGAAGAAGCTCACGCATATCGATTCGAAAGGTGCGGCGCGGATGGTCGACGTCGGCGCAAAGGCGGTGACCGAGCGGCGTGCGGTCGCGCGCGGCCTGCTCCGCGTGTCGGCTTCGACGATCGAGCTGGTGCGCGACGGCGCAACACCAAAGGGCGACGTGCTCGCTGCCGCACGGCTCGCGGGGATCATGGCGGCGAAGCGCACGAGCGAGCTCATCCCCCTCGCTCATCCGCTCCCCCTCACACACGCGTCGGTCGATCTCACCCTCGGGAGGGAGGGAATCGAGATCGAGGCAACGGTCGCCACGAGCGCGCGGACCGGCGTGGAGATGGAAGCGCTCACAGCGGTCTCGGTCGCCGGGCTCACGCTGTACGACATGCTGAAGTCCGTCGAGCGCGGCGCGAAGCTCACCGATGTCCGCCTCGTCGAGAAGACCGGTGGGAAATCCGGGACATGGAAAGAGCGCGAGTGAGCGGCGGCTTTGCCGAGGCGAGCGAGATCCACCAACCTTGAGCGCGTCTCCGCGGCGCCAGCCGCGAGGGTGAGCCTCCGGGTCGTGAAACTACGTGTGGGGATCATCACGGTCAGCACGAAGGGCGCTGCGGGCGAGCGTGCCGATGAGAGCGGCCCCGCGATGCGCGAGCGCCTCGTCGCTGCCGGCGCGGAGGTGGTCCACGAGTCCCTCGTGCCCGACGACGTCGAGCGCATCGCGACCGCGATACTCGGGGCGATCCGCGCCGGCGCGAGCGTCGTGCTCACGACCGGGGGCACCGGCCTCTCGCCGAATGACGTAACGCCCGAAGCGACGCGGCGCGTGATCGATCGCGAGATCCCCGGGATCGCCGAGGCGCTTCGCGCGAGGTCCCTCGAGCAGACCGCCCACGGGATGCTCTCGCGCGGTGTCGCGGGCGCGGTCGGGTCGGCACTCGTCGTGAACCTTCCCGGATCGCCTCGCGCCGTTCGCGAATCGCTCGAGGTGCTGCTGCCCGTGCTCCCCCACGCGGTCGAGCTTCTCGCCGGCGAGAGCGGCGAGCAGGGTCACGCTTCGGGCCGGCGATGAACCTCTCGATCGCGCCCGAGGTCGCGAAGGCGCTCGCGGCGAACAAACCTGTGGTCGCACTCGAATCGACCGTCATCGCGCACGGGTTACCTCGTCCGCGGAACCTCAGCACCGCGAGGGCGCTCGAGGCCGAGATCCGCGCGTTCGGCGTCGTGCCGGCCACGATCGCGCTGCACGACGGCGTCGCCGTCGTCGGCGCCGGCGACGTGCTCCTCGAGCGCCTCGCGAACGAGTCCGGCGTCGCCAAGGTGTCGATCCGCGACATCGCTCCCGTTCTCGCGGCGCGCACGCTCGGTGGGACGACCGTGGCGGCGACGGTCGAGATCGCCGCGGCCGCCGGAATCCAGGTGCTGGCGACGGGCGGGATCGGCGGGGTCCACCGCGGGGCCGAGCGAAGCTTCGACGAGTCCGCGGATCTCGAGGCGATCGCGCGACACCCCGTCGTGGTCGTGAGTGCCGGCGCGAAGTTCGTGCTCGATCTCGCGCTGACACTCGAGCGTCTCGAGACGCTCGGCGTGCCCGTCCTCGGTTACGGCACCGACGAGTTTCCCGCTTTCTACGTGCGATCGAGCGGTCTGCACCTGCACTACCGCGTCAACGACGCGCTCGGTGCCGCACGCATCGCGACGGAGCAGCTCGCGCGAGGCGCGGGGATGCTGCTCTGCGTTCCGGTGCCCCCCGAATCCGCGCTGCGACGCGAAGAGGTCGAGGATCAGGTCCACAAGGCGATCGCCGCGTCGGAACGCGACGGCATCCGCGGCGCGGACCTCACACCGTATCTTCTGCGCGCGCTTGGTGAGGCGACAAACTACCGCGCGCTCGATGCGAATATCGCGCTCCTGCGCGCGAACGCGCAGGTGGCCGCACAGCTCGCCCTCACTCTCTGCGCGTAGGGCGGCGCGCCGCTAGATTCGTCGCGGCCATGCGCACGCTCACCGTCCCGCCCTCACAGGACGAGGTCGCTCAGGCGGCCGACGAAATCTCAGGTGGCGCGCTCGCCCGGGTCCGCGTCGAGCCGTGGCCGCGGGGACGATCGCATCACGCCTACGTCCTGACCACCCCCGGCGGAGAGCAGTTCCTCTTCAAGGTCCATCGCCGTCCCCATGCCGGGCGGATGCGCCGGTTCCTTCATCTCGCCGAGCTCCTGCAGGCGAAGCACGTCCCGCACCCGGCGGTGCGCTGGTACGACGTCGAAAAGCGCACTCTCGAGGTCCCCTATTTCATCCAGGACTTCATTTCGGGCGAGGACGCGGCGCGGTCCCTCGGGTCGCTCTCGTTCACCGACCAGCACCGCGTCGGTGAGGAGCTCGGGACCGGGCTGCGGGTCATGCATCGCGTCGAATACGTCGACACGCCAATGCCCTGGTCGACGGAGCTCGACGATCGGCTGCGCACGCGGGCGGCCGAGTGCCGCTTCCTGGACGCGCTCGATCAGGAATCGCACGAAACCGTGATCCAGCACTACGAAGAGCGGCGCGACGCTCTCGAGGGTGTCGAGCGCCGCCTCACCCACGACGACCTCAACCTCGCGAACCTGCTCCTGCAGCGGCGCGCCGACGGGTGGCACTTCGTCGCCTTCCTGGATTTCGAGCGCGCCCGAGGTCGCGATCCGCTCCTCGATCTCGTGCGCCTCGAAACCTGGACCCTGCCCGCGTGCCCGGCCATGCTCGCGCCCTTCCGCGATGCGTACGCGCGCGTCGAGGACCAGGCGAGCCGGCGCCGCGCCGAGATCTACGAGATCTACCTGCTCCTGGCGGGGATCGTCTGGTACCGCTCGAACGAGCTGCCGGAGCGCGAGCGCTTCTGCCGCGAGCGCCTTACGGAGTGGCTCTCGAAGCACGACTGAGGCCGATCATGTCGGCACCCGACCCGCGCCCGCGATGGCGCGGGCGGTATTCGTCGTCACGATATCCACGCCCGCGTCCATGAGGCGCGCGAGACGCTCGCGCCAGTGCGGGGTGTCAGCATCCAGCGTCCAGACGTCGACCTTCATCCCAAGGTCATGGAAGATGCCGGCCGCGTCCGCGATGCCATCGTCGAGCATCCGCTCGAACATCCCGACTCGCACGTGCGCTTCGACGACGCCGGGGACGAGGCGCATGATCCCGCCGAGGCGATCGCGCAGGTACTCGGAGGTTGTCGACAGGCGTCGCCTCGCGAGCGGGTGCGCATCGCGATAGCCGTACGCCCCGATCGGTAGGCGCGCGTCCGGGTCGTCCTCGGTGTCGATGTACGAGTGCGGATTCAAGCTCACCGGAAGTGTGGGATCGACGGCGAGCAGCCTGCGCAGGTTCCAATCGGCCGGGCAGCTGAAATGGATCCGGCCCTTGATGGGCTGCACCGCGCGCGCGAGGGCCTCCGCCTGCGGCCGGGTGTACGGCTCGAGATCCTTCAGGTCGAGCTCGACCCGTCTCGGAAATTCGTGCGCCGCCAGCAACGCGATCGCCTCCGAGAAGAGGAGGGGATGCGTGCCATCCTCGAAGCGCGCGCCGGTCGCCTGCGCCGCCGTCGCGTCGCGCACCAGTCCCTGCGCGTCCGTCACGCGATCGAGGCGGTCGTCGTGGAACACGACCATCTCGCCGTCGCGGAGGAGCCGGACATCGATCTCCGCGCGGACGACTCCCTCCCGCGCGCATTCCTCGATCGCGAGCCGCGAGTTCTCCGAGTACGTCCCGCTCCACAGACAGCGATGGACCTTGAGCTCGACGACCCGGTCGCCGAGCTGAATGACGGAGTCCGGGTGCGCCGTGACGGTCATCCGTCGGATAATCCGCCCTCATGCTCTCTGAATGGGAGAAGGTCGCGGCGGACGCGCGCCGTGTCCTTGCCGGCAATCGGCAGCGCGGGATATCGGCGTGGGCGGGCCAGCGGTACGACTTCGTCTGTCCTTCGCCGACGACCTATCCGTTCCAGTGGTTCTGGGACAGCGCGTTTCACGCCGTCGCCTTGCTCGAGGTCGACCCCGAGCTCGCGAAGCAGGAGATCCGCTGCCTGATGCAGGGGGCGCGGCCAGACGGGTTCATGCCGCACATGTTGCTCTGGGAGAAGAGCGCCCACGAGGCGGCCATTCGCGAGTACTCGATCACCCTCGCCGATCCCTTCTACACCGCGACGATCCAGCCACCCGTGGTCGCACGCGCGGTCCTGCGCATCTTCGAGGCGACCGGAGATGCCGAGTTCGTCCGTGAAGTCCTCCCGCCGATCCGCCGATTCTTCCGCTGGCTCAAGGCCTACCGCGATCCCGACGACGACAGCCTCATCGCGATCATCCAGCCCGACGAGTCGGGTCTCGACGCGAGCCCCAAGTACGACCGGCTCATGAGCATCGCGTCGGGACCTCCCGAGGGAACGCTGCCGCAGCTGCGGCAAGGCATGAAGCACCTGTTCGAGACGTACGCCCCCTACCGCGCCGATCCCGCGCGCATCGCCGCGCTCGACACGTTCACCTGGGAGGACGTCATGGTGAACGCGATCTACGCGGATGGACTGTCGTGTATTGCGAAGCTCACCGACCTCCCGAATGAGGCGGACGAGTTCCGCGCGCGGGCGGGCCGCGTGCGCGCGGCGCTCGAGACGAAGTGCTGGGACGACAAGGTCGGGGCGTTCTGGGATCTCGCCGGATGGAGCGAGGAGCCGGCGAAGGTCCTCACTTTCTCTTCGCTCTTCCCGCTCATCCTCGATGACCTCGACCCGCGCAAGGCGACGCGCCTGATCGAGGAGCACCTTCTGAACGAGCGCGAGTTCTGGCTGCCCTACCCGGTCCCGAGCGTGGCGGCGACGGAGCCGTCGTTCGATCCGCACTGGCGCACGAACACGACGTGGCGGGGTCCGACGTGGGTCAACGTGAATTGGTACCTCTACTGGGGGCTGCGCGCGCACGGGCGCAGGGATATCGCAAGCGAGCTCGCGGAACGTACGGTCGGCATGATGGCGAGGGGCGGCATTCGCGAGTTCTACGACCCGTTGACCGGCGAGGGTCAGGGCGCGCGCGATTTTGGATGGTCGACCCTGGTGCTCGACCTCATCGCGGCCGAGCGCGGGAGCGCGTAGTCGATTGGCGAGAACCGCCGCGCCGTAGGCGAACGCTCACCTCACGACCGGCTCGGCCCGGCCACTCTGAAACGATGCGACTCCGGCTAAGGCAGCCGCCACCGCCGCACGACCATCTCCCCCGGTCACGGCCGGTGGCCGGCGTTCGAGGGAGCCGTCGACGAAGTCCGCAAGCTCCGCGCGGTAGGCCTCGCTGAAGCGCTCGAGAAATCCCGGAAAGAGCTCGCTGTTCGCCCCGTTCCGCGTGTAGACGGCGAGTCCGGAGCGCGCCTCTTGGCCGATCATCGCCGTACCGTTCGCGCAAACGACCTCACTCCGAACGTCGTACCCATATAGCGCGCCCCAGTAGGTCTCGATGTCCGCGACCGCGCCGCGCGCGAACCGCACCGCGTTCAGCGCCGCATTCGGGGCGTGCCCGTGCGCGTCGCGCGTGTGACAGAGCACCGATGCGGTCGTCATCACGTCGGCGATCTCGTCGCCGAGGAAAAATCGGGATAGGTCGAAGTCGTGGATGGTCGACTCGAACATCATCTCGGCAATGCCGGTCGACGCCGGCAAGAGCGTCGCCTCTCGATCACGATGTACGGCGCGGAAGAGAAGCGGTTCCCCGAGCAGCCCCGACACGACGAGCCGCTTGGCCTCGGCGTACGCCGGGTCGTAGCGCCGCATGAATCCGATCTGGAGGCGGGCGGTTCCGCGGTCCGCCGCAGCGATGATGCGGTCGCAATCGGCGAGCGTGTGGGCCATCGGCTTCTCGAGCAGCACATCCTTTCCACCTGAGAGCGCCGCGACGGCCTGGTCGGCGTGGAAACGCGAGGGCGACGCGATGACCACCGCGCGGACGTCCTGCCGTGCGACCAGCTCGTCGAGAGTCGCGCAGGCAGCCGCGTCGAGCTCCGCGGCCACGCTCGCGGCCACGACACGATCGGCATCGAAAACCGCGGCGAGGCGCGCCCCGGGGATCGAATGGGCCGCGTTCTCGGCGTGCCTTCGTCCCATGATTCCGACGCCCACGACCCCCACGCCGATGCGTTCGCGCGTCATCGCGGCCCTCTCGATGTCCGCCGCCACGAGGAGATCGGCATCACCTCAGAGACGCTCCGCCCACACCGGATTTGCGAGGGCGCGCACATCGCCGCGCGCCGAGGTGAGCTGAGCGCGGACATAGGCCGCCCCCGCGGGGACCTCGAACGCGTCGTCCCACGCATCGCCGTCGACCATCCGAACGACCGGAGTGGCGGTATCGGTGACGAGCTCGAGCCGCCCTCCGGCGCCACCACGTACCTCGACCGAGACCCGTCCGGCGCGGCCGCGGTCAGGCTCCAGATAGAGCTGCGGACCGCCCGGAGATTCGGACACGAACGACCGGCCCTCACGGAGCGCCTCGAGGATCGTCTTCGCCGTCGGACGGTCGCCGACCTGGACCCACGTCGTCGGAGCTCCGAGCCTATCGGCGTCGCGAGCGCCGAGGTTTCGCCCGTGCAGGTAATGGGTGTCGCTTCCGCCGAGCGCGACGCGCCGATCGCCACGGCGCAAGAGGCTCTCCCAGAATGCGAGCGAGGCGGCGTTCTGCTGCGCCCACGGTCCGTTCCAGACCTCGACCGCATGAAAACCCGTCACGCCCTCGTACTCCCAGGGCGGCCCGAATGGTTTCGGATGGCAGATGCTCACGACGGCGCCGCTCTCCGCGGCGGCGCGGATGGTTCGCTCCACGGCTTTCGATTCTGGTTCGCGGAATTCCCACCAGCGATCGGTGCCCCACGCGTTCCAGTGCCCGCCATAGGTCGTGACCTCGATCCCGGGAACGACGATCGGAAGGCCGTCGCCGCCCGGCCCGTACGCGAGCTGATGGCCGACGTTGTTGTGGTCGGTCACCCCGAGGAAATCGAGGCCGGCCGCACCCGCGGCGCTCAGCATCTCGGGCGGCCACGAATCGCCATCCGAATAGAGCGTGTGGCAATGGAGATCGCCCCGCAGCCATCCGGGCCGCGCCTCGGGCAGCGGATCGGGGTCCACTCGCCGCGAAATGCCGACCCCCCTCCAGGGAGAGGGCACACCTGGGTCGAACCAGATCTCGACCTTCCAATCACACCCCCTCGGCCCGACCTTGTAAGGCCCGAGCAGCACGTGCCAGCCGCCCGGCCGGATCTTGCCCTTGCGGTAGGGCGGAGTGGCCCACGACTCGTCGATCGTGAACTCCATCTTCTCGCTACCGCTCCATCCGCGGAATCCGGCGCTGCTCTCGGCGATTCCCCGCTCGTCAAAGAGACCGATGTCGAGGGTGTTCCCACCACCCAGCGTCGGGTCGGAATCGATCTGATCGTTGTACGAGTATCGGATGTGAATCTGCCGCCGGCCTGCGGGCACGTCGAACGGCACGTGTGCATAACGACGCTCGTGATCCTTGTCGAAGTGCCCATGCAGAACGAGATCCGGCTTGTCGAGCGTCTCCGGGGTCAATTCAGAGCGGCGCCGCTCGAGGCGTCGAAGACGCGTACGCCGCCAGGTCGGGCGCGCAGATAAACGGGTGTGCCCGGATCCGGCCGGACGTCGGGACCCGTCCGGATCTTGAGGAGCGCGTCCCCGAGCTTGACGTTCACGATGACCTCGCTGCCGAGCGGCTCAGAGACGAGGACCTCGGCCGGCTGCGCCCCGGAGGCCGGCGCGCGCTCGAGGTCGATCGACTCCGGCCGCAGCCCGACCTTGATCCCATCGCTGCCGGCGAGGCCGCGCGGCGCTTCCACGCGCCAGCCGCCGGTGAGCACAAGTGCTCCGCCATCTCGGCGGGCGTCGACGATGTTCATCGGGGGGCTGCCGATGAACTGCGCAACAAAGAGGTTCGCGGGCCGCTGGTAGACGTTGTCGGGCGTACCGAGCTGCTGAAGCTTGCCGGCGTCGAGCACCGCGATCCGATCGCCCATGGTCATCGCCTCGGCCTGATCGTGCGTGACGAAGATCGTGGTGACGCCGAGCTGCTTCTGAAGCGCTTTGAGCTCCGTCCGCGTATGCGTGCGCAGCTTCGCGTCGAGGTTCGACAGCGGCTCGTCCATGAGAAACACGCGCGGCTCGCGGACGATCGCGCGCGCGAGCGCGACGCGCTGCTGCTCGCCGCCCGAGAGCTGGGCGGGCCGCCGCGGCAGGAGCTGCCGTATGCCCAAGAGATCCGCGACCCGGTCGACCTTGCTCAGCCGTTCCATGGCCGTGAGCTGCTTCCGCACGCGCAACGGGTATTGGATGTTGTCGCGTACCGACATGTGTGGGTAGAGCGCGTAGCTCTGAAAGACCAGTGCGACGTCCCGGTCCTTCGGCTCGAGCCGCACGACGCTCCGGCCGTCGATCAGGATGTCGCCGCTATCGGGATATTCGAGCCCGGCGAGCATGCGCAACGCGGTCGTCTTGCCGCACCCGGACGGACCGAGCAGCACCAGGAACTCGCCATTGGCGACGTCGAGACCGAGATGATCGACCGCAGGCCGGTCCTGGGTCGGGAAGCGCTTCGAGACGTCGTCGTATTCGACGCGAGCCATCGCTAGAGGCCTCTCGAGCTTGCGACGAGACCGCGAACCATCATCCGGCGAGTCATGAGGAAGAGCGCCATGACGGGAACCGCATACAGGACCCCCATCGCCGCAACGAGACCGTACTGCACCTCGGTGTAGCCGCCCTGGGTGCGCAACGTCTCATAGAACGCGAGCGGTACGGTCTTCAAGTCCTGCGAGTCGATGAGGATGATCATCATCAGGACCTCGGCCCACGCGGCCAGGAACGCGAGACCCGCCACGACGCCGATACCGTTGCGCGCCACAGGAAGCACGATCTCGGCGAGCGCGCGCAGCTTGGAGCGTCCGTCCAGCCACGCGGCCTCCTCGAGATAACGGGGCACGTTGTCGAAAAAGTTCTTCATCAGCCAGACGAGGAACGGCAGCTCTATCGCGGCGTGAATGAGGATGAGCCCGGCATACGAGTTGCGCAGTCCGAGCGCGCGCGCGAGTCCGTAGATCGGCACCATCGTCGCGGAGAGCGGCATCGTCTGGAGCAACAGGACCGCGTAGGTGATCCAGGACTTGAATCGCCACTCGAGGCGGGACAGGGAGTAGCCGGCGAGCGCGACCGCGATGACGTCCAGGACCATGGTCGAGCCCGCGACGAAGACTGAGTTGAGGAGGGCGCGCCCGAAGTCATGTTCCGTGAAGATGCGAACGAAGTTGTTGAGCGTTGGCGCGGCCGGGAATCGGATGTAGGCCACCGCGTCGGCGTCGAACGCCGCCGTGAACAGCCACAGGAACGGCACGAGGAAGAAGACCACGACCAGCACGAAGACGGCGTGGACCGCCAGAGCCTCGATCCACGACGCGCCTCGCGGCGCGGCGGCGGTCCTCGCGACGCGCGAAGCCGCCCGCGTGGTCACGCCCGGGCCCTCGACCAACGCAGGTACGCGATCGCGAAAGCGAAGTTCAGCCCGAGCATGACGACGGCGATCGCAGACCCATAGCCGATGGAGAACGACTTGAACGCGGTGTGGAAAGCGAAGAGGGCGATGACCTCGGTGGCGTTCCCCGGTCCGCCGTTCGTGAGCGTCTGGATCACGATGAAGGTGCCGAACGTCGACATCGTGATGGAGAGCAGCGCGAGAGCGGCGATCGGCCGGAGGCTCGGGAGGGTGTGATCCCAAAAACGACGCCACGCGTTGGCGCCATCGATGCGTGCGGCCTCGTAGATGTCGGGCGGGATGGTCTTGAGCGCGCCGAGAAAGATGATCATGGTGAAGGCCGTCCCGCGCCAGATGTTGGCGACGATCACGGCGGGCATCGGGAACGAGCCGATCCAGTCGACGGAGCTCGCCCCGAGCGAGCTCAGGAAGACGTGGTTGAGCGAGCCGAAGAAGAAGTCGTACATCGCGACCCAGAGGAATCCGGCGATCAGCGTCGGGTTGACCCACGCAAGCAACACGGCGCCGTACGCCAGGGTCCCGAGCCACCAGCGTCGGTGCTCGGCGTGGTCGATGAGGAGCGCGAGCGCGAGGCCGAGGCCGAACTGCCCGATCACCGCCGAGCCCACGACGAACGTGACCGAGTTGCGGATCACGGTCCAGAAATCCGGATCCGCGAACAGACGCGTGTAGTTATCGAGCCCGACGAAGCGCGGATTCGCGGCGTCGATTCCGACCAGTGCGAGATTCGTGAGGCTCGAATAGAGCGCCCACAACGCGGGACCGACGAAGAAGAGCGCGAGGAGCACAGCGGCGGGCGCGACTCCAGCGATGTACGTGGAATTCCGCGCGAGCACGCTCAGAGGATAGGCCGGGCCGCGGAGCGAAGGCGCGTTTGCCTCCGCTCCGCAGACCCGCCGTTATTGCTCGACGACCTTGTCCGCGCCGATCGCCTGCTTCAGGTCCGCGGAGTACTGCTTCGCCGCGTCGTCCGGGCTCGAGTCGCCATTGGCGACGCGGCCGGTCGCCTTCTGGATCGCCGTCGTGATCTTGCTCAGATTCGGGTCCGGCGGAAGGAACTTCGCCTTCTCGAGCGACTTCGTGGAGTCGACGAGGTACTGCTGAGCCTTGAATTCCGGAACGTCCGCGGAGTCGCTGCGCGCGACCGGGTGCGGGTCTTCGATATTGATCTTGGCGACGGTGTCCTTGTTGTTCCAGGTCTTGATGAACTCCCAGGCGAGATCCTTGTTCTTGGACTTCGCGGTGATGTACCAGCAGGTGCCGAGACCGCCGATCGTGAACGATGGACCACCGTTCTCGGTCGGGTGCAAGACGTACCCGACGTTTTTCTGGGTGCCGGCCTGGTCCTTGGAGGCCCAGCCGCCGTAGACCCAGCCCCCCTCGAAGAGGAGCGCGAGGCTGCCGTCGCCGAGCTTCGCGCGCATGGCCGTCCAGGGTTTGGTCGACGTGAGGATCTCTTTCGGCGAGAGACCCTGGCTGTAGACCGTCTGGTAATAGGCGAGAGCCTTGCGGATCGCTGCGCTGTTGCCGACCCACTTGCCGTCGCTGGTCACGACATCGCCGCCGTACGCCCACACCAGCGGCACGAAGGCGTGGTCGCGAGCACCGTCCGATGCCGCGGCACCGGCATAAAGCGCGTACGGCAGGACGTTCGCCTCCTTCGACTTGACCGCGGCCGCCGCGGTGATGACGTCGGCGAGCTTTGTCGGCGTCCAGTCGGCAGCGAGACCCGCCTTCTGGAGATCGTCGCGCCGGAAGTAGAGCCAGCGCGTGTCCATCCCGTACGGGATCGCCCAGACGTGGCCCTTGTAGGTGGCGCCCTGCTTGATCGAGGCGGGGTACTGACTCCAGTCCGCCCACGCATTCACATAGCTATCGAGAGGCTCGATGTAGCCCGCATCGGCCAGCTCACCGATGCTGTCGCCACCGAAGTGGAAAACGTCCGGCACGTCGGCGCCGCTCTGGAGCGCGAGGAGGAGCTTGGGGTAATAGAGATCGTCCGAGATCTTCTGCAGATCGACTTTCACGGTCGTGCCAGAGTTCTTGTTTTGGACCGCCTGCGCGGCCTGGTCGACGTACTTCGGCTTGACCCCGAGCTCATCGGGATACGAGACGGTGATCGTCCCAGTCAGGCCCTTGGCCTGGCTGGGGGAGGCGCCCGGCGGCGAGGCAGACGGCTGTGCCGCCGGTGCGCACGCCACAACGATGCCCGTCGCAGCCGCAACTTTGAGGAACTTCCGGCGAGAGTATGTCGACATTGGTCTTCCCCCTTGAAGGCCGTGAGTATGCACGCTTCGCACGACGCGTGAGCCGTACAAAGAATTCTCGTGCGGGATAATCCGCGCTCGTGTCCGGAGACCAAAGGCGCGTCGTCGCCGAAGCCCGTCGCGTCCTCGAAGGCAATCGGCAACGCGGTCTCTCGGCTTGGGGCGGCCGTCGTTACGATTTCGTTTGTCCCTCGCCAACGACCTACCCGTTCCAATGGTTCTGGGATAGCGCGTTCCACGCGATCGCCCTGTTGCACGTCGACCCCGAGCTCGCCAAGCAGGAGATCCGCTGCCTGATGCAGGGCGCGCAGCCCGACGGCTTCATTCCGCACATGATCCTGTGGGAGAAGGGCGCGCACGAGGTCGCGCTGCGAGAGGTCCAACCGATCTGGCTGGCGGACCCTTTTTACACCGCCACGATCCAGCCGCCGGTCGTCGCGCGCGCGGTGCTGCGCATCCACGAGGCGACTCGCGACGCCGACTTCGTGCGCGAGGTGCTCCCGCCGATCCGCCGCTTCTTCCGCTGGCTCAAGGCGGTGCGCGACCCTGACGACGACGGGCTCGTCGCGCTCATTCAACCCGACGAGTCGGGCCTCGATGCGAGTCCCAAGTACGACGCGCTCATGGGGATCTCGCCGGAGTCCACGGAGGAGACGCTCCCGGAGCTCGAACGGTCGATGCAGCGACTGTACGACGCGTACGCACCGTATCGGAGCGAGCCGGCGCGCATTCCGGCGCTCGACGTCTTCACCTGGGAGGACGTCATGGTGAATGCGATCTACGCGGACGGCCTGCGTTGCCTGGCGAAGCTCGTCGCGATCGCGGGCGACCCACCCCGCGAAGCGGACGAGTTCTCGGCACGCGCGAACCGCGTCCGGCACGCGCTCGAGACCAAATGCTGGGACGAGGATCGAGGGGTCTTCTGGGATCTTGCCGGTTGGGCCGAAAAGCCGGCGCAGACGCTCACATTCACGTCCCTATTTCCGCTCATCCTCGAGGATCTCGATCCGCGAAAGGCCAAACGCCTCGTGGACGAGCACCTCCTCAACGAAAAGGAGTTCTGGCTGCCCTACCCCATTCCGAGCGTCGCGGCCGGCGAGCCGGCCTTCGATCCCGGCTGGCGCGCGAAGACCACGTGGCGCGGGCCCACGTGGGTCAACGTCAACTGGTATCTGTACTGGGGACTTCGTGCGCATGGGCGGGCCGATGTTGCGAGTCACATCGTCGACCGAACGGTCGCGATGATCGATCGAAGCGGCGTTCGCGAGTTCTACGACCCGCGCACCGGCGAGGGTGAAGGCGCGCATGACTTCGGGTGGACGACGCTCGTCCTCGATCTCATCGCGGCCGAGAGCGGCGGCGCGTAGTCCGCGCGCTTCAGCGGCGACCCTGGAGTCCGACCATCTCCCGCATCCGCACGTAGCCGACGACCGCCTCGCGGTACAGGAGACCGACGAGCCGGCTATCCTTGATGACCGGCAGGAGCGGCAGATCGTCGGCGCCGAATCGCTCGAGCGCCGCGCCGAGAGGATCGTCGGGCGATACGGTCGCGAGCTCGGAGGCCGGGGTCATCACCTCTTCGACCGGTGTCGCGGGCCAGCGATCCTGCTCGACCTTGCGGAGGTCGCCGATCGTGACGAGGCCGACGAGCCGGTCGCCGGAAACGACCGGGATCGCCCGAAGGTTCATCGGTAGGACCAGGTCGCGGATGAGCTGGCCGACCATGACCGCGGGCGGTGTGGAGCGGAAGTCGGTTGTCATGAGAGACCCGACGGTCGTCCCGCCGACCACGGATGCGAGCCGCTCCTGCTGGAGCGACGAGGCGGCGGCGTTCCAGAGGAAATAGGCGATGAAGCCGTACAGCAGTCCCTGCACGTTGTTCTGCGGGACCCCGATACCGAAGAGGAACGCCACCCCGGCGGCGAAGAGCAGGCCTGCGAAGAGCTGGCCGCCACGCGCGGCGATCCCCGTCGCCCGCGAGCGGTCCTTGGTGATGCCCCAGATAGCCGCGCGGAGCACGCGACCACCGTCGAGCGGGAACCCCGGCACGAGATTGAAGACGGCGACGATCAGATTGATCGGCCCGAGGTACCCGGCCACACCGCCGACGACCTGCCGCCACGATGCGCTCGTTTGGTTCGCATCGGCGGCGAATGCGATGGCCAGACCCGCCACGCCGATGACGATGCTTGTCAGAGGCCCAGCTGCCGCCATGAACAGCTCGGCTTTCGCGGACGGAGGCTCGCTCTTCAGGCTGGCGACACCGCCGAGCATGAAGAGCGTGATCGACGAAACGGACATTTGGAATCGACGGGCCACCAACGAGTGCGCGAGCTCGTGCGCGACGACCGAAGCGAAGAAGAGCAAGGCGCTGACCGCGGAGACGACGAAGGTCTTCTCGCGTGACCACTTCGGGAACTGGTCGGGGTAGAACGAGTCCGAGAGGTTCGTCACGAGGAAGAAGAAGATCACGATCCACGAGAAGTGGATGTTGATGTCGATGCCGAAGATGCGCGCTATGCGGATCGAGCCTGGCACGTTCCGAGCATAAAGCCGAGGGGCGGCCCGATGCCGCCCCTCGCGCGTCGCTAGTCCCGCTGGTCCTTGTCGTTGATCTGGCCACGGATCTCGCCACCCGGCTGCGTCGTCGAGTGAACGTTCGCGTACGCGACCCCCGCCCGGATCGCGGCGACGAGCTCGTTCCATTCGCCGGGCGCGATCCCCTGTCCGGCGGGACCGATCACGTCCGCAGGAGTGATCGTGCCGCTGATCGTCGTCCCGGGAACGCACGGGGCGGGCTTGCTGCCACCGCCGCAGAGGAAGGCGGCGACGCCCCCCGCAACGCCGCGCTGGCCGAAGTGAACGTGGGCGAACAGCACATTGCCGTTCAGGTTCGCGAATGTGAGTGTGTAGTGAATGATCTGGTTCTCATCGTCGACGGTCGCGGTGAAGTCCCCACTTCCCGCGCTCGAGACCGATGGCGTCTCTTCGTAGCCAGTAAGCGCCGTCTTGAAACGGCTCTTGTCATTCGCGGCGACGATGCCCGCGACGGCGACCGAAAGGATCGCGAGAGCAACGATCGAGAGCACGAGCAGTTTGGCGCGCATAGCGATACCTCCCCGTTTTCTACGAGCCGCCCGAAATACGCGTGGCGGCTGTGGCTAGATCACGACAGGGATACTGGAGTGCGATGGACGCCTATCTGGCTGTCGTTGCGAAGCGCGAGGTACGCGAGTACCTCGATCGTCCGGTACCGGAGGACGTGCTTACAAAGATCCTGCAGGCCGGCCGAGCGACCGGGAGCGCCAAGAACAGCCAGCCGTGGCGTTTCATCGTCCTGGTGGACCGCGAACATCGGCACGATCTCGCGCGAGCGATGATGGCGCCGCGGAACCTCGACCGGTGTGCGGTCGCGATCGCGGTCGTGCTCCTGAACGAACGCCTCCGTTTCGACGCCGGGCGCGTGGCGCAAGACATGATGGTGGCGGCGTGGGCTCTCGGTGTCGGCAGCTGTCCGAATTCGGTGCGCCCCGACGAGCACGATCGGATGCGTCAGGACCTGGGCGTTCCGCCCGAAGCCGCGGTCGCGACGATCATCACCCTCGGTTACCCCGCTCCCGGCCAGCCACGGCCGCGGCCCACCGCCGATCCCGAGAAGATCGTCGCCAAACTGAATCGCCTTCCGTTGGAAGAGCTCGTTCACCGCGAGCATTTCAGCGGTTAACATGTAAATCAAAACCGGAGACACATTGACCCTCGCACCACCGACCGCTCGCTTCGGCGAGCTTGTGATCCATCCCGACATTTCCCGCGCCATCGACGAGCTTGGCTTCATGGCGCCCACGCCCGTCCAGACGCGGGCCATCCCGGTCCTGCAGGCGGGCCGCGATCTCTTCGCCCAGGCCCAGACCGGCACCGGCAAGACCGCCGCCTTCGCCATCCCCATCCTCGAGAAGGTCGACGCGACCATGAAGAGGCCACAGGCTCTGGTGGTCGTGCCGACTCGCGAGCTCGCGCTCCAGGTGACGCGCGAGTTCGGCGCGATCGGGAAGTACCGAAAATCGCACGAGGTCGCGATCTACGGGGGCGTCCCCTACGGTCCGCAGGAGCGGGCGCTCGCGCGCGGGACGCAGATCGTGATCGGTACGCCGGGCCGCCTGCTCGACCACATCGAGAAGGGGAATCTCGATCTCTCGGGCCTCTTCGTGGTCGTGCTCGACGAGGCCGACCGGCTCCTGGACATGGGCTTCGCGCCCGAGGTGCGGCGGCTGCTCCGCCGAGCACCGGAACGGCGCCAGACCGCGCTCTTCAGCGCGACGCTCGTCGCCGACGTGCGCGAGCTCGCCGGGCGCTTCAGCCACAACGCCGTCGAGGTCGCGATCGAGCCGGAAAAACAGAACGTCGACAGCATCGATCAGGTGTACGTCGAGGTGCTCGAACAGGACAAGGTCCGCGCGCTCGAGGAGCTTCTCCGTCGCTACGAAACCGATCAGGTGCTCGTCTTTCGGCACACCAAGCGTGGCGTCGACGACCTCGAGGAGAAGCTACGCAAGAAGAAGCACAACGTTGCCGCCATCCACGGCGACATGACCCAGCGGGAGCGCGAGCGCACCCTGGAGCGGTTCCGCGAAGGGGACCTCCACGTGCTCATCGCGACGAACGTCGCCGCGAGAGGTCTGCACATCGAAGACATCAGCCATGTCGTTAACTACGACCTTCCCGAGGACGCCGAGGTGTTTACCCACCGCGTCGGCAGGACCGGGCGCGCCGGCAAGACAGGCGTCGCCGTCACCTTTGTGGGGGAGTGGGACTTCGACCAGTTCGATCAACTTCGTGCCAAGGCGGGCGTGCCCTTCCGCCGGGAGATCCTCGAGCTCTACGACCGCTAGTAACCTCTCGGCGTGGCGACGACACGAACCCCCGAACAGCAGGACGCCTTTGCCGTCGTTCGCCTCGACTCGTTTCGCAACTTCACACCGCGCCCCGAGAACGTGAGCGTCCGCCGCGTGGTGCACCACTTCGCGGAGGCCGAGCTCGAGGTCCGGCACCTGAACATGACAGCCCCGACCGGGACCGTCTACTTCATCCAGCGAACGACCGTAGCGCCGCGCATCGAACCCATCGTCGTCGCGCCGCCCTCCCCGGTGGTCGCGATCGCCAAAGCCATCCTGGCCCCGCTCTCTCCGCGTTCCCGCCGTGCGCGCGCAGAGAAGAAAGCCGGGAAGAAGAAGCCTAAGAAGGGCAAGCGCAAGTAGCTCGCGGCTAGTCGAGCGAAATCGAGTCGACGATCTGCTGCAGCGTTCGTTCGGTCACGCCGTGCGGACCGTCGCGGCCCACTTCCGTCACGTAGCGGAGGACGAGCATCCGATCTCCCCGTTCGATGTAGTAGGCGTTCATCCGCAGTAAAGGTGAAATAGGCCACGATGCGATATAGGCGGGCGACTGACTCAATGTCGTTTCGCCGGCCACGCAGGGGGACGCGCCGCATCCGTCGGCTTGCGCGACATCCCTGGCGAGGGCCCCTCGACGCTCGCGCACTTCTACCACCACATCCCACGGAACGACCAGGCCGACTCCAAACGCGCGCGTCCACTCGTCGGGCGTCTGACGTGTGAACTCGACCCGGTCCAGCCGGCCGGTCGGCGCCGTGGCGCCGGGGACCGGCGGCGCGACTCGCCAATTCTCGGGCAGCACGATGCCGTAGCCGAAGGCATCGCTCCGATAGACATTGCACCCCCCACGCAGACAGGTGGGGTGTGGAACGTTGAGGAGTGGTGCTGTGCTTGGGCCGCGCCGACCCGTTGCGGCAGCGTCGCCGGCCTCGCGGATCGTGATCGCGGCGCCGACAACGAGCACGACCATGGCGGCAACGACAAGGACCGCCAACGGGATCGAGCGTCTCGTGGAGGTTCGGTTCGGCGTCCACGAACCCTCCGGCGGCAATGGAAGCGAGTCGAGCTCGCGGCGAAAGATTCGCTCGATGCTGAGCTCAGGAAGCATTTCGCACCTCCGCGCGCATGCGCGCTTTCGCCTGCGCGAGCGTCGCGCTTACGGTCCCGGACTTGACGCCGAAATGCCGCGCGATCTCGCGGTGATCGAGACCGAGGTAGAACTGCGCTACGACCATCGCGCGCTGGCGCTCGGTCAGGCCAGCGAGGAGCCTTCCGACTTCCATGCGATCGAGGGAGGCTTCGATCTCGTCCTTCGACACTCGCGACCGGGCGTGATCGAGGCGCAACAACTGCCGCCCGAGTCCGCGCCGCGCGGAACGGACGGCCACGACGAAAAGCCAGCCCCCGAGGGCATCGTCCGCGGCCGGCGGCTTGCGCAGCCCCGCGACGAATGCGTCTTGCAGAGCGTCGAGGGCCCGGTCAGGGTCGCGAAGTACGGCGAGCAGGGCGCGATAGACGCGTGGGAACTCCAAACGGTAGAGCTCGGCCCAGCGTTCTTTCGTGATCACCGACTCGGCACCATCAATGGAATGGAGCGCAGCAGTCGAATTCGTTAGTCCCATCGAATCTTCGCTAGGGCGGTCCAGCCGGAGCGTATTTGGGCTCGCATTGAAGGTCGCCGCGTCGGATGACGAGAGTGGGCCGGTGATCCATCTCGCCCCGGGTCACCTCCCGGCAGTAGACCCAAGCGCCGCCGTACTCCGCACCGATCGTTACCCGCACCTCGCTATCCCGCCGTTGCGAACCGCAGCTCACGAGGTATCCCCATCCCGTGCCATTGCCGGGCGCTATGACGCGGCGGACGCTCGGCACGCCGACCCCCTCGGGATAGAGGATCAGAGGAACGGAATCCGCGTTCTCGAAGTCGATCGAGCCCGTCGGGTCGCCCATGATCGGACAGCCGCTCAGCCTTCCGAGACCCATCAAGGCGACGGTGCGGCGAGCAGGGCGCGATAGACGCGTGGGAACTCCAAACGGTAGAGCTCGGCCCAGCGTTCTTTCGTGATCACCGACTCGGCACCATCAATGGAATGGAGCGCAGCAGTCGAATTCGTTAGTCCCATCGAATGTTCGCTAGGGCGGTCCAGCCCCCGACGGCAAGACCAGCCCAGGCGAAAGCGATCGCGCGCGAGGAAGGCCTCAATCCGGCGAGGAGATCACGCCGGGACCTTGGCGAGCTCCTTGCGCACGACCTTCGTCGCCTCGACGACCGCGACGCACTTCTCGACGCTCTCCTCGACGGTCCGCGTCTTGAGCCCGCAGTCGGGGTGCGGCCAGAGCTTCTCAGCTCGCACATAGCGAAGGCCCTTGCGGATGCCTTCCGCGGCCACCTCGACCGTCTCCGTCTCGTGCGCGTGCACGTCGACGATCCCGATCGCGAGCTCCTTGGTGAACGGATTGCGATCGAAGAGGTCGAGCCAGCGGTAGCCGTAGTTCGCCATCGCAAGATCGAGCTGGTCGACGGGAAGGTCGAGCACCTGCGGATAGATTGCCGCGAAGTCGCCGTAGCAGATGTGCGAGATCGTCTTCGCCGAAAGGCCGGCGGTCACGATGCCCATGGCCTCGATGGCGATCTCAATCTCTTCAGGCCGTGCGTGGATCGCGGGCTCGTCGATCTGGATGTACTTCGCGCCGGCGCGCTCGAGGTCGCGCGCTTCATCCCGGACGATCTCGGCCAGCGCGAGCACCGCGTCCCGGCGGGTCGGGTACGCCTCGTTGTACGACCAGTCGAGAAGTGTGTACGGACCGGTGAGCATTCCCTTCACCGGCTTCGAGGTCAGCGACTGCGCGTATTCGAACCAGCTCACGGTCATTGGGGTAGGACGCGCAACCTTTCCCGCGATCACCGGCTTGTGGTAGTAGCGGTTGCCGTACGACCGCACGAGGCCGCCGATCTTGAAGCCCTCGAGACGCTCGGCGAAGTACGCGACCATGTCGCCGCGGTACATCTCGCCGTCGACGAGGACGTCGAGCCCGATGTCCTCCTGCCGGCGGATCCACTCGGCCGTCGCCTTGCGCTCGAGCTCCTCGAGCTCCGTGGAACCGAGCTTCCCGCGCGCGGCCTGGGCGCGCGCCTTCGTCAAGTACTCGGGCTTCCCGAAGGAGCCGACCGTCGTCGTCAGCAACAGGTTGTCAGTCACGCGAGCACCTTCTCTCCGGAGACAAGTCGCGCGCCTTCGACGAGAGCCGTCAGTTTGGCGCGGGCTACGTCGCGCGGCAGATATTCGAGGGATGTGGTCGTCGCAAGGACGAGCCGTTCCTGCGGCACGAGCTTGAGGGCCCGCTCGGCGTAGCGCGCGACCTCATCGGCCGTCTCGAGGCGTGTGTTCCGCGCGTCTACAACTCCGACGAGCACGTAATGCGTCCGGAACGCGTCGAGCCTGTCGAACGCGGTCGTGTCACGGCTCCGCACGTCGATGCCGACCGCCGCGACCGGGAATGAGGCGAGCGACTCGAGCACCGCATCGGCCGGGAAGAAGTAGGTGACCAGGGTCAGCGCGAGATCCGGATCCGCGAAGCGCCCGTACGCCTCGCGCGCGAGCTCGATGTGCTTCGGCGACGCGACGACGGCCGGATCCTCGATGTCGATCATCGTCGCTCCTGCCGCCTTCAACCCCGCGATCTCCTTCGCGGTAGCGTCCGCGACGGCGAGGACGCGGTCCTCCAGCGAGCGGTACTGCTCGTCACGCGCAACGAGTGTCGCGAAGGTCAGCGGCCCTGGGATCGCGGCCTTGAGCGTCGATTTCGCGACTCCGCGCGCGAAGGTGTAGTCGCGCACCAGAGAACGACCGTCGGTCTGGATGGGGCCATCGATCACCGGCTGCCGGAAGTAGGTGTTGTTGTCGTAGAACCGCTCGAGGGGACCCGGATCCACGCCCGACCACGCGCGCGCGAATGGCGAGAGGAGATCGTCCCAGCGGATCTGGGCGTCGTTGGTTACATCGATCCCTGCGGACTCGATCTCGCCGATCGCGCTCCGCGTCGTGTCGTCGAACACCTTGTCGAGGTCCGCGGTGCTGATCTCGCCCCGGTCGTGCCGATGGAGCGCGCGTCGCAGCTCCTGCCCGTCGAGGCCCTCGCCGATCTTCGGATACGCGCCGATCACGGTCGTCTTGATCGTCATGCCACCACCCTCGCATCCGGCCTCGGGAGGAGTCCTGCCGCGTCCACGACGCGCACGACCGCCTCCGGCCACTCGATCGCATAGAGATGCACGCCGCGCACGCCGGGCAGAGCCCTGAGAGCCTTCACCATTTGCACAGCGATCGCGATTCCTTCGGATTCGGCGTCGTCCGCCTTCTTCAGACGGTCGAGCACCTCCGGACCGATGGCAACCCCGGGAACCTTGGCGAGCCGCTCCGCCTGCTCCGGCGAGCGAAGGATGAGCACGCCCGCGATCGTCGGGACCTCGCGAGAGGCGCCGCGGCGCACCTCGACAAGCCACCGACTGAACGTCGCGAGATCGAAGACGGGCTGGGTCTGGAGGAAGTCGGCGCCGGCCGCGATCTTGTCCAGCGTCTTCGTGACGTCGGACTCCATCGGCTTCGCGAACGGCGAAGCCGTCGCGCCGATGAGCATCTTCGGCGGTTGTTTGATCTCGTCGCCTGAAAGGAAGTGCGCGAGGTCGCGCATTCCCACGGCCATCTTCACCAGGCCGACCCCATCGAGGTCCTTCACGAATACGGCCTCGGGATGGCTGCCCTGCTTCGGGTCGTCGCCGCTCATGAACACGAAGTTCTCGATGCCGATCGCCGCCGCGCCGAGCACGTCGGCCTGCAGGGCGATCCGGTTGCGATCGCGGCCGGTCATCTGAACGATGGGCTCGAGGCCGACGCTGCGGACGAGCGTCGCGGCGGGGATGGCGGCCATCGCGACCATCGCCCGGTTGCTGTCGGTGACGTTGACCGCATCGACGACACCCTTGAGCGCCTCGGCCCGCCGCCGCACCAGGCCGGCCGCGGCGCTCTTCGGCGGATTGAGCTCCGCCGTGACGACGAACTCGCCGGATCCGAGAAGGCTCGCCAGTGCGCTCAAAAGAAAAGACCTCTCCTTCCATCTAGGACGAGAGGTCTCCCGGTTCGGTCGACCCTCTCATCTTTCCCGTACTGATGCATCGGGACGGAATTGGCACCGCAGCGGGACTCCGCCGGTTGCCGAGGCGTCATCGGGCCGTTCCCTCAGCCTCTCTGCATGAAAGGGATCGCGTATGAAGTTTCGAGCGATGTTAGCACGTACACTTCGGCCCCGTTCCCATGCCCGATCGTTTCATCGAACAATCTCTGCGCGCGTTCAGCGACGACCTCTCCTCCGACGCGCCGGTGCCCGGAGGCGGAAGTGCCGCTGCATACGCCGGCGCCATGGGCGCGGCGCTGGCGGCGATGGTCGGACGCATCTCGATGAAAAAGGCGAAGTCGGAGGCGCTCGAGGCCTACGTGGAAGAGACCGACAACCTTCGCGCGGATTTCCTCCGTCTCGTCGAGGACGACAGCGCGGCGTACGCGCGCGTCGCTGAGGCGATGAAGCTTGCGCGGAAGACGGACGAAGAGAAGAAGGAGCGCCAGGAGCGCATGCAGGCCGCGCTCCTTGCCGCGTCACGCGTCCCGCTCGAGGTTGCCGAGACGGCGCGGCGATTGCTCGACGCGTGCGAGCGAGGTATCGCGAGCGCGAGCCCCATGACCGCGAGCGACATCGGCGTCGGCGCCCTCATGGCGGAGACCGCGCTTCGTGGGGCGGCGCTCAACGTGATGATCAACCTCGCCTCGATCAAGGACCCCGCGCAGGTGAAGGTCATCTCCGAGCATCTCGATCGAGCGGTCGACGGCAGCGACGAGCAGCGTCGACGTATCACCGACTTCGTCGAGTCGCGGATCGCCCGGTAGCACCGTGCGGCTGCTCGTTGGCAAGCCACTCGCCGAAAAGCTGCACGACCGGTCACGCGAGCGAAGCGCCGCGCTGCGCGCGCGCGGGATCGTGCCGCGACTCGCTTCGGTATCGGTCGGGATCGATCCGGCTGCGAACACATACCAGCAACGCCTCGGGGCGCGCGGGAAGCTGCTCGACATCGCGGTGGACGAGATCGACCTTCCCGGCGACACGTCGGAGCGTCAGCTCGTCGCGACGCTCGAGCGGCTCGGCGCGGATCCGCGGGTCCACGGCATTCTGCTGCTGACTCCACTGCCCGGGACCCTCGACGAGGGCCACATCGTCGACCACATCGTCCCCGCCAAGGACGTAGAAGGGATGAGCCCGTTCAACGTCGGCCTGCTCGCGGACGGACGGCCGCGGTTCGTGCCATCCACGGCCGAGGCGGTTATCGAGCTTCTGAAATTTCACGGCGTCAAGTTGCGCGGTGCGCGCGCGGCCGTGATCGGGCGAAGCACCGTGGTGGGCCGCCCGGTCGCCTACCTCCTGCTCAACGAGGACGCGACAGTGACCATCGCTCATCGCGAGACCCCCGATGTTGCCGCGGTCACGAGGGAGGCGAGCATCGTCGTGGTAGCCGTGGGACGCGCCGGATTTCTGACCGGCGAGATGCTCGCTTCTGGAGCGACGGTGATCGACGCGGGAATCAACGTGATGCCGCACGGGATCGTTGGCGATGTCGATGTCGAGAGCGTGTCCTCGATCGCTTCCGCTCTGAGTCCGGTCCCAGGGGGCTTAGGCGCCGTGACAACAGAACTGCTGCTGCGGAACGTTCTGACCGCGACTGAGCGTCAGCAAGGGGACTGAAGAACCGCGAGCAGCAGATCGCTGGTGCCCACGGCTGAGCCGCTTGAGCAGCGCCGGGGTCTTCTGAGCGAGCGGCCCCTGGGCCGGCGGTCCATCGCGATCCCACGAGGGGCCGAGCGCAGAAGACCCCCGGCGCTGCGGAGACCCCGGACCCGAGACAGAACCCGCGGTCTGCGGCGAGAAGTTAGACCTCGACGTTCGCGCTCTTCGGAGTAGTCACGGCGTAGGCCTGGGTGGCGTAGCGCTCGGCCCCGCGCAGGTCGCCGTGCTTCTTGGCCGCTCGAGACAGCCGCATGAGGACCTCGCCGAGCTCGGTCTTCGCGTCGAGCGCTTTGTAGATCGCCGCGACGTCGCGCATCCGCTTCTCCGCCTTCGCAGTGTCGCCTTCGCGTAGATCGAGCTCGGCGAGGACGAGCATCGCGCCGGCGATCGCGCGGTCGGCATCCGCGCCGCGCTCCGCTACCGCGGCGATCGCCGCCTCCGCGCTCGAGCGCGCGAGCGTCGCATCCTTCGCCTTCAGCGCGACCTCCGCTCTTGTCGCGTAACAGTGCGCCAGGTACGCGGCGGGCCCCGACACTCGGGCGATCTCGAGCGCCCGCGCGACATGCTCGTACGCCGCCTCGATGCGGCCGGCATCGGCAGCGATAACGGCGAGCGCGTTCCGCATGATGAGCACGCCGACGAGGTCCTTTCCAAGCTCCGCCGCGGCAAGAGCTCTTTGGTAGTGGCCCGCCGCAGCGTCGTGGTCGCCGAGGGCCCTATAGGCGTTTCCAAGCCCCTGATGGATGAACGCGATCCGTGCGAGGTCGCCGATCTCGCTCGACCAGCTCAGAGCCTGCTGGTAATACGTGGTTGCGGCTTGCGGCTCGCCAAGGTCCTGCGCGCAGCCGCCAAGCGTGATCAGCACGCGGAGACGCAAGAGCTGATCCGGCGGCTTCGCCGTCTCGACCCGGCGAAGGAGCGTTTCCAGCATCTCGCGCGCGCCGCGCGGGTTTCCCGCGATCCTGGTCGCGACGGCGACCTGGTAGTCCGCGCCGCGCGCCAGCGGTTCGTCACCGAGCTCCCGAGCGAGGCGCTGCGCGACGGTGAGGCTCTTGATCGCGTCTCCGCCGCGGTGCAGCAAATTGAGCGCCGATCCCGCATAGAGCCGGAGCCGGCACGTCTCGCGTACCGGAAGACCTCCCGCATCGAGCATTTTCTCGGCGCGGCGAAGCGCTTCGGGCGCCGACGCGAACGTGAGCAGCCCCGCGATCGACCCGATCTCGAGCTCACGATCGCTCCGCGCCCGCTCTAGGTCGGCGTCGTCGAGGAAGGACGAGGCCGGCTTGTCGAGCTTCTTCGCCATGTGCTCGAGCGACCGCATCGCCGGACGGATCTTGCCGAGCTCGATCGCGCTCACGTGCGCACGCGTGAAGTAGGGTGCCCCGAGCTGCGCCTGCGACAGGCCCGCTGCGATCCGCGCTTCGCGTAGGCGTTCGCCGAGCTTCTTGAGCGAGGGCGAGAGCGGCGCCGGACGGCGCCTCCGCGTCCGCGTGACTGGCACCCGAAGAACCTACGCGCAGGCCTCGCTTCGTGTCAATCCGAAATCGACAGCGCGATGGCACCCGACCCGACCTAAACTGGCGGCAGTGCTTGGGGGAAGGATCAGGGTCCTCGTCGTCGACGATCATCCGTCGGTTCGCGAGAACCTCCGCTATCTCGTGAACGCCGAGCGTGATATGGACTGCGTCGGCGTCGCGCGGGACGCGCAGGAGGCCGTCCGCCTGTGCCAGGAGCTGTTGCCGGACGTCGTCATCCTCGATGACGAGATGCCGGGCGCGCATGGCACCAAGGTCCTCGAATGGATCACCAGCGAGCTTCCCGACACGCGCGTCGTGATGTACACGCTCGACGCGAACGTCTGCGATGTCGCCCGGGCCTTCGGCGCCGGTTGCGTGTTAAAGGACGCGAACTACGAGGTGCTGGTGCGCGCGGTCCGCAACGGTGCCGCGTCGCTTCCGAGGTCCGCCGAGACGTATTAGCGGGCGGTCAGTCCCGGCGGATGACCGGCGGGTGATCGATGTCCTCGAAGTGGGTCGTGTCGATGAAGCGCAGCTTTCCCATCAGCCGGTCGAGCAGGATCGAGTGCGTCGCGGCGCCTCGTGCGAAATAGTGGACTCCGCGCAGGACATCGCCATCGGTCACGCCGGTCGCCACGAAACGAATGTCCTTTCCGCTCGCGAGGTCCTCGGTTGCGTACACGCGGTCCTCGTGGGCGATCCCCATCTTCTTCGCGCGGGCGCGCTCCTCGTCATTGCGGAACTTGAGACGACCGAGCAGCTCCCCGCCCACGCACCGAAGCGCGGCGGCCGCGAGCACGCCTTCCGGCGCCGCACCGATCCCCATGAGCGCGTGGACGCCGGTGCCCGCGATCGCGACCGAAAGCGCGCCCATCAAGTCGCCGTCTTCGATGAGCTTGATCCGCGCGCCCGCCTTGCGCACCTCGGCGATCAGCCGTTCATGCCGCGGTCGGTCGAGGATGATGACGGTGAGATCGTTGACGTCCCGATTGAGCGAGCCGGCGATGATTCGGAGGTTCTCGGCGACCGGTCGATCCAGATCGACCTTCCCCTTCGCGGGGGCCCCGACAGCAAGCTTCTCCATATAGGTGTCGGGCGCATGGAGGAGCCCACCCGGCTCGGAGAAGGCCATGACCGCCACCGCATTTGGCCGGCCTTTAGCCGTCGGGGTGGTGCCTTCGAGTGGATCGACGGCGATGTCAACCTCTGGACCGTCGCCGCGGCCGACCTTCTCTCCGATGTAAAGCATGGGCGCTTCATCGCGCTCACCCTCGCCGATCACGATCCGGCCGTTGAAGCGGGCGTCCTCCATGCTTCGCCGCATCGCCTCGACAGCGGCCTGGTCGGCCGCGTTGTTGTCGCCTTGGCCCATCCAGTGGGAGGCTGCGATCGCAGCAGCCTCGGTGATACGGACGAGCTCGAGACTCGGCGTGCGATCCCGCGGAATCCGCTCCAGGGGTGGCGTTGTCTGCGTCTCCACGAGGGGCGTAACGCTAGTGCGTCGGCGCGGGCCGCGCACGCACGAGGCTTTCCGCGGCGCGCTCGATGAGCGGCAGCGGTTCGCGCATCGCCTGCGCGATCGGAACGCCCTCGCTCGCGACCGCGATCGCGTCGAGACCGAGTGTCTCGTGACCCGCTCCGAGACTTCCCGCGATGGCGACGACCGGCACGCCGGCGCGGCGCGCGGCGGCGGTCACCGCCCCCGTGAGCTTGCCGTATCCGCTCTGCTGATCGACGCGGCCTTCTCCGGTCACGACGAGATCGGCGCCGGCGATGCGTTCGGCGAATCCGACCGCGCGCAGCACGAGCTCGGCGCCCGACACGAGCCGCGCGTCGAGGAACGCGAGCAGTCCGGCGCCGAGGCCGCCGGCCGCGCCCGCGCCGGGGACGTCGCGGATGCTTCTGCCGACGAATGCCTCGACCACATCCGCATATCGCGCGAGCGCCAGGTCGAGCTCGCGGACCATCTCGGGCGTCGCCCCTTTCTGCGGGCCGTAGATCGCCGACGCACCCTCGGGGCCGAGCAGCGGATTGCGAACATCACAGGCGACCTCGATCGATGGACGTACCAGGCGCGGATCCGTCTGGCCATCGATGCGGCCGAGCAACGCGAGCGCGGCTCCGCCTTCGGGTAGCTCGTTGCCGCTTCGATCGAGGAAGCGATAGCCGAAAGCGCGTGCCATACCGGCGCCGCCGTCGTTCGTCGCGCTGCCGCCGATGCCGATCACGATCCGATGCGCGCCGCTCGCGGCCGCGGCGAGGATGAGCTCGCCTGTGCCGCGGGTGCTGGTGATGCGCGGGTCGCGTTCGCTCGGCATAAGCAGAGGAAGGCCGCTCGCGGAAGCCATCTCCACGACCGCGGTCACGCCGTCGCCGAGCACTCCCCACTCCGCATCGATCTCGCGGCCGAGCGGATCGTGCACACGCGATCTGCGCAGTCCACCTTTGGTCGCGGTGACGAGCGCGCGCACCGTGCCCTCGCCGCCGTCGGCGAGCGGCATCTCTTCGATCCGGACACTCGGCCATGCCCGACGGATCCCGCGCGCGATGGCCGAAGCGACTGCGACCGCATCGGCAGAGCCCTTAAAGGACTGGGGAGCGACGATCACCCGCGGCGCGGGGTCGCGATTCACGGCGGAATTCTATGAGTCGCGCACGCGTTCACCCGAGCGTGCGCTCCCCTAGACTCGGATGATCCTCAGTACGTCGGACGCGGTCTGTATCGCGCGCGATCCGGCATCGCTCGAGGCCGAATGGTCCGAGCTTGCGCGGCGTCGCGCCTACCCGACGGTCTTTCTCACCCCTGACTGGATTCGCGTCGCGCGTAGGTACGATCGGCGCCGGCAGATCACGCTCGGGGTCGGCGATCGCGGTATCGCCGCACTCGCCCGAGATACGGACGGGACGATCTCGTTCGCCGGCGGCGAGCTCACCGACTACCAGGACATTGTCGCGGCGCCGGAGGACGTGCGGACCGTCGCGGGTGCGGTCGCGGAATGGATCGCTGCCGAGCGCACGAATCGCGTCCGTTTCGAGTTCGTGCCCGAGGAGGGCGCGACCGTGGACGCGATGGCGCCGGTCCTCGAGTCCGCGGGCTACGAGGTCAGCGTCGAGCGGCTCGTGACCGCACCGCGAATGGAGCTCGCCCACAGCTTCGACGATTACGTGCAGGGCCTTGGAAAGAAGGAGCGCCACGAGCTCCGCAGAAAGCTCCGCCGGCTTGAGACAGGCCGCCGGGTCGCGTTCCGTTTCGCCGAGGAGGCCGAGCGCGGCGCGGTGATGGACCGGTTCGTCGCGCTGCACAACAGGTCGCGCGGCGACAAAGCCGAGTTCATGACCGGCGAGACCGAGCGCTTCTTCCGCGATGTGGCCGACACGCTGGCGGCACGCGGCTGGCTGCGAATGGGCGTGCTCAACGTCGACGGCGAGGATGCGGCGGTCCTGTTCGGGCTCGCGTACGAAGGGACGCTCGCGCTCTACAACGCGGCGTACGACCCGAACCTCGCCTCGCTCTCGGTCGGCATCGCGTGCGCCGCGTATGCGATCCGCGCGGCGATCGCTGAAGGGCTGCGCACCTACGACTTTCTGCGCGGCGACGAGCCGTACAAGTACGACCTCGGAGGGACAGATCACTGGCTGCTCCGGCTCGAGGCATCCCGGCCGTGACGCGCCGGATCGCCATGGTCTCGGTCCACGCCTGCCCCCTCGCGAAGCTCGGCGGCCGTGACTCCGGTGGCATGAACGTATACGTCCGCGAGCTCGCGCGCGATCTCGGCGCCCGTGGCATCGAGGTCGACGTATTTACGCGGTGGCGCGAGAAGGACGATCCGCAGATCCAGCAGCTCGGTCCGAACGCCCGCGTGATCCACATCCAATCAGGCCCGCTCGGGTACTGGCCAAAGATGGAGGTGTACGGACACCTCGACGAATTCACGAGCAAGCTCCTCGAGCACGCGGCGTCGGAGGGAAAGACGTACGACCTCGTCCACGCGCACTACTGGCTCTCGGCAAAGGTCGCCCGGACGCTCGAGCAGAGGTGGAACGTACCGGTCATCCAGATGTTCCACACCCTCGGGCTCGTCAAGCGGGAGGTCATGGACGAGGACATCGACGGCGAGAGCGACATCCGAATCGAGATCGAACGCGACGCCGTCAAAAAGTCGGCGGCCGTCGTCGCGGCGAGCGAGATCGAGCTCGGCGAGCTGCGCCGCCTCTATCGCGCCGACGCATCGCGCGTCGCGGTGATTCCCTGCGGGGTGGATCCGACGCTCTTCCATCCGGTCCGGCAGGTCGATGCACGTGAAAAGCTCGGGCGCGATCAATGCGAGCGGCTCATCCTGTTCGTAGGGCGGATCGAGCAGATCAAGGGGATCGACGTGCTCCTGCGCGCGCTCGGTCTGCTCTTTCAGCGCCGCCCGGAGATGCGGAGCGACGTCTGCCTCCTGGTGGTCGGCGGGGCCCTCGACCGAGGCGACGACGCGCCGGAGACCGAGAAGATCATCGAGCTTCGCCGCCTCGTGCACGAGCACCGTCTCGAGGCGAACGTCTCCTTCGTCGGCTCACGGGACCAGGAGGACCTTGCTCTGTATTACGCGGCCGCCGATCTCTGCGCCGTGCCGTCGCTCACCGAATCGTTCGGCCTGGTCGCGCTCGAAGCGATGGCGTGCGGCACGCCCGTCGTCGGAACACGGGTGGGTGGACTGCAGACAGTCATCGAGAACGGGCAGTCGGGACTTCTCGTGCCGGCAGGTGACGACGAGGCGCTGGCCGACGCGATGGCCGAGGTCCTGACCGACGCTCGCCTCCGCATGCACCTCGCGCACGGCGCGCGCGACCGCGCGGAGCACTTCACGTGGCGGCGGGTCGGCGACCGCATCGTCGATCTGTACGACCGTGTGCTCGACGAGCGAAAGCTGAAGGTCTAGTGGCCGATCGCTTCACGATCCCGAAACGCGCGATGGCGGTATTCGCTCACCCCGACGACGTCGACTTCGGCTGCTCGGGGACCCTCGCATCGTGGATCAAGACGGCCGGGACGCACGTGACGTACTGCGTCATCACGAGCGGGCAGAAGGGCACGCACGACCCGAAGGTGACCCCGGAGCAGATGGCCGAGACACGGCAGCGCGAGCAGCGCGCCGCCGGCGAGGCGATCGGCGTGAAAGATTTCGTCTTCCTCGGGCACCAGGACGGCGAGCTCGAGCGAACGATGGAGCTTCGCGCCGAGGTGTGCCTGGCCATCCGCGAGGACAAGCCCGACGTGGTGTTCACGAACGACCCCTGGGCCCACTTCCAGATGCACCCCGACCATCGCGTCGCCGGATGGAGCGGGCTCGACGGCGTGATCGCGGCGCGCGACCACCTCTTCTTTCCCGAGCAGCTCACCGGCGGGCTGAAGCTTCACCGCGTTTCGCGCGTCCTGCTCTTCGGGACGCGGGACCCGAACATCTGGTTCGACATCTCGGGATCGATCGACGGCAAGATCGCGGCTCTCCGAGCGCACAAGAGCCAGGTGGGCGGGCGCAAGGGCTTCGCCGAGCGCATGCGGTGGTGGGCGAAGACCACCGGTTCGACTTGGAACCTCGGAGCCGCGGAGGCATTCCGCTACATCGAGCTCGCCTGAGGTCGTCGCCATGAAGGAAGTGCCCTTCATCGGCGGGAACATGAACGACGCGACGCGCGTCGGCGACACGGTCAGGCGGCGCGCCGGGCCGTGGACTCCGGCGGTCCACGCGCTACTTCGATTCCTCGAGAGCGCCGGGTTCGAAGCGCCTCGCGCCCGTGGGATTGACGAGCAGGGCCGCGAAATACTCGAGTACATCGACGGCGATGTGCATCCGGGCTGGCCTGATCCGGCCCCGGATTGGGTCAGGGACGACGATCACCTCGCCGCGGGTGCCCGTCTGCTCCGTCGCTACCACGACCTCGTCGAGAGTTTCGTGCCGCCGGCCAACCCGCGATGGCGATTCGTCGCGCCGACGGCCCACGAGATCATCTGCCACAACGACTGGGCACCAGGGAACGCGCTCTTCCGCGACCGCCGTCTTGCGGTCATGCTCGATTGGGACATGGCGGGTCCAGGGACTCGCCTCTGGGACATCGCGAACACCGCGTACTCGTGGGTCCCGCTCCTTTCAGAGTCGGGCGGATTCTCGATCGACGAGCGCGCGGTCCGCCTGCGTCGTTTCTGCGATGCGTACGGACTGTCGGACCGCGCGCCGCTCCTCGACGTGCTGAGGAAGCGCACGCTCTTCGTGGGCGAGCACATCGCGGAGCAGGCGCACCTCGGAGACAAGGGCGCTATGAAGCTGGCCGATTGGGGCGTCCCGGCGCGGATGAGGCGCGATGCTGCCTATCAAGACGAGCATCGTGGCGTGCTCGAGCGGGCGCTGACCTAACGGGAGAGGTTCCACCACTTCGAGCGCGCCTAGTCTCTTCCCACGATGGCGGAGGAACTACCGCTCGGCGGCAATCTCAACGATGCCGTCCGTGTCGGGGACACGGTGCGTCGTCGCGCGGGGCCGTGGACGCCAGCCGTCCATACGTTGCTGCGCTTCCTCGAGGCGGAAGGGTTTCCGGCGCCACGCGCTCGCGGGATGGACGAGGAAGGGCGCGAGGTCCTCGACTACATCGAGGGCGAGGCCCACGCGGGCAACCCGATCCCGCTCCCCGATTCGGTGTTCGATGAAGGCCACATGATCGAAGCCGCACGTCTGCTGCGCCGCTACCACGACATCGTCGCCCGCTTCCGTCCGTCTCCCGAGCTTGTGTGGCGGCTCGTGAGTCCGGGGCCGCACGAGCTCATCCTCCACAACGATTGGTCGCCGTGGAACGCGTTGTTTCGCGACGGCCGGTTCGCGCTCACGCTCGACTGGGATCTCGCCGGGCCGGGTCCGCGTATGTGGGACGTCGCGAATGCCGCGTACTGCTGGGTGCCGCTCATCGCAGGGGCCAGCGCGATACCAGATAGCCGCGAGCGCGCTCGGCGTCTCGGGCTCTTCGCCGACGCCTACGGGCTCGAAGATCGCGCAGCGCTCATCCCCGCGCTCCGTGCGCGGCTGGTGCACGTCGGGCGATTCATCGACGAGCAGGCGAAGCTCGGCGATCCCGGGATGGTGCGGCTCGTTGGCTGGGACACGCCACGCCAGATGTTCGTGAAGGACCTCGGATACATCGACGAGAACCGAGGCGAGCTCGAACGCGCGCTCGCCTAGCCGCGTCTCGCCGCAGCGAGCATCCCCTCTTCGCGTTCGATCCGCTCGTCCAGGTACGCGCGCAGCTCTTTCTCACGCGCGACAAGTTGCTCGAACGCGCGGCGAAGCTTCGGATCGCGCATGACCACGGGGTCATGCGGCGCCATGGGCATATCGCGATATCCCGCCATGTCGTCAGCGATCTCCCGAAGCTGCTGCGCGGCGACTCGATGCTTCGTCAGAAGCGCCGTGTACGCGTCACGCTCCCGTCGCGCCGCCGGATCGTGCTCATCGAGCGCGGTCAGGTGCTCCGCGTGGTTGTCGCCGACGGCGTCGGTGACCAGAGCGAGCTTTGCGGCTAGCGCCGCGTTCTGCGATAGGCCTTTGCCGCAGGTCTGCTGGTCCGGCATCAGTGCTTGAAGTGCCGGCGTCCCGTGAACAGCATCGCCATGTGGTTCTTGTTCGCGGTGTCGATCATCATCGCGTCGCGGAGGGACCCGCCCGGTTGGATGATCGCGGTCACGCCCGCGCGCGCGGCGACCTCGATGCCGTCGGGGAACGGGAAGTACGCGTCCGACGCCATGACCGCGAGCCGCGCGTTCTCGCCCGCCTTGCGGACAGCGGTCTCGACAGCGACCACGCGTGACATCTGGCCCGGGCCGACGCCGACGGTCGCGAGGCCCTTGGCGAGGACGATGGCGTTCGAGGTCACGTGCTTCACGCAGCGCCACGCGAACAAAAGGTCAGTGAGCTCCTCGAGCGACGGGGTGCGCTCCGTGGCGACCTTGAAGTTGCCCTCGTCTACCGCGGACTCGTCGGGCGTTTGCACGAGCATGCCGCCGGCGATCCGCTTGTAATCGAAAGCGCCGCCGTTCTTGCGCGCGAGCCGTCCGCCGACGATCGCGTGGCCGGGAACGGCGAGTATCTCCAGATTCCTTCGCTGCCGAAGGATGGGCAGGGCCTCGTCCTCGTAGCCGGGCGCGATGATCGCTTCGTAGAACGTGCCCTCCATGGCCGCGGCGAGATCGCGCGTCACGATGCGATTCGCTCCGACGATGCCGCCGAACGCCGAGACCGAGTCGCACATGAAGGCGCGGCGGTATGCCTTCGTGACCTCGTTGTCCGACGCGACCCCGCACGGGTTCTGGTGCTTGATGATCGCGACCGTCGGCTGCGCGAAGTCGGTCGCGACTCGCCATGCCGCATTGATGTCGAGCATGTTGTTGAAGCTCGTTGCCTTACCGTGCAGCTGCTGCATGCTGGTCATGGCGCCGTCCTCGCCCCGCACGGCATACATCGCGGCCTGCTGGTGCGGATTTTCGCCGTAGCGCAGGTCGCGGACCTTGCGGAGCGAGAGCGTCAGCTCGTCCGGGAACTGGACGCCCGCCTCGCTCGCGAAGCGCGAAGCGACGGCCGCGTCGTAGGCAGCGGTGTGGCTGAACGCCTCCGACGCGAGAACGCGACGGGTCTCCAGCGACACGTTGCTCCGCTGCTTCAGCTCATCGAGCACGGCGGCGTAGCGTTCCGGCCGCGCGACGACGACGACGTGCTCGTAATTCTTCGCCGCGGCCCGGAGGATCGTCGCGCCGCCGATGTCGATCTGATCGAGGAGCATGGCGCCGCTCTTTCCGGAGGCCGCATTCTCGGCGAACGGGTACAGATTGACGGCGACCAGATCGATCGGCTCGATGCCCTCGCGCTTGAGCTCATCGCGATGTGCCGGATCATCGCGGCGCGCCAGGAGCGCGGCGTGGATCTTCGGATGCAGCGTCTTCACGCGACCGCCAAGAAGCGCCGGCTGGCCGGTCACGTCCTCGACAGAGCGCGAGGTGATGCCCTCGGCGGCGAGCGCGGCCCGCGTCCCGTCGGTGGCGATGAGCTCCCATCCGAGGTCCTGCAATCCGCGCGCGAACGCGTCGAGTCCGGTGCGATCAGAGACAGAGAGGAGGGCTCGCAGCGCGACTAGTATAGCCAGTCCATGCCGTTCGATCCCCAGCACTTCTTTGATCGCTTGTTCCAGCCATTCAACAGCGAGTCCCGCTTCTATTGGCCCGCGGTGATCGCGGTGGTGGTGTCGTTCATCGCGAACATCATTTGGTACAACTGGCGCAGCCGTACGACGCCTCCGCCGGAGATCGGCATCCGACCGTGGGCTTTCTGGACGAACGTGGTCTTCCTCATTTGGTACCTGGTGCTCCTGCGAGCGGGCGTGCCCTTCTGGGTGATCGCGGTTTCGATCATCGCGAACGTGGCGTTCGTCGTGTACCTGTATTGGACGTACCTGCCCCCGCGCGAGGCCGCATGGGAGCGAGAGCGCCGCCGTCAGGCCTACTTCCCGAGGGCCGGACGCAAGAGGAAGCGGCGCCGCTAGTCCCCTCTCGGTGCGCTCCAGGTGATGTTGAAGCCTTCGTAACGCGGCTTTCCGCCGAGCTCGGTGCGCTCGACGTCGCTCACGTCCGCTCCGGGCGGGCCCTCGTTCAACCAGTTCTGCAGCGACGCAAGCGCGCCGCCGCTTCCCTCGGCGATGAGCTCGACCGACCCGTCGTCGCGGTTCCAGACACGACCGGTGATGGCCAGGCGCAGGGCCTCTCGTACCGCGCTCGCCCGAAAGTTCACGCCCTGGACCGAACCGTGGACGACGAACCGAGCCCGCGCCATCAGCGCTTCTTCCGCGACGCGAGCATGGCGTCGAGATCGCGCACGTTCGCGATATTTCCCTCGGGCGCCCATCCCCGTCGTGCGGTTCCAACGGCGAGGTCCATCCAGTCGAGCTCCTCGATCGCGTGCGCATCCGAGTTCGCGACGAGCGTCGCGCCGCGCTCGACGGCCTTGCGGATCCACGTGTCCGGAAGGTCGAGGCGCTCGGGCCCGCCGTTCACCTCGATCCACGTCCCGGTCTCGACCGCGGCGTCGATGACCTTGTCGAGGTCGACAGCGTGGGGCTCGCGCTTCTCCAGAAGCCGCCCGGTGGGGTGCGAGAGCGCCGTCACGAGCGGATGGCGCATCGCACCGACGACGCGCGCCGTCATCTGCTCCCGCGTCTGCGCGAAGGACGAGTGCACCGAGGCGCTCACGATGTCGAATTTCGCGAGGAGCTGATCGGGATAGTCGAGAGCCCCGTTCGCACGGATGTCGACCTCGGTGCCGACGATGATGCGGAACGGCGCGAGCTCCGCGTTGAGCCGCGCCGCCTCGGCAAGGCGTGCCTCGATCCGCTCGGGCGAAAGACCGTTCGTCATGCCGAGACCAGGCGAGTGGTCGGTCACCGCAAGGTAGGCGTAGCCCTTCGCGCGCGCGCGCCGCGCCATGTCCGCGAGCGGGTCGCGGCCATCCGTCCAGTTCGTGTGGGTGTGCAGATCGCCACGTACTCGGGCCAGCTCGACGAGGTTCGGCAGCGCGTGGGATTTCGCGGCATCGACCTCCCCTCGATCCTCGCGGAGCTCCGGTGGGATGAAGTCCATCTCGAGCGCGGCGTAGACCTCCTGCTCCGTGAGCGAGGCGATCTCCTGGCCGCGCTCCTCAGCGCCGACCCGATAGAGGCCGTACTCGTTGAGAAGGAGCTTGCGGCGCAGGGCCAGGCCGCGCAGGCGCACGTTGTGTTCCTTTGAGCCCGTGAAATAGAGGAGTGCGGCCCCGAACGACCGCGCCGGGACGACGCGGAGATCGATCTGGAGGCCACGGTCGACGATGACCGAGCACTTGGTGTCGCCGCGCGCGAGCACCCGCTCGACGGTCGGGGCCTTCGCGAAGAGCTCGAAGATCGGCGCGGCGGTGTCGCCGGCGACGACGATATCGATATCGCCGATCGTCTCCTTGTACCGGCGCAGGCTCCCCGCGATCTCGATCTGGGTAACGCCGGTCTCGGCGCGAAGGTAATCGACCATCGTCGTGGCGGCCGCCCGTGCCTCGTGGAGGAGGGAGCGTCCGGTCCGCTGCTTCAGCGCCGCGATCGAGCGGAGGATGTTCTCCTCGGTCTTCGCCTGGATCTTCGGAAGCTGCTGGAGCCGGTGGTCCTTCGCGGCCTCTTCGAGCTCCTCGACCGTGGTGATCTTCAGGTGCTCGTAGATCGTTCGCGCGGTGGCGGGGCCGACCCCCGGCACCCGCAGCAACGTCAGCAGGCCCGGCGGCACGGCGGCCTGCAGCTCGTCGTGACGCTTCGACCGGCCCGTGGCGACGATCTGCTCGATCGCTTCACTGACCGACGACCCGACCTTGGGAATCTCCTTCAGGCGACGCTCTTCCACGAGCTTCGAGAGCGGCTCCCGCAGGTCGCGTATCGAGCGAGCGGCCGCGCGGTATGTGACGGCGCGGAAGACGTTCTCGCCTTTGAGCTCGATCAGGTCGCCAATCTCGTCGAGCACCTTCGCGATGGCGTCGTTACCGACGGCGAGGGCATCGAGGGGCACGCCCCGATGCTACGGCGCTTCCCCGATCAGGACGCGGGGCGCGAAGCGGCGGGGTCGCGCGCGAGCTCGAGGTACGCGAACGCGGACTCGAGATCGCCGCGCGCGCGAAGCTTTTGCGCGTACTCGGCGGCGAGCGTCGAGAGGTCAGGATGGTCTTCGATCGAGGCAAGGATCTCGATGGCCTTTCGGTATGCCTCGTCAGACGAGGTGAAGTCGCCGCGCGCGTGCGCCGCGGCCCCGGCGACGCGCAACGCGTCGGCCTGCTGGCGATGGTCGCCGAGATCGGCCAGCCGTGCTTCCGCGTTCTCGGCGAGGCGGAGCGCGCTTTCGCAGTCGCCCTCCTCGAGGGTGATCCGGGCGCGCAACACGTCGACGATCGCGCCGACGCGGACGTCGCCCGCGAGCGCGGCGCGCTCGCTGCAGCGATCGACCGTTTCGCGCGCGGCGTTCATGTCGCCGTGCTCGAACTGGACCGTCGCGAGCGACTGCATCACCGACAGCTCGATGGCGGTGTCCGAGACACGCTCGAGCAACCCGAGCGCGCGCTGATAATTCCCGATCGCGCCGTCGAGCTCGCCGGCGTCGTAGAGCGCGACGGCGACACCCATATAGCTCTGCGCGGCGAGGCGAAGCTCGCTCGAACGCGAGGCTACGGCGAGAGCGAGCTCGTAGGTGGCAAGCGCTTTGACGGTGCGGTGGAGCCGGCGATAGACGGTGCCGAGATGAACGAGGGTCCTCGCGCGAAGGCGCGGGTCGGTGATCTCACGCTGCTCCATGACGTCGCGCGCCGCCTCGAGCGATTCGGCGCCCGCCGCGAGCTGACCGTGCTCCACGTACAGGACACCGCGCGCGTGCAGGAGATTCGCGAGCTCGGTCGCGTCACTGTTCGCGTCGACCAGGGCCATCGCCTCCGCGAGCCGTTCGAACGCCTGCTCTCTTTTACCCTCGGCCGCATCGGCGTTCGCCAGGTAGCGAAGCAGCGTGGCGCGCTCGCCACCCTGTGCCTGGAGTCCGAGCGCGGACGTGGCTTCGCGACGAACCGCCGCCCAATCGTGCCGTTCGACCGCGGCCTGCGCCGCGAGGCGGTGGAAAACGCGGCGCTTGGCGCCGGCGAGCGACTCGTCACCGATGAAGTAGTCGAGGCTGCGGCCGAGTCTTGTCGCAATGATCTGCAAAGAGCGGAGCGACGGACGAACGAGACCGGCCTCGACCTGACTAATAAAGCCCTTGGTCAGCTCGTCGCCTGCAAGCTGCGCCTGGCTCATCCCAAGGGCGTGTCGAGCAGCACGGACTCGCTCGCCCAAGGTGACCGGCTTCTGAACTGCTTCAGGCAGACTCGCCACCGACGCTCCCCTGTCTAGACCGAACTGACAACGCGACGAAACGTTCGGATTCTCTAGACTGTGGGAACAATACTGGCCGCTGTCGGCGCGGACAATGTGGGGAGAACGAGATGAGACCGTTCCGCTCGCGTGTGCTGGCAGCGCTCGTCATGGCGATCCTCTCGATCGGTCTGCTCGGAAATGTCGCCTTTGGCGACGACACCCCGACCCCCAGCGCTCCCGTCGAGCCTTCACCGAGCCTCATTGGCGGCACCGCAACCCAGAGTTTCCCGGAGGACCCGTGGGGTCTCCCGACCACTAGCTTTCCCGAGGATCCCTGGCCGGGCATCTAACGAGCCATACTGACGGGCGTGCCGGCGACGTCGACCGCCCATCGGCAAAGACTCGAGATCGACGGGACGCCCTTCCTGTTCCAGCACGGCTACCGCTTCGGAAAGGTCACGTTCATCACGCGCCTTCCGCTCGGTAAGAACATGACGGTGTTCACACCGGGCCACCTCTCGGCCCCGGAGGTCGAGGCGGTCGTCCGCGGCGACAATCCATGGATGTTGGGATGAGGCCGGAGGTAGGCGTCTAACGCGCGCGGTCGTTCAGCGTGTTCGCTCGGCGAGCGTCGCCGTCGGTGAGGAGCGCATCGCTGAGATCAAGTCCGGTGTCGTGATCCTCCTCGGGGTCGGCGCGAAGGACCGTCCGGAGGACGGCGAACGCCTCGCCGCCAAGATCGCGGGCCTCCGCATCTTCGAAGAGGCGGGCAAGATGCAACGGGCGCTCGCCGACGTCGGCGGGGTAGTGCTCGTCGTTCCGCAATTCACCCTGTACGGCGACGCCCGCCATGGGCGCCGGCCGGACTTCACCGCGGCAGCGCCGCCCGAGCTTGGTAAACGGCTCTTCGAAGCGTTCTGCGGCGCGGTTCGCGGGAGCGGCCTCGAGGTCCGCCAGGGCCGGTTCGGCGCGGCAATGCTGGTCAGTCTCGAAGCGGACGGACCGGTAACGCTCGCGCTCTCGACCGACGGCTGGCGCGAGAGCGAGCTGGGCTCGTCGTGAACCACGCCGATCACGTCGCGCTTCTGGCGGGCGGCGTCGCCCAGGGCGAGGGCGGCACGTGGGCCGACCTCGGTGCCGGGACGGGCGCGTTCACCCTCGCGCTCGCCGATCTGATCGGCCCGCATGGAGTCATCCACGCGATCGACCGCGACCGTGCGTCGCTCGCCGAGCTCCGAAGCGCCTTCGTCTCGGCGGTGCCGCAGGCCGAGCTACGCGTCCAGGCCGCCGACTTCACGCGGCCGCTCGATCTTGCCGATCTCGATGGGATCGTTATGGCGAACTCGCTTCATTTCGTCGAAGACAAGACACGAGTGCTCGCGCTGGTGCGCGGCTATCTCAAACATGGCGGACGGCTCATCCTCGTGGAGTACGACAGCGACCGCGGTAACGGCTGGGTGCCGCACCCTCTTTCGTTCGAAACTTGGAGGGAGCTCGCGAGCGAGAGCGGCTTTGTCGCTACCCGAAAGCTTGCGACCGTTCCGAGTCGGTTCCTGCGCCGGATCTATTCCGCTTTGAGCCTCGTGCCGTGAATGCGCTCCGTAGGCTCCGGCGACATGCGCCTTCGCTCGGTCCGGCTCTGGGCTTCCATCGGCGTGCTCGTCATCGCGGCCGGCATGCCCTACTGCGCCGCGGCTCTGGGCTGGGCGGCGATCCAGGACGAGACGACGATCACGGTCCGCGCTGATGTCGCGTTCGGCGTGCTCGTCTCATGGGTCGGATGCACGATCCTCGCGATCGCCGGCGCGGTCTGGACGTGGAAATCGTGGCGCAGCCGGCGCGAGGCGGTGCGCGCTTAGCGCGCGAGCTCGAGCGCGGTCGCGAGCGTGAGCTTCGCGGCCTTCAGCCAGAGTCGCTTGTTCGTCACCTTATCCGGCGTGTCGTCCACGGTGTGGAAGGTGTAGTTCCCGGGAAAGGTCGCGTCGTTCTCGCCGTATCGCTGCACGAGCGCGACCGCGGGAATCCCGGCGAGACCGAATGGCGCCGCGTCGAGGATGGTGGCGCCGCTCGATGCGAGCTGCGACACGAGAGGCGCGACCCCGATCCGGTAGCGATCGTTCGCCGCGATCACCTGGTCGCGGAGGGCGGCGGAGCCATTCGTGTAGTAGATGAGGTCGAGCCGATCGGCGATCGGGTTGAAGCCGACCATGTCGATGTTGATCACGGCGGCATACGGAGCCGGCGTCCCGAGCGTTCCGAGATATGACGCGCTCCCTTTGAAGAAGAGCTCTTCACCGTCGAAGAACGCGAGGACGATCCGTTGCCGCAGCGTCGAGCGCTCCTGCGCGAGCACGCGTGCGTATTCGAGAAGCGCGGCCGTGCCCGTCCCGTTGTCGTCGGCGCCTGGCGCGGCCATGGTGGCGGCCTTCGCAGGTGTCCAGCCCGGCTGAAAGCTGGAGATCGAGTCGTAGTGAGCGCAGATCATGATCCAGCCCTGCTCCGGCGCCGGCGCGAGGGGATCGATGAACGCGAGGATGTTCTCGAGCGGAAGCGATTGGTAGGTGCCGAGGTGCGACCGCACGGTGATGCCCGGGATCGCGCCGAGCTGCTCCTTGAGGTAGGCGACGGCCTTCGCGTGATTCGGGTTGCGCACGTCACGGGAACCGAACGAGGCGAGCGCGACCATGTGGTCGTTCAGCTTCGCGGGATCGATGCCCTCGAGCACCGACGCGATCGGCCGCGCCGTCGGCGAAGGAGTTGGTTCGAGCGTCGGCGAGGCGGTCGGGCTAGCGCTCGCCGCCATCAGGGACGGCGACGTCGGCGCGATGGACGGTCCTCCGCAGGAGACCAGAAGGATCGCGATGACGAGCAGGCGCGGTCCCACCATGCCTGTATATCGCGCGGCCGCGGAATCAGCGCGTGGGCGTGGGGGCGACGGTGCTGCTCGGAACCGGTTGGGGAGTCCATGTCGGCCAGGGTCCGGCTCTGAGCGTGTACGGGAGCGCAAAATCCGCATCGCCAACTCGATCGCTGGTGCTCACCGCGCGGAACTCGTCCCGCATGTCCAAGTGGTCCGCCGTCGCGCGCAGGACAACGCCGTTGCTATCGAAGCATCCCTCGAATGAGTCATCTATCGTCCGGCTCGGCAGGGGCTTGCGGGATGTCCAGCGAAAGCACGCCGCATCGCGGCCTGCGATGTGCTCGCGAGGCAGCACGGTGGCATCCATGTCCCGGATGACGTTTCTGTAGGCCTCCCACGGTGAATCCGTGAGCGCCTGGATCCAGAATTCCATGAGATCGGGTTCGAGGACGTAACAGGCAGTGGGGCCGGGCGCATTCATGCAGTACTCCCCGCCCCGCGCGTGCGCGATGACGTTGTACCTCGTCGGCAGGTTGTCGTCGTACGTCAGGTCCCAGCGGAAGTCCGGCGGCCGAGCTGCGTAGACCACGGTCATCATGTGGCGCGTCACCGGAGGCTGAGGCACCCCGCGGTAGACGGAGGCGGACCAGGTCGTGGACGAGTCGTACGTCGCCTTGTACGTCGGCTGCGCTGCCGCGAGCATCCGGTCCGGATCCGTCTCGAGCTGCGCGAGCGGATCGATCGCCGCGTGGTCGCCGCATGCCGCACCCAGCGAGAGGGCCAGCACGAGAAGGAGAGCGCGCATCAGCGCGTCGGCGTGGGCTTTGGGGTCTGCGGTTTGGCCGGGGTGGACGTCGGGATCGTGGGCGTGGGCCGCGAGGTATGGATGACCGGAGCGGTGGTCGGGATCGGGAACGGCCCGCTCGAGACCGGATAGGGCAGCGCGAAGTCGGCATCCGTGACCGTCGCGGTGACGCTCGTCGCTCGCTGCTCGACGCTGAACAGGGCTCCGGCAGACACGAGCGTGCGGAGCATTACGCCATCCGCGGAGAAGCACGCTTCGAGTTTCGCGTCGCCGAGATGCGCGAAGAGCGCGTTCAAATCGGTCGGCGACGGCGAGGCGGAAGCGCCGACGCGCTGGCGCCACCGAAAGCACGCCGCATCACGGTTCGCGATGCGCTCGCGCGGCAGGATGGTAACGTCCATGTCCTTCGTCGCCGACACCATCGAGTCGAGCGGGGACATGTCGAGCGAAGCGAGCAGCTGCTGGGTGGTGTCCGCGGGCATCGTGTAGCAGCCGGCCGTTCCGGGCGCGCCGGCCATGCCGGCCGTGCCGGCGTCGACGCAGATGAAGGTGTCGGCGCCACGCAGGATGGCACTCATACCGAATTGCTTGGCGCCGGAGAATGTGAAGTCCCATCGAAAATCTGGCGGCCGTGCGACATACGTTTGCGTGCTCGAGAAGCCCAGCCCCGGCGACGGCGAGGGCGGCGTGAGGAGCGACCCGAAGGTCATCTCGTACGTCGCCCTGTAGGTCGGATGCTTGGCGGCGGCGAGCACCGCCTGCGGATCTTTTTCTAGCGCGAGCAGCGGATCGACGCGCGCGCTGTCGGATTCGACGTGCGATCCGCACGTGATCAAGAGGAACCCGAAAACCACGAGCGCGATGCGTCCCACGGCCTGAGCGTGGCATCGAGGCTCGTGCGGGGTGTGCCGGAGCGGTCTCTAGTTCGCCCGTCTGCCGCGGCCGCCGGCGGCTGCGGGCTCGCGCCCGCCGTTTTCTGCGGCCTTTTCCTGCGCGTACTGCTCGCTCCAGAAGACGATCTTGCCGTCCTGCGCATCGACGAAGACCGTGTCGCCCTCTTTGAACTCGCCCGTGAGCACCTTCTGCGCGAGCGGATCGATGATGAGCCTCTGGATCGTGCGCTTGATCGGGCGCGCGCCGTACACGGGATCGAAGCCTTCCTTCGCGATGAGCGACTTCGCGTTGTCCGAGAGGTCGAGCGTGATCTTCCGCTCGGCGAGGCGCTTCGCGAGGATCTTCGTCTCCTTCTCGACGATCTCCATGAGCTGCCCCGTCACGAGATTCTTGAAGATGACGATCTCGTCGACCCGGTTCAGGAACTCGGGGCGGAACTGACCGCGCAGCGCGTCCATGACGCGCTTGCGAAGGAGCTCCTGCTGATCGGCGAGCTCGGTGATGAAGGTCGAGCCGACGTTGCTCGTCATGATGATGACGACGTTCTTGAAGTCGACCGTGCGGCCCTTGCCGTCGGTCAGACGCCCGTCGTCGAGGATCTGCAGGAGCACATTGAAGACGTCGGGGTGCGCTTTCTCGATCTCGTCGAGCAGGAGCACGGAGTACGGCCGGCGGCGGACCGCCTCGGTCAGCTGACCGCCCTCCTCGAAGCCGATGTAGCCCGGAGGTGCTCCGATGAGCCTCGCGACCGTGTGCTTCTCCATGTACTCGGACATGTCGAGGCGCACGAGCGATTTTTCGTCGTCGAAGAGGAATTCGGCAAGCGCCTTCGCCAGCAGGGTCTTGCCGACGCCTGTCGGACCGAGGAATAGGAACGAGCCGAGGGGCCGGTTCGGGTCCTGCATGCCCGCACGCGCGCGGCGGACCGCGTTCGCGACCGCGGTCACGGCTTCCTCCTGGCCGACGACGCGCTCGTGAAGGTTCTGCTCCATGCGCAGGAGCTTGGAAACCTCACCCTCGAGAAGCTTGGTGACCGGGATGCCCGTCCACTTCGCGACGACGTCGGCGACGTCCTCCGGCGTGACCTCCTCGGTCAGCATCTTCTGATTCTTCTGCAAGTCCGCGAGCCGCTTCTCGGCGCGCGCGATCTCTTTTTCGATGTTGGCGACGGTGCTGTACTTGAGCTCGGCCGCCTTCGCGTAATCGGCGGCGCGCTCGGCGCGCTCGACCTCGGCCCGGATGGCTTCGAGCTGCTGGCGCTTCTCGCGGATCTCGGTGATCGCCGCCTTCTCCTGCTGCCAGTGCGCGCGGAGCACGCTCGCCTCTTCCTTGGCGTGCGCGAGCTCGCGCTCGAGCTTCTGCAAGCGCTCCTTGCTCGCGGCGTCGCTTTCCTTTTTCAGCGCCTCGCGCTCGATCTCCAGGCGCGAGATCGTCCGCTCCACTTCGTCGAGCTCGGCCGGCATCGAGTCGATCTCCATGCGGAGCTTGGACCCGGCCTCGTCGACGAGGTCGATCGCCTTGTCCGGGAGAAAGCGATCGGTGATGTAACGCGACGAGAGCGTGGCCGCCGCGACCAGCGCGGAGTCCTGGATCCGAACGCCGTGGTGGATCTCGTACCGCTCGCGTAGTCCGCGAAGGATGGAGATCGTGTCCTCGAGCGTCGGCTCCCCGACGTAGACCGGCTGGAACCGCCGCTCGAGCGCCGCGTCCTTCTCGATGTGCTTGCGGTACTCGTCGAGCGTGGTCGCGCCGATGGTGTGGAGCTCGCCGCGGGCGAGCATCGGCTTCAGCATGTTCGCCGCGTCGACCGCGCCCTCGGCCGCTCCAGCACCGACGACGGTGTGGAGCTCGTCGATGAACAGGATGATCTGGCCTTCGCTCGACGCGATCTCCTTGAGGACGGCCTTCAGGCGTTCCTCGAACTCGCCGCGATACTTCGCGCCCGCGAGGAGCGACCCGATGTCGAGCGCGAAAACGCGCTTGTCCTTCAGACCCTCGGGAACGTCACCGCGCACGATGCGCTGCGCGAGGCCCTCGACGATCGCCGTCTTGCCAACGCCGGGCTCGCCGATGAGGACTGGGTTGTTCTTCGTGCGGCGTGACAGGACCTGGATGACGCGCCGGATCTCCTCGTCGCGGCCGATGACCGGATCGATCTTGTTCTTCCGCGCCATCTCGGTCAGGTCGCGGCCGTACTTATCGAGCGCCTGGTACTTCCCCTCGGGGTTCTGATCGGTGACACGCTGGTTGCCGCGAACATCCTTGAGCGCGTTCAGGACACGCTCGTGCGTCGCGCCAAGCCGCTTCAGCGCCTGACCGGTGTAGCCCTGGTCCTCGGTCATCGCGAGGAGGAGGTGCTCAGTGGAGACGTACTCGTCGCCGAGGGACTCCGCTTCCTTCTGCGCCTGCTGCAGCACGCGCCCGAGCCGCGCCGACGCGGAGAGCTGCACGTTGCCGGTCACCTTGGGCTGGCGCTGAAGCTCGGTCGCGAGCGCGGTGGAAAGCTGCGCGGGCTGGATGCCGAGCGCCGTGAGCACGCTCGGCACGATGCCGCCGGCCTGGTCCACGAGGGCGGCCGCCAGGTGCTCGACGTCGAGCTGGGCATGGCCTTCCTCGCGCGCCTTCTGCTGCGCGGCGACAAGCGCCTCCTGCGATTTTTCGGTCAACTTATTTGGATCTATCACTGAGTACCTACCTAACCGGCTCGGCCTGTCGGCCTTGCCTCCACGCCTCGACCGTTGCTAAAGGCTTGTGGTTGCTCGCTCACGGGAGTGAATCCCGCTCGCTCGCATTCTGTCGCCCGCTCTATAACAGATGGCTCCGGACGTTCTCCCCGCTGCGTGACGTGGCGACTTCGCGTGCGAGCTCGCGCTCTTTCTCGCTGAGCTTCGTCGGCATGACGACCTTCACCGTGCTGTACAGATCGCCGTGACCGCCGCCCGCTCGCGGCATTCCCTGACCGGCGAGACGAATAGTGCGCCCGTTCTGCGTTTCCGGCGGGATGCGCAGGGACACCCGACCCTTGAGCGTGGGCACGGTAACTTCCCCGCCGAGCATCGCTTCGTGCATCGCGACCGGCAGATCGACGCGAAGATCGTCGCCGTCGCGCGTGAAGAACGGGTGCGGCTTCACCCGCACGCGGAGGTACGCGTCACCAGGCGGGCCGCCCCCCGCGCCCGGATTCCCCTGCCCTGCAAGACGAATCCGCTGGCCATCCTTGACCCCCGGCGGGATCTTCACGGTGAGCCGCCGCGCAGGCTCGCCGTTGTCGCGGGAGATTTGGATCACGTTTTCCGTGCCTCTGTAGGCCTCGGGCAACGTGATCTCGACCTCGCCCTCGACATCCTCGCCCTGTCTAGCGCGTGATCGCGTCCGCGTACGTGTACGACCGAACAGATCATCGGAGTCCGCGAACCCGCCATTCGCGGCCTGACCGAAGAGCGTCCGGAAGAAATCGGAGAACCCGCTGGCATCTTCGCCGAAGGGGCTCTCGCCGGGCTGGCCCGTGTATACGTACTGGAAGCCGCCGGTCCCCGAGGGACGTCCGCGCCCTTGCGCGAACTGCTCCCATTCGGGGCCGACCGTGTCGTACCGCTTGCGCTTCTCGGGATCGCTGAGGACTTCGTTCGCCTCGTTGATCTCTTTGAAGCGCTTCTCCGCGTCCGCCTTTTTGTTTACGTCCGGGTGGTATTGACGTGCCAGCTTGCGGTAGGCCTTCTTGATGTCGTCGGTCGAGGCGTTCTTCGGAACGCCAAGCGTCTTGTAGTAGTCCTTGTACTCGACCGGCATCCGTTCCGCCCCCGGAAGCTAGTGCGCTGGCGCGCCCGACGGTGCGATGCTCGGACGTGCCGCCTCGATCTGCGCGGGCGTCACGTTCGGTCCGGGCAACAGCGCCGCCTTGAGCACCTCGTCGATCGTCTCCATGAGCTTGATGTCGACCGTGTCGATGACCTCCTGCGGTACATCGACGAGGTCCTTCTTGTTCTTCTTCGGCATGAGGAAGGTCTTGATCCCGGCACGGTGCGCCGCGAGCAGCTTCTCCTTCACGCCGCCGATCGGAAGGACCAGCCCACGGAGCGTGATCTCGCCGGTCATCGCGACGTCCTTTCGGACCTTCCGTCCCGTTAGCGCCGACACGATGGCGGTCGCCATCGTCACGCCGGCAGACGGTCCGTCCTTCGGGATCGCTCCCGCCGGAACGTGGATGTGCATGGCGTGGTCCTTGAAGAAGCCCTTCGGCACCCCGAGCTCGGCGTAGTGCGCTCGCACGTAGCTGAGCGCCGCGATGGCCGACTCTTCCATGACCTTCTGGATCTGGCCGGTGAGGACGAACTCCTCCTGCTTGGATCCCTGGTCCATGATCGTGGCCTCGACGGTGAGGACGTCGCCGCCGTGCTCGGACACCGAAACGCCGGTGGCCGCGCCGACCTGGTCCTCCTTCTCGGCGAGCCCGTACTCGAACCGCTCGGGGCCAAGGTACTTGTCGAGGTCTTCGGGCTTGACCTCGATGGTCGCGGCCTTGCCCTCGGCGATCGTTCGCGCGACCTTGCGGTTGATCGTGCCGATCTCCCGCTCGAGGTTGCGCACGCCGGCCTCGCGCGTGTACTCGCGGACGAGCTTGCGAAGCGTGTCGTCGCCCATCACGAGCTTGCCTTCCTCGAGACCGTGCTGCTTCAGCTGCTTCGGCAGGAGGAAGCCCTTCGCGATGTGCATCTTCTCGTCCTCGGTGTAGCCGGGGAGACGGATGATCTCCATGCGGTCGCGGAGCGGCGGGATGATCGTGTCTTCGACGTTCGCGGTTGTGATGAAGATCACCTTCGAAAGGTCGTACGGCACCTCGAGGTAGTGGTCGCTGAACGCGTTGTTCTGCTCGGGGTCGAGGACCTCGAGGAGCGCAGAGCTCGGGTCGCCGCGGAAATCCGCGCCGACCTTGTCGATCTCGTCGAGCATGAATACCGGGTTCACCTCGCCGGCGGTCTTCATGTTCTGCAAAATGCGGCCGGGCAGGGCACCCACGTAGGTGCGACGGTGTCCGCGGATCTCCGCCTCATCGCGAATGCCACCGAGCGACATACGGATGAACTTGCGGCCCATGGCTCGGGCGATCGACTTGCCGAGGCTCGTCTTGCCGACGCCGGGCGGTCCCACGAAGGAGAGGATCGGCGCGCGCAGGCCCGGTGCGAGCTTGCGGACGGCCATGTACTCGAGGATCCGGTCCTTGATCTTGGGCAGGCCGTAGTGATCCTCGTCGAGGATCTTCGCGGCCTGCTGGATGTCCCAGTCGTCGCTCGCGGCCTTGCTCCACGGGAGCGAGATGAGCCAATCGACATACGTGCGGATGACGCCCGTCTCCGGCGAGGCCTGCGGGATCTTCTCGAGCCGAGCGACTTCCTTCAGGGCCTTTTCCTTGACGGCCTCGGGCATGCCGGCCTGCTCGATCTTCTCGCGGATCTCGCGGAGCTCGGCTCCGCCCTCATCCTCGCCGAGCTCCTTCTGGATCGCCTTCATCTGCTCGCGGAGGATGTATTCGCGCTGGGTCTTGTCGAGGGTCTGCTGGACCTCGCTCTGGATCTTCGCCTTGAGCTCGAGGATTTCGTTCTGCTTGGCGAGGAAGACCGAGATGAACTTCAGCCGCTCGACGACGGCCGGCATCTCGAGGAGCTGCTGGCGCTGCTCGAGGGTGAGGTCAGGGCTCGACGCGACGAGGTCCGCGAAGTGCGCAGCGTCCTCGGTGTTCTTCGCGGTCATGGCGAGCTCGGGAAGGATGGAGCCGCCGTTATCGACGTACTTCTCGAACAGGCCGCGCACGCTGCGAAGGAGCGCCTCCCGCTCGACCGGGTTCCCGATCTCGTCGGGGATGACCTCGAAGTTCACGCGGAAGAAGCGCTGCTCCGGGAGGTAGTTCTTGATACGGACACGGCTGAGACCCTGGACGATGATCTGCGCGCTGCCGTCCGGGATCCGGAGGAGGCGCACGATCTCGGCAACGGTGCCGACCGAGTAGATCTGCTCGGGCGAGACATCATCGACCTCGGCGTCCTTCTGGGCGGCGAGGATGATGTAGTGCTTTTCCTCGTTCATTGCCGCGTTGATGGCCGCGACGCTCTTCTCGCGACCGACCCCGAGCGGCACCACCAGCTTCGGGAAGACGACTGCCTCCCGGAGCGGAACGAGGGGCAGGTCGTTCGGGAACTGGTTTGCCTGTGAGTTCGGGTTCGTTGTCGTTGTCTCTGGGTCGGTCACTTCTTCTTTCCTTCTAGCCGTTGATGGACGCGCTCGAATGTCGATGGAGCTTTCAAAGCTCAACGCCCTTTTGGCGTTGGCGCGTACGTGGCTTGCGATTCGTCGGTTCGTGCGTTGCTTCGACCGTCAGTTGCGTCTCGGCCCCGGCATCCTCGCGGGCGAGCTCGTTCGCGATCTCGTCCAAGAAGTCCGCCGCGTCACGGAGCTGGAGCAGGAGCTTCACGCCCGCAAGATTGACTCCGCGGGTCTGCGTGAGGTACCGGATCG
>VBIZ01000108.1 GCA_005880575.1 Chloroflexota bacterium | reverse complement strand
CTGCGTCTCGTAGAGGCCGGTGCGGCTCACGCCGGCGAACCAGCGGCCGTCCGGACTAAAGGAGCGAGCGCCGAAGAGGTTCGGGAGCGTCGCGATCGCGCGGTCCGCCGCGTCGGTTGGATCCCACACCGGGATGCGGTCGAAAACGTTGCCGCCCGGTACGGTCGCCGACACCACCCCCATCAGGAGGCGGCCATCGGCGGTCCACCCGTGCACGCTGCCCGGGAAGCTCGATAGCGGCGCCGACTCCTCCGCTCCGCCCGGCTCCATCAGGGCGAGGCTGGTGTTAGAGCGGATCAACAACGTGTCGCCTCGTGGCGACCACTCGGTAAGGGTCGCGTCCTCGCCTTCGATCTTCGTCATCTCTCCCGTCGCGGTCACGCCGACGTACCGCTCCGTCGTGCCGTCGAGGTGGTAGCGCGTGATCGTGAACCGTTTCGCGTCCGCGCTGAAGTACGCATCGTCGCGCGGATACCGCGGCATGAGCTCGGTGTCGACGTGCGCAACGGTCTGGGCCACCCCATCGCGCCAGACCCGGATCTCGTCGTCGTACCAGAAATACAGGTTGTCACCGTCCCATCGCACATCGGGTGAAGACGCTTCGATCGTCCCGGCGATCGTGCCGTCGAGATACACGTAGAGCAGACCGTCGTCACCCCAATACGAGAGGTACGCGCCCGATCCGGACCAATCGGGCCGGCTGCCCTGCCCGATCTCCTGCACCCTTCCGGTCTTCAGGTAATAGACCGTCAGACGCAGCTCCTCCTCGTAGCCCGTGATCGTGGTGTGAGACGGGATCACGTTGATGCGCGACATCGCGACCGCGCTCGAGTCCGCGGCCCACGCCACGTTCGTGACGTTGTCGAGGGCCGGAATGCTCGCGCGGTCGGTACATCGCAGCATGTCGACCAGAGGCGTCGCACGAGGTGGACGATCGTCGGGAAGAACGATGTTCGAATCGGCCTCACTTGCTCGTGAGGCTCGCGCACACCCGGAGAGGGCGATTGCGAGCATGAAGAAATACGCGAGACCCTTCCCCCTGCTCACACGAGCGATTAAAGATGCGCGACCGCGAATGCGAAAGGGTCACGAGGTATCGAACGAATTTGTTACCCGAGCGAGCGAGCGAGCGATGCGCTACGTGCGCGAAGAAGGGGACCGCATCGCGAGGACGAAGACCGCACCGAGCACCACATGGATGAGGAGTCCTCCCGCGGCTTGTGTAGGAAGATCGCCGACCACGATCTCGTAGCCGTTGATGAGGAGCTCGAGCGACTGGACAACGACGTTGCCGACGAGGAGCGCGCGCAGCGCTTCTCCAGTCGCGTTTCGCGCCATCCAGTTGATGACTCCGAGACCGATGAGCGTCGCACCGACGTCGCGCGCAAGGATCCGCGCGGAGACCGGGGCGGCGACGCCGAACCCGGCGAGCATCGACTCAGGCGACACGAACAGCGCCAGCCCGAACACGACCGCGGCAACTCCGCCGATCATGAGAGCGAGGCGCGGACTCACGGCGCGGAGGTTACTAGACAAATGAAGGGGGCATTCGACCCCTTCGCGTGCGGGGCCCCTACGAGGTCGAGTTGGCTGCCTCGATCTGGCGACCTGCGCGGACCTGGCCGACCCCGGCCGTGCCAACATCTTCGAACGCTCCGAGTCGCGGGCGGCGGCTGGAGTCCTTCCGCAGCAGCGGCCCTGACATGGAACAGCGTCGGACGATGCTCACGGTGTCCGTTCAGGAGTCGACATCGCCGCCGTTCGGGGAGGGTGCGAAATAATCGGCAGCGGTCCGGTGGAATCGTACGACGACAAACTCGGCGAGAGGGAGCTGCGACCATGAAGCTGACGACCGTCACGCATGTCTCCGTCGATGGAGTGATGCAGGGACTCGGCGGGGCGGACGAGGACCGCAGGGGCGGATTCGAGCGGGGCGGATGGGCCCCGCCGCTGTTCGTCGACGAGGCCTACACGTTTCTCAACCAGGTGTACCAGCGCGCCGACGCGTTTCTATTCGGCCGGCGGACCTACGAGATCTTCGCCGGCTCCTGGGGGGTGTGGCCGGATCCGGGTGACAGCCCGATCTGGACGGCGTTGAACACGAAGCCCAAGTACGTGGCATCGACCACGCTCACCGAACCGCGCTGGGCCCACACGACCGTCCTCTCCGGTGACGTCGCGGCCGCCATCCGCGAGCTGAAAGCCAAGTCGGCGGGTGAGCTGCAGGTGAACGGCAGCGGCAAGCTGGTTCGCTGGCTCTTCGACAACCAGCTGGTCGACGAGATCCTCCTGCTCACCTATCCCGTGATCATCGGCCAGGGCACGCGGCTGTTCCCTGACACCGGCCGGGACAGGGCGCTCAAACTGGTCGAATCGCGGGCCACATCCAGCGGGGTGACGATCCAGGTCTACCGGCCCACCGGGCGCCCGCAGTATGCAAACCCCACCCCGACCACCTGACATAGGTGCCGCAGTCGGTGCGAGTCGATCATGGTGGGTGCGGGCTGCAGCGTTGACAGCTGCGCCTGGTAGCCGAGCGCGGAGTCTCGATACTGCGGTCCCGACCGGATTCGAACCGGCGATCTCGTCCTTGACAGGGACGTATGCTAGGCCGCTGCACCACGGGACCAGTCCAGAAAAAGCGCGTTCTCCGCGCTCTCCCCTCACACCATTATGAAGAAAAAGAGGCGGCGAGTGCGCTTCCTTTCACTCGCCGCCCCGCCGGTGTGGCCAAACTGATCGCTAGCTCGCCGCGAGGAGTCCCTCCCGCAGCGGCCTCCGCCCAATACGCACCTGCCGCACGACTTCGTTCGCGATGCGGCTCGTCTTCACGAGGCCGCTAAGCGAAAGGTCGAGGCCGACCTCGCGAAGCTCCTCGTATCCGAGCCCTCGATAGAGCTTGTTCGAGGCCACGTAGCACATCTCGTCGTACAGGAACGGCCAATCAACTGCCCGTCGTGACAAGCAGAACGAGATGAAATCGATCGCCACCTGAGCGATCTGATCTTCGGGCACCCCTTCCTTCCCCTTCGCCTTGTCGGCCTGACGCATCATCATCACGTCATCGGCGGTGAACAAGACGATCTGTCCACCAACTTCTCCACAGACTTCTCCACACGAGCGCGTGCGGAACGGATGGGAGATTTCCACAGATCTGATCGTCATCGCGACCTGTGTCCACTGAACCGACGGCGCTCCTTGGTCTCGCGCGCGCTCGCGCGATCGAGTGCGCTGTCTCCGAAACGAGAGCGAACTGCGTCTAACGCGGCGTTGAGCCGCGCGTGACGGGCGGACTCGAATAATCCCAGCTGCTGTCCAGCGGTCACGCCGGAGACCGAGACGCCGACAAGTCGGACGGGACTGCTTCGACCGCCTTCGCGATCTTCCGCCAGCGCGTCGCGGAGCAGCTGCCGCGCGATCCGGTAGATGGTCACGTCGTCATCGGTTGGCTCGCGAAGCGTTCGCTGGCGTGTTCTCGTCTCGAACGGTGCGACGCGCAGCGTCATCGTGATCGTGCGCCCGCGCAGAGCGTGATCGCGCAGGCGGCGACCGACTCCTTCCGAAAGGCGAAGAAGCGTCGATTCGATCTTCGCCGTGTCGAGAGTGTTCGCGTCGAAGGTGTGCGAATGCCCGACCGATTTGGGCACGTGCTCGCCCTGGACCTCGCCCTCGTCGATCCCGTTCGCGCGCTGCCAGATGTCGATTCCGTGCTCGCCCAGGCGGGTCTCGAGGACCGAGCGGTCGAACGCGGCGAGCTGACCGATCGTTCGCAGGTCCCACCCCGAAAGCACTTCGCGAGTACGCGGGCCCACTCCCCACAGGCGTTCGAGGGGGAGCGGCGCGAGGAACGCCGCCTCTTCGCCGGCGGGGACGACGACGAGCCCGTCCGGCTTCCGCAGGTCGGAACCGATTTTCGCGCAGAGCTTGTTCGACGCGACGCCGACCGAGACGACCAGGCCACACCGCTCGCGCACCAGCCGCTTGATGTCGCCGGCCATGGCCACCGCACCGCCGAAGAGGTGCTCGGTCGCGGTGACGTCGAGGAAGGCTTCGTCGAGCGAGATCGGCTCGACCAGCGGTGTCTGTTCCTCGAAGATCGCCATGACCGAGTCCGACGCTTCGACGTAGCGATCGAAGCTGCCCGGTACGTAGATCCCGTCAGGGCATAGGCGTCCGGCGATCGCAAGGGGCATGGCCGAACGGACGCCGAAAACGCGTGCCTCGTAGGACGCCGCCATGACCACGCCGCGTTCGTTCGGTCCGTCGCCGCCGACGATCACCGGCTTGCCGCGGTACTCGGGATGGTCGCGCTGCTCGACCGACGCGTAGAACGCGTCCAGGTCGCAGTGGAGGATCGCGCGTGTCATGCGAAACGCACGCCCGCGATCGTCGCTTCCGGCGCGAGGAACTGAAGCAGCGCATCACCTTCGGCTTCTACCGCGACGCGGTCGCGTGGTCCGAGGCGCGCGAACGCGCTGATCTGCAGCACGGCTTCCTTCTTCGCGCGGACCAGACTCCAGGTGCCTGCCGCGAATCCGTCGACCATCACCACAGCCTCGACGATCGCGTTCTTCGAGTAGACCGCGCGCCGGTGCGCCGGCGCGATCACGCGATCGCGATGCTGGTAGCTGATGAGAAGCTCCTCGTACCGCGGAAGGAACCGCACGGGTGCGGAAAGATCGCCGTCCGGCCGCGGCGCGCGTGGCAGGTCGTATAGGCGGCGGCCTTCCTCGTCGCTGAACGTCCGCAGCGTCGGGGCGATCCGTTCGAGCGCCGGGCGGATCCGCGGCGGTACCTGGCCGGCGAATTTCGCGACATCGGCGAGGGTCGCCGGCCCAAACGCCGCGAGGCATCGCCGGACGAGCGTCTCGAGGGCGGCCTCCTCCGACGGCCGTTCGCCGTCCGCGATCCAGTGGCGTGCCGCCACATAGGGCGCATCGGTGCCGCCGTACTCCCAGTGCCCGCCCGGCGGTGCTGACACGAGGTCGGCATGAGCGCTGACGAACCGCCAGACGAGCCAGTTGAATGGGCCGCCAAGCGTCCCGCCGATGCGCTCCCGGACGTGCTCGAGCACGTCTTCCTTCGCACGCGGGGTGCGCGCGAAGCCGATCGCGAGCGCGGCGACCTGCTTGGGATCCACGCCGCGCCCGATCTGCAGGCGATTCCATGCGCCACGCTGGAGGTCCTGCGTCGCGACCGCGTACGCGTAGAAGTCCCGTGCCGAGACCAGGTGCAAAGTGCCACGCATCAGCCTCGCGCGGATCACCTCGTGCTTCTCGATCGCCGACCAGAGCTTCTGGCGACGGAAGTCCGCCAGGCGTGACCAGAGCGCTATGTATGGAGACGGAGCCCACTGCGCCTGGAGTGCCGCCAGCCGCTCGATCGCCGGAACGATCCCGACGCGTGCGCGCTCCAGCAAAAGCTGTCGCGCGAGCATCGCGCGATTCAGCTCGCGAAGCGTGAGGACCGGCCGCTCGCCGCCACCCTTCGTCATCCGCGCACACCGTGCGTCTTGGATTCGGGCGCGTAGAAGCGAACGAGCCGTTCGCCCTCCTCGAGGAGAGCGGTGTGGTCCGCGCGGGAAAGGCGCTTGAACGGTTTCAGCTCGAGCACCGCGGCCTTCGGCCGCACCGTAATGCTCCATCGGCCGGCGACGAAGCCGTCGACGAGGAAGGTCGGCCAGACCTCGGCGGAGAAGATCACCGCCTTTCGATACTCCTCCGGAAGGATGCGCGTCCGCTCGGGCGCCGCGTGGCCGAGGATCGCGGCGTCGAATCGGGCCAGGAATCGAGGCGGGGCTTCGGCATCGCCGGATGGGCGCGGGGCTCGCGCCAGATCTACAAGCTCACGACCCCGTTCGTCGGTGAATCGTCTGAGATCCTTCGCGCGAGCGAGCGCGGCGCGAATGTTGGGCACCCGGATGCTGCTCCACGTGGCGATGTCCGCGACGGTCGCGGGTCCGAAAGCTCCCAGGTGGCGTCGCACGACGAGCGCGAACGCGTCCTCGGGCTTTGGCACTTTTCTCAAGCTCGCGGGCGGTGCGATGTGGCGCCCGAGCTGTCGGTGCTCGAAGTGCGCGCCGGCCGCGTCCCATAGCAGGCCGCTCGTCGCCACGGCGGCCCAGCTGAACCAGTTGCGAACGCGCTCGTTCTTTGCCGCGCTCGGTGGCAGGTGTCCGGCGGCGAATTCCTGGATCTCGGCTCGCGTGCGCGGAACTTTGCCGGCGAACGTCATGACCGCGCGGTGGAGCTTGTCGAGCTCCGCGAGGAGCGGCCCGCCGGGTGGTCGCCATGCGCCGAGGCGGCCCTCCATGGTCGCGAGCGAGTACGACGGGTATTCGCGCGCCGAAACGAGGTGCAACGTGGCCCGCATCAGCGTCGCCTTCACGATGTCTCCGCGGTCGATCGGCCGGGTAAGGTCCTCGCGCTCGAATCCCGCGACACGCGACCAGAGCGCGACATACGGGGATGGTGCCCACTGGCCCTGAAGGCAGCCCAGACGCTCGACCGCGTCGACCACGCCGATCTTCTGGCGCTTCAGCAGGAACTGCCGCGCCAGGAGCGCGCGATTCAGCTGACGAACGGTGAGCGAGGGAGCGCGTGCCGGCATCGATCGACGAAAGCTAGGACAGTTTGCGGATTACGCCGATGACCTTTCCCTGGATCTGCACATCCCGCGCGTAGATGGGGGACATCGCGCCGTTCGCGGGCTGCAGCCGGATACGGTCCTTCTCTTTGTAGAAGCGCTTCAGCGTCGCCACGTTGTCTTCGAGGACCGCGACGACGATGTCTCCGTCGCGCGCGGTGTTCTGCTCCTGTACGACGACAAAGTCGCCGTCATCGATGTGGTCGTCGATCATCGACTTGCCGCGGACCTTCAGGACGAACGTCTCGCGGCCGCGACCGGCGGCGAGCTCGCTCGGAAGTCCGATCGTCTCGGAGCGATCTTCATAGGCATGGATCGGCTGACCTGCGGCGATCTCTCCGATGACCGGGGCTTGTACGACTCTGCCGCCGTTCATTCCAGGGAGGCTGAGCGCTCGCGAGCGCGTGGCTTCCTTGTTGAGGCGCCCGTCCTTCTCGAGCTTGGTGAGGTGGTGATGCACGGCCGACGTGGAGGCAAGCCCCACGGCTTCCGCGATCTCGCGCACGCTCGGGGGATATCCCCGCTCGGCGACGGCCTCGCGGATGAACGCCAGGATTCGGTCGGCCCGCTGCTGGTCTTGCTTCGTCACGCTTGGGCGTCAGGTTAACCGAACGGATGTTCAGTTGTCAAGACGGCCCGTATTCTCCGCCCGATGCCTCTCGATCCGTCCGTTGTCCGTGACACCCTCCTGGATTACGGATCGCGGACCTTCTGGGCGCTCGTCGTGGCCGCGATCACGCTTCTGATCGCGAGGGGAGTGCGCCGTGGGACGATGCGCATGCTCACGCGCCATCGCGCCCAGGCAAACGTCACGATCCTCCTCGGCAACCTCGCGCAGCTGGGGATCATCACCGTCGGCATCCTTGCGATCGTCGCGATCTACACGCGTGACGCGTTCGGCTGGATCCTCACCTCATTCAGCATCGTTGGTCTGGTCATCGGCCTCTCGCTGCAGGACATCCTCAAAAACTTCTTCGCCGGTGTGTGGGTCCTGGTCGAGCGGCCGTTTCGCATCGGCGACACAATCGAGGTCACCGGATACAGCGGATCGGTCGAGGAGATCTCCTTTCGCACGACGCAGCTGCGCACAGACGACGGCCGCGAGGTCATCGTGCCGAATGGCACGTTCATGACGTCCGCGGTCGTGAACCTGACCCGTTTTCCGACGCGGAGAGCGTCGGCGTGGCTCGTCCTGCCGGCGGACGAGAGGGCGATCGGCACGGAGGAGGTGCGCGAGGCCTTGCAAAAAGTCGACGGCGTGGCGCCCGAGCCGCCGCCCTCGGTCGAGCTGCGTAGCGTGGCCGATGGCAAGGCGCAGTACCTCGTGTCCTTCTGGGCCGCCAATCGCGACGCCGCGCTCGCTCCAACCCTGCGCGCGCTTCGGGCACGCTTCCCGCAGGGAGAGGTCCACGTTGGCTAACCGCATCCGCGCGCCGAAAGACATGACCGAGGTCGTGGACATCATCCGGCGCCTGCCGAAGTACATCCGTCTCGTCTGGGCGCTCCTCCGCGACGGCCGCGTCCCCGCGCAACAGAAGCTGATCCTCGCCGGGATCGGCGCCTACATCGTCTTGCCGATCGATCTCATCCCGGACTTCGTGCCCGTCCTCGGGCAGCTCGACGACCTCGCCGTGGTGCTGCTCGGGCTCGACCTCTTCATCCGAAGCGCGCCTCCGGACATCGTCGAGGAGCACCTGGCGAAGATCTCGCAGGACCAGGACCAGCTCCGCCGCGACATCGCCACGGCCGAGCGGCTCCTCGGAGACCGTCTCGGCGATGTCCGCGATACTGTGGAAAAGTTCCGTATACAGGGTCGCAAGGCGACCGGTCGGAAGAGGGAGAGCACATGAGCGACCGCGACTCCAGCCCCGGCTTCTTCGGCGTCATCGAGGCACTGCTCGCGATCGTCGGCGCTCTCACGGTCATGGGAGTCCTCGCCGTCGCGGCGTCGGTGCTCGCCTGGGAAATGGAGCTGCGGCGCAGCGAGCAGGACACAGCGCTCGACGAGGCGTCCACCTCCTCCTAGCGTCGCGTGCGCGTCATCCTCAAGGCGGAGGTCCGTGGTCTCGGCCGGACCGGTGACATCAAGGACGTCGCCGACGGCTATGCGCGCAACTACCTCCTGCCGAAGGGCCTCGCGATCGAGGCAACCGGCGGGGAGCTGAAGCATCTCGCGCAGGAGCGCCAGGCCGAGAGGACAAAGAAGGATCGCGCGCATCAAGACGCCGAGGAGCTCGCGCAGCGTCTTGGGGCGGTGACGCTCGTCTTCCGTCTCAAGGCGGGGGAACAGGGCAAGACGTTCGGCAGCGTGACCGCGAAGGAGGTCGCCGAGGCTCTGAAGAAAGAGGTACGAACCGAGATCGACAAGACCAAGGTCGTTCTGCGCGAACCGCTGCGGTCGCTCGGCGTTCACAAGGTCGAGGTGCGTCTGCTCGCGGACGTCCGCGCTGATGTGACGGTCGCGATCGAGCCGGCGTAGGCCGTGGTCCAAGCCCTACGCGGGCCGGGGTGGCGCCTCGTCCTGACTAGCGCGACCTTGCTCTTCGTCGAGCTCGTGTTCCTGCGCTGGATCCCGGCGAACGTGACCTACATCGGGTTCTTCTCGAACTTCCTTCTCATGGCGAGCTTCCTCGGGATCGGCGTCGGGATCCTCCTCGGTCGGCGTCTCGCGGACCTGGCATGGTCACCATTCCCGGCGCTCCTTCTGCTCATCGTCGGCCTCATCCTCGGTGCGAAGCTGGACGTGCAGATCCGCGCGAGCAATGAGATCTTCTTTGGTCTCGCCGAGAGCTCCGCGGCGGACACCAACTTCCTCGTGCTGCCGCTGGTGTTCGTTCTCGTCGCCGCGGTGATGGCCGCGCTCGCGTTGCCGCTCGGCTCGCTTCTTCGCTCGATGCCGCCGCTCCGCGCGTACGCGCTCGACATCGTGGGGTCGATCGGTGGCATCGCGCTGTTCACCGGGCTCTCCGTCGTGAGCTCGCAGCCGCCGGTCTGGTTCGGGGTCCTCGCGCTCCTGCTGGGGGGCCTCGCTCTTACGCGTCCGCTGACCCTCTTCTCCGCGATCAACGCCGCGTTCGTCGTCGCGACGTGCGCCCTCGCGATCGGCGCCACGGCGAGCGGCGATCTCTGGTCGCCGTACTACCGCATCACCGTGCTGCGGCCGGCCGGATCGGACGCGACGATCTCGGTCAACGGGATCCCGCACCAGGCGATGCACGCGGTCCAGATGGGACCGTCCGCGACCGAGCCCTTCTACGACCAGATCTACCAGTGGTTTCCCGGCCGAAGGTTCGGGCACGCGCTCGTGGTTGGAGCGGGAAGCGGGACGGACACCGCGTACGCCCTCGCCAACAAGGTCGAGGCGATCGACGCCGTAGAGATCGACCCGCGCATCCTCGAGCTCGGCGAGCGCGAGCACCCCGATCGTCCGTACTCGGATCCGCGCGTCCATGAGTACGTCGATGATGGGCGCGCGTTCCTTCGCTCGAGCGCGCAGCGCTACGACCTGATCGTGTTCGCGCTGCCCGACTCGCTCACGCTCGTGAGCACGAGCGCGAACGTCCGCCTGGAGTCTTTCCTCTTTACCCGCGAGGCCTTCGTCAGCGCGCGCGACCACCTCACACCGAACGGGGTCTTCGTTCTCTACAACTACTACCGGCAGCCGTGGCTGCTCGCGAAGATCGAGGGCATGCTGGCGGACGTCTTTCAGACCGATCCGCTCGTGCGCCGGTACGACGCGCCGATCGGCTCGGCCGCGGTGCTCGCCGCGAGCGCGACGGACCTTCCGGTGTCGGGTCAGGCCTCGCTCTTGAGCCCCGCGAGCCCGAGCGACCGGCCGGCCGCGGCGACCGACGATTGGCCCTTCCTATATCTACGCGATCGGGTGATCGCGCCGTACTACATCCTCGCGCTCGCCTTCGTTCTCCTCGTCGCCGGTGTGGCGACGGTGCTTGCCGCCCGCGTGGTGTCCGCGCCGGTCGCGGCCTTCAGCCCCCACTTCTTCCTCCTCGGCGCGGCGTTCCTTCTCCTCGAAACGCGGAGCCTCACGATCTTCAGCCTGCTGTTCGGCACCACCTGGACGGTCAACGCCATGGCGTTCGCCGCGATCCTGGCGAGCGTGCTGCTCGCGATAGGGGTAAATGCGGTGACGAAGCCTCCTCGCCTGGTCCTGTACTCCGGTCTCGGGGTCACGCTGCTTCTCGCGTACGTGCTCCCGCCTTCGGCGCTGCTCTTTGACCCGGCATGGCTCCGTTATCTCGCGGCGGCGGTGATCGCCTTCGCGCCGGTGTTCTTCGCGAACCTCGTCTTCACGGCGTCCTTCCGCGACACGAAGACCGCCGACATGGCCTTCGCCTCGAATCTCATAGGGGCGATGATCGGCGGTGTCCTCGAATACGCGGCGCTTCTCACCGGCTACCAGGCGCTGCTCATCATCGTGGCCGCGCTCTACGCGGCGGCGTACCTCGCGGGATCGCGCGTGCGGCTCTTCGCGGACCGCCGCCTGGTGACAGCCGAGCCGGCCTAAACCGCCTCGCGCGTCTCGCCGAGGTCGCGGAACCTCGTGAGCTCCGACTGGAAATGGAGATCGAAGTCGCCGGTCGGCCCGTTGCGATGCTTCGCCAGCTTGAGACGCACGACACCCTCTTCGCGATCCTTGCGGTCCTTCTGCCAGAGGAAGAGGACGAGATCCGCGTCCGCCTCGAGCGCGCCCGACTCGCGAAGGTCGGAGAGCATCGGCTCGGTGCCGCGCTGCTCGATCTGCCGCGAGAGCTGAGAGAGCGCGATCACGGGTACCTCGAGCTCGCGCGCGATCGCCTTGAGCGCGCGGCTGATGCGGGCGACCTCGAGCACGCGGCTCTCTTCGTCCTGCACGCCCTCGATGAGCTGCAGGTAGTCGATCACCACGAGGTCGAGGCCGCGCTCGGCCTGGAGGCGGCGCGATTTCGCGAGGATGTCCGTCACGGTGAGGCGGCTCGACTCCTCCACGAAGATCGGCGCCTGCTGCAGCTCGCTCGACGCGGCGGAGATCGCCGTGAACTCCTGCGTGGAGAGGCGGCCACGACGCATCCGGTTCCCGTCGATCTCCGCGAGCATCGACACGAGGCGCTGCACCACCTGCATCTCGCTCATCTCCATCGAGAAGAACGCGCACGTCTTTCGCTGCGTGACCGCCGCGTGCTCGACGACGTTGAGCGCGAGGCTCGTCTTGCCGAGACCGGGGCGGCCGGCGATGAGAATGAGGTCGGACGGTTGCAGGCCACCGGTCTTCTTGTCGACCGACTCGAGCCCCGTACGGATGCCGATGCGAAGATCGCCGCGCGCGTCGACCTGCTCGGCGTAGCGGCGAAGAGCGACGTCCAAGGGGACGATGTCCCGGTGAAGCGTGGATTCGCTGACCGCAAAGAGGAGCTCCTGCGCGTCCGAGACGGCCGCGGTCGACTCCTCGCGGGTCAGCGCGAGACGCGCGATCTCGTTCGCCACGCCGATCAGCCGGCGGAGGAGCGCGGTGCGCTCGACGATCGCCGCGTAGCTGGAGGCGTGGGCGACCGTGGGCACGTTCTGCATGAGCCCGACGAGGAACTGAGCGCCCCCGATCGCGTCCAGCTCACCGTGCGCCCCGAGGTCGGACTGCACGCTGGCGAATCCGACCTGCTCGCTCCGCTCCGCGACCCGCGCGATCGCCGCGAGAACGATGCGGTGCTGCTCGCGCGACAGGTCCGCCGGCCCGAGGCGTCCGCGCGCCACCTCGTTGTAGAGCGCGCCGTCCATGAGCATCGCGCCGAGGAGCGACGCCTCGGCCTCGGGCTTCTCGGGAGGCGGCTTGACGCCGCGGTCGGTCTGCAGCGTCACGCCGGCGGGCCGCCCTCTTCGGAGGCTTTCGAGAAGAACTTCGCCTGTTCGCTCTCGAAGAGGAGCTGGAATCCGCCGGTCGGGCCATTCCGGTTCTTCGCGACGGCGCCGTTGATGAGCCGCGGCGCGCCTGCGGGCGTTTCCTCGCGGTCGCGCCACAGCATGATCACGATGTCGGCGTCTTGCTCCAAAGATCCGCCTTCACGAAGGGTCGAGAGCTTGGGCTCCCCGCCGGAATCACCCGCGGCCCGAGAGAGCTGCGAGAGGCCGATCACCACGACGCCGAGCTCGCGCGCGAGCGATTTCAGATTGCGCGTGATCGTCGCGATCTCCTGCACCCGGTTCTCGTCGTCCTCGCCGGTCCGGATGAGCTGGATGTAGTCGACGATGATGACCTCGATCTTCTCGTGCGTGCTCGCGCGGCGGGCCTTCGTTCGCAGCTCCATGATCGAGATGCCAGGCGTGTCGTCGATGAACACGGGCAGGCCGTGCAGCGCTGCGGCTGCGTCGGTGTCGATGATGTTCCCGGTCCGAAGCGCGAGGAGATCCATGCGCGAGTGGAGCGCGAGATATCGCGAGACGATCTGCTTCGCGTCCATCTCGAGCGTGAAGAGCAGGACCGGATGGCCGCGCCGCGCGACGTTGAAGCTAATGCCAAGCGCGAGGCTCGTCTTCCCGACCGAGGGCCGCGCGGCGAGGACGATCAGGTCGCCGACCGTGAAGCCCTCGGTGTAGTAGTCGATCTCGCGGAATCCAGACGGGATCCCGCTCACTTCGAACGGACGCTCCATGCGGTCGGTGAGGTGCTCGTAGTTCGATTGGAGCGAAGCGGTGATGTGGCGGAGCTGGGCGTTGGCTGATTCATCGCGAAGCGCGAAGAGCCGCTGCTCCGCGCGGTCCAGTGCGAGCGCGATGTCGGTGGGCTCGTCGTACGCGTCCGCCGCGATCGATGTGGCCGCGCCGAGCAGGCGCCGGAGGATGGCGCGGTCGCGGACGATGCGGCCATATCGGTCGATCTCCGCCGCGGTCGGCACGCCTTCGGCGAGCGCGCGAAGGTAGGCCTGCCCACCGGCACGGTCGAGCTCCTCCCGGCGGGCAAGCTCCATCTGGATGGTGAGCGGATCGATGCGCTCCCGCCGTTCGAGGAGGGCCTGGGCCGCGTCGTAGATCCGCTGATGGCGCGCGATATAAAAGTCATCGACGCGCAGGAGGTCCGCGACCTTGAAGATGGCGTCGCGGTCGATGAGCAGGCTTCCGAGCACCTGCTGCTCGGCGCCTTCGTCGAAGGGGACCTGCCGGTCGGGCGCGCGTGTCTCTACGGTCACCGGGCGAATTCTAGAACACGTGTTCTAAGCGTGGAGTGCTCCTTCGGGGCGGCAATCACGCGCGGCGGAAGCGACCTCGCGCTCCCGAGACGCTAGCGTCGATACGGGACGACGCGTAGGTCTTTTGTCCACCATCTCGCCCACCGAGTTGTCCACACGACCCACAGAGAAAGGAGCGGCTCCGAGTTGCGAGTTGTCGTGACCGGCGGCGCTGGTTTTCTCGGCAGTCACATCGTCGATGCGCTTCTCGCGCAGGGCGACGACGTCGTGGTCGTCGACGATCTTTCGACCGGAGACCGCGCGAATCTGGATCCGCGCGCCGATCTGCGCATTGCGGACATCTCCGACCTTTCGGCGCTCCAACGGGAGCTCGGCACCCATCGTGTCGACGCCGTCGTGCACTGCGCGGCGAAAACGAAAGTCGTCGAGTCGATGGCCAAGCCGGAGCTCTACGAGCGCGTGATCGTCGGGGGGACCCGCAACGTCCTCGAGACCACCCGCCGCCTCGGCGCCAGGGTCGTCGTGAACATCTCGACCGGAGGCGCGATCTACGGCGAGACGCCCGTCTGCGCCGACGAGAACGTTCCCGTCGACCCGCAATCGAACTACGGACGATTCAAGGCAGCAGCCGAAAAGCTCGTCGAGTCGTCGGACCTTCGCGCGGTGACACTGCGGCTCGCGAACATCTATGGCCCCCGCCAGCGCACGGATCTCGAGGGCGGGGTGATCGCGATCTTCCTGGGCTGCTGGAAACGCGGCGAGCCGCTCACGATGTTCGGCGACGGCAGCTACGAGCGGGACTACGTGTACATCGCCGACGTCGTCGAGGCCGTCACGACAGCGCTCGGGGGAACGCACGCCGGCACCTTCAACATCGGAACAGGAATAGCGACGAGCGTGAAGCAGCTCCTGTCGTCCCTGAGCGCGATCCTCGGCCCCCCGCCCAGCATTCGCGCTGCTCCGGCGCGACCGGCCGAGGTCTTGCGTGCCTGTGTGAACCCCACGAAGGCGGCGCGGGAGGGGCTCTGGCACCCGAAGACGGCGCTCCTCGAAGGACTCCGGCTCACGGCGGCCGCCGAAGGCGTTTTGTTGTCGTAGGGGGTGATCCATTTCCCCCTCCGGCCGAACTAGTGGAGGGAGAAATGGAGGCGGCACATGAAACTCGGTTTGCTACGGCACTTTTCCTTGCCTGTCGCGATGGCGCTGCTGATCGGACTTCCGGGTGCGAGTTTGGCGGCGGCGGACAACACATACACCGTTCACCCGCTCGTCTCGAACGTCGCGGGCATGGCCTCACACACCGACCCGAACCTGGTGAACGCCTGGGGTCTCACCGCGGGACCGACTTCGCCCTGGTGGGTCTCTGACAACGGCACGAATGTCTCGACCCTCTATCGCGCCGACGGCTCGGTCGTCCCGCTCGTCGTTCAGGTGCCGACGAAACCGACCGGCACGGTGTTCTGGCCGACGGGTGCGCGCGCCCGGTTCGTCTTCGACACCGAAGCCGGCCAGGTACGCGGCTGGCTTCCGGCGTATGGGAATCAGACCGTGGTCCTCGCCGACCGCTCGGGGGCCGGCGCGATCTACAAGGGGCTCGCGCTCGCGACGACGGTCGCGGGCGACCGGTTCTACGCGACGGATTTCCACAATGGGCGCGTCGACGTATTCGACGCGAGCTTCAACCTCGTGGGTGGGGCGGGCGCCTTCGTCGATCCCGATCTGCCCTCCGGGTACGCTCCGTTCGGGATACAGACGATCGGTTCCCGGATCTTCGTCACGTATGCGGAGCAGGGACCGGGCGCGGTCGATGACATCCACGGGCAGGGAAAGGGATTCGTCGACGTCTACGACACCTCCGGCATGTTGCTCGCGCGCGTCGCGCAGCATGGCCAGCTGAACGCCCCCTGGGGACTCGCGCTCGCTCCGGCGGACTTCGGACGTTTCAGCGGCGATCTGCTCGTCGGCAATTTCGGCGATGGGCAGATCAACGCCTACGCGGAGCTGGCGAACGGGAGATTCGAGCATCGCGGCGAGCTGCGTGCCACAGACGGGAAGCCGATCTCGATCGATGGCCTGTGGGCACTGCAGTTCGGCCACGGGTCCGCGAATAACGGCCCGACCAACACGCTCTTCTTCACGGCCGGCCCGAACGAAGAATCGGATGGGCTCTTCGGCTCGATCACCGCACCATAGCGAGCTAGCGGGGTCGCGGCGCGGCACTGGCCGCGCCGCCGGCCCCGCCGGCCGGTATGGCATTTGACTGCCCGGGATAGGATTTCGCCCGGGGAGCGCGCGAATGGCGATGGCGTTGACCGACAAAGACATGGTCTGCCGCGAGTGCGGCAATCCTTTTGTGTGGACCGCCGGCGAGCAGGAGTTCTACGCGCAGAAGGGCTTGCTCCATGAGCCGCAGCGTTGCCCGGAGTGTCGGCGACGCGCGAAGGCGGAGCGGGCCGCGACGAGAGCGCAGAGCATGCACGACATCGTGTGCTCCAACTGCGGTCGCGCGGGCCAGGTGCCGTTCGCTCCGCGGACAGATCGGCCGGTCTACTGCTCCGAGTGTTTCGAGGCGCGCCGCGCATCGACCTCTCCGGTCACCGCGAACTGATCGCTGCGGGTGATGGGAGGCTCATGGCTGAGCCTCCCGTTCCCGCTCGTTACTGGACGCCTTCGAACTGCGTGTCGGCGTTGACGCCGTCCGCGTCCGCGTAACCGCCGCCCGGCAGCGCGGGCTCGTTTGGCTCGGCCTGCTCGGGAGCATTCGTCCCAGCTTCCGCCGCCGCCGTCGCCGGCGGCTCGGTCGCGGCAAACACCGACATGCTGCCGATGGTGCCGACCGCGAGCATCGCGGCGGTGATCGGAACGAGGAGCCACTTCTTCTTCGTCTTCATCTTGGTCGTCTCCTTTCTTTGAATCGGTCGTGGTCACAAAGGTGACGACTCGGCCTGAAGCGAACATGAAGCCGTCGTTCATCTTCCCTTCATGTGACTTCCGCACCCTCGGAGCTGCGAACCGAAATCACCTGGAGGCACAAATGAACAAGCAAACCCTCGCGACTCTGGGCGCGACCGCGGCCCTCACCCTCGGCGTGATCGGCTCGATCGCCCTTGCCGAATCACCGCCGCCTTCGCCGAGCGCGGCACCGTCAAAGCCCGCGAACCCCGGACAAACCGAGACGCAGGAGCCCTCGTACACCGGATCCGTTCAGGCGCCGAAGGACACCGGGAATGAGCAGAGCGAGGCCGCCGAGACGGCCGCCCTCGCCGCGCTCGCGAAGATCTCCGAGGCCGACGCGCGGAACGCGGCCCTCGCGAAGTTCCCGGGAGGGACGATCCAGAAGACCACCCTCCAGGACGAGAACGGAAGCGTGGTCTGGGCGGTCGAGCTTACCGACGCGAACAAGACCGCGCAGGAAGTGAAGATCGACGCCGGCAACGGCGCGATCCTCGCCACAGAGGCGGGCGATGCCGACGCCGAGAAGTCAGGAGGCAAAGAAGACTGACCCACTCCTCCGCGCCCGCGGCGAGCCGGGTTGGTGCCCGGCTCGCCGCGTACGATCGAACCGATGCGACTGCTGCTCGTTGAAGATGAGTCGCGGCTCGCCGAGGTCGTCCGCCGCGGCCTGATCGAGCACTCTTACGCCGTCGATCTCGCCGGTACGTTCGCGGAAGCGCTCGATCTCGCCGCGACGAACGAGTACGACGCGATCATCCTCGACCGGCGGCTCCCGGACGGCGACGGCGCCCAGGTCGCGGCCGAGCTGCGTCGCAACGGATCGCGAACGCCGGTCCTGATGCTCACGGCGCGTGACACGGTTGAGGACCGAGTCGAGGGGCTCGACCTCGGTGCGGACGATTACCTCGTGAAGCCGTTCGCGTTCCCGGAGCTCGCCGCGCGCGTTCGCGCGCTCGTGCGCCGCCAGATGCCCGAGCGGCCGCCGATCCTCAGCGCGGGCGAGATCCGCCTCGACCCGGCGAGCCACACCGCGACACACGCCGGAGAACCGATCAAGCTCGCCCCGCGCGAGTTCGCCATCCTCGAGTACCTCCTGCGACGAAAGGGCGATGTCGTGAGGCGCGGCGAGATCGAGGAGCACAGCTGGGGCGGCGACTATGAGAGCGTCTCGAACGTCATCGACGTCTACATCGCGCGTCTCCGCCACCTGACCGGCGGTGAGCGGAGCCCGATCGAGACAGTCCGCGGAGTGGGCTACCGGCTGCGCGACGGGTAGCGTTCGCCGATGAGCATCCGGCTGCGCCTCACCGCCTGGTATGTCCTCACGCTCGCAGTCGCGCTCGGCGCCGTCGGTCTCGCGCTGGTGCTGGTATTCCGCGGCGCGATGGAGCGACAGCTGGACGGCGAGCTCGCGACCCGTGCAGCGCAGGTCGCATCGAGCATCCAGGCGGACGGCGGCGGGCTCGCGCTCCAGGGCCAGGGCGACGAGTCCTTCGTCGTCGGTGGCGAGTTCGTCGGTCTGTACGACCGGTCCGGCAAGCTTCTCGACTCGTCCGCTCCTCCACCGAAGGCGTCCGACGCGATCGCGTCGTTTGCCGCCGGCTCGGCGGCGTCGCGCTCCGAGACCCTGACGAGCGGGACCGAGCGACTGCGCATCCGCGCGCTGCCGGTGACCGACAACGGCGTTCTCGCGACGATCGTCGTGGTCCGCTCCCTCGCGTCGATCGACAGCGCGGTCAGCCAGCTCCTCGGCATCCTCGCGCTTGTGCTTCCGCTCGCCGTGGCGATCGCGGCGGTCGGTGGCTACGTCCTGGCATATCGCGCGCTCCGTCCGGTCGAGCTGCTGCGCCGCGCGGCCGAGGACTACGGCGCGAAGGATCTCTCACGCCGGCTCGCACCGCGGGAGCTGCGCGACGACGAGCTCGGCCGGCTCGCCCGCACGCTCGACGCGATGCTCGATCGCGTCGCGGCCGCCGTCGAGCAGCAACGACGGTTCACCGGCGACGCCTCGCACGAGCTGCGCACGCCGATCGCGACGATCATGGCCGACGCGACGCTCAGCCTGGAGCGGGCGCGGTCGGCGGACGACTATCGGGCCGCCATCGGTCGCATCGAGGCGGAGGCCGAACGGATGGCGGGCATCGTCGAGGGCCTCCTCGTCCTCGCGCGCTCCGACGCCCGCTCCCTCGCGGCGCGGTCCGAGGAGGTGGATCTGCGTGCCTTGCTCGAAGCCTCGGCGGAGCGCGCCGCTTCGCGCGCATCGGATCGGGGCGTCCGCATCGCGACGCGGGTCGACCGTCCAGTCGTCGTGGCGGATCGGGACAGCGGCCTCGAACAGGTCTTCGACAACCTGCTCGACAACGCCCTTCGTTACGCGCCCGCGGGCAGCGCGGTCGAGGTGGAGGCGACAGCCGGCGACGGCATGGCGCGCATCACCGTGTCCGACCACGGTCCGGGCATCGCGCCGGGCGAACGCACCCGGGTATTCGAGCGTTTTCACCGCGGCGAGGGCGCCAGGGGGCCCGGCGCGGGTCTCGGCCTTGCGATAGCGCGCTCGATCGTAGACGCGCACGCCGGCCGGATCAGCGCGGCCGAAACGCCCGGGGGTGGGGCCGCGTTCGTCGTCGAGCTGCCCCTGACACGCGACTATGAAGCGCTGTGAACCGGTTCATCCTCGGTTTTCTCGTCGGCGTGATCTCGATCCTTGTCCTGCTCGTCGGGGTGGGGCACTGGCTCGACGTGACCGACCCGCTCGCAAAAGCCGATGCCATCGTCGCGATCTCCGGCGACACGGGCGCTCGCACCGATACCGCGATCGCCCTCTGGAAGCAGGGCTACGCTCCGGTGCTCATCTTCTCCGGCGGCTCGAGCGATCCCGAGTCCGTCGCCTCAGCCGAGCTCATGAAGCGAAAGGCCGTCGCGGCGGGGATTCCCGGGAACACGATCGTCGTCGAAGGCTCCTCCGCCACGACCGAGGAGAACGCGCAGCGCGTCGCCGCCCTCATGAAGTCCGCTGGCCTTCGGTCGGCGATCCTCGTGACCAGTCCATATCACCAGCGCCGAGCCGCTCTGCTGTTCGAGCGTGAATTCGCCCGCGCCGGCCTCGAATTCCGAAATCATCCGGCGGACGACCCGGACTGGGATGCGACGCTCTGGTGGACGAGCGAGCCATCACGCAGCCTCACGCTCGTCGAGCTCGCGAAGCTCGGCGCGCTGGTCGCGGGGCAGCGGCCGGGATAGCATTCGAATACGTGCCGGTGACGGCCATCGTCGGTGCTCAGTGGGGCGACGAGGGCAAAGGGAAGATCACTGACCTCCTGGCGCAGGAGGCGGACGTGGTCATCCGATTCCAGGGCGGAAACAATGCCGGTCACACCGTCGTCAACCAGCACGGAACGTTCAAGCTTCATCTCGTGCCAAGCGGGATCTTCAATCCGAGCGCGCTCTGCGTCCTCGGTCCCGGGTGCGTGGTCGACCTCGCCTTCCTCTGTCGCGAGCTCGCCGACCTCGAGCGCAGCGGGATCTCGACCGCGAATCTTCGCGTGAGCGACCGCGCGCATCTCGTGATGCCGTGGCACATCGCGCTCGACCGTCTCGACGAGCGGGAGCGCGGCCGCAAGAAGCTGGGCACGACCGGTATGGGTGTCGGGCCCGCGTATTCGGACAAGGTCGGGCGCCACGGCATTCAGGTCTACGAGGTGCGCGATCCGAAGAGCTTCCGCGCTCGCGTGAAGCGCGAGCTCGACACGAAGAACGCCATCCTCGAGCGCTTCGGTGACGCTCCGCTCGACGCCACGGTGGTGGCCGACGGCGTTCTCGCCGCAGCCACGCAGCTCGGCGACCGCATCGTCGACACCCTTCCTCTTGTCGAATCCGCGCTGGCGAAGGATGCGCGCGTCCTTCTGGAAGGGCAGCTCGGCGCGATGCGCGACCTCGACTGGGGCATCTACCCATACGTGACGAGCTCGAATCCGCTCGCAGGTGGCGCGAGCGTCGGGGCCGGGATCCCGCCGCGGAGGATCACGCGGGTCATCGGGGTCGTGAAGGCCTACTCGACCGCCGTGGGCGAGGGCCCGTTCCCGACCGAGCTGCGGGGCGACGAGGCGACCGCGCTTCGCGAGCGCGCGCACGAATACGGCGCGACCACGGGGCGCCCGCGGCGCGTCGGCTGGTTCGACGCCGTCGCGGCGCGGCATGCCCACCGCCTCAATGCCTTCACCGAGCTCGCGGTCACGAAGCTCGACGTCCTGGACGTGTACGCCCGGATCCCGTTCTGCGCGAGCTACGAGCTCGACGGCAAGCGCACGACGGACATGCCGACGACCCTGGTCCTCGAAAGAGCGCGGCCGTGCTACGAGACCCTGGAGGGCTGGTCGACCGACATCACCGGTGTGACGGAGCGCCAGGCGCTGCCGGCGAAGGCCACCGCATACCTGGACCGCATCGCTGAGACCGTCGGGGCACCGGTCGGAATGATCGGCGTTGGACCCGAACGGGCGGCGACCCTCCTCTAAGATCGCGGCGGCGTGAGCAGCCTCATCGACATCGCCTTTCCGTACCGCCGCAGGCGCTCCTACGGCGCCGCCTCGTTCGCCTTCACCTTCCTCGTGCTGCTGTTCGAGGTCGAGCTCCTCGCATTCGTCGGGGTCGCGATCGCGGCGCGCCAGCTCCAGCTCTGGTGGGACCTGCAGCCCATCGTGTTCCCCACCGCCTGCCTCGTGAGCCTCGCGGGAGCCGCCGTGTTCTGGTGGCGGGCGCGCTCGTGGAGCAAGCAACGCGTCGAGACGCTCGAAGCCTGGGCCAGGGGCGGGGCGACCTTCGGTCAGCAGCTCGCCCAGGAGCGCGACTAGCTCGCAGGTCGTACCTGCGTGCCCGGCGATACATCCCGGGTGGTCGTATTGCCAATGGGCTAGCTAGCAGCGTTCCCCTGGTGCCATCCGAGCGCAACCGTGCGACGAGATAGGTGCCCCTACGCAAAAAGCACCGGCAGATCGAGCCGGAAAGAAATGGGGAACCAGATGGATCTCGTCACTCAGATCGATTGGCCGGAAACAATGCTCCGAGCGTGTGCTGTTCTCGCATCGCGCGCGCCGGTGCGCATGTTCACATAGTCCCTCAGTCACTTCGGCCTTCCCCGCCGCTAGGGAAGACCGGCGTCAACTGCAGGCGATTTGGGCTCGCGCGGTTTAAAACAGCGTGATGCTTCCGTCCAGAAGAGTGCCCGTATTGGTGTAGCCGTCGCTGAGTGTCAGGCTGAACATGTTGAGAGAAGTCTGGCCATTGTCGACGGCGATGGCCGTGAAGGTTACAGGCAGGCCGTTGTTAAGCCCCCTCCCGACGATCGTCATCGTATGCGCGACATCATCGAAGGCGACCGACGCGAACTGGGTTGAGTGGAAGTCCATGTTCGAGCCGGGATCGCTGGCATCAACTCCGTCAGCATCGCCGTCCTCGCAGGCATCAGCATCGAAGTGGAAGCGGGCCGCGCCGCTGCGGTCGCCGGCGATGTGACCGTCTCCGTCTGCTTCGTGGCAGCCCCCGCCGCCCCCTCCGCCCGCGCCAGGGACGAAATCATAGGCGCGAACGACGTCGATCAGATCGAAGGGTACGCCCCCGATCGGGCCGGTGAAGAGTTTGAAATTACCCGGGTTCGGCGGGAAGGTCTCCGCCAGGACGTTCAAAGTCATCGTGCTCGCGGTGACGCTGAAAAGTCTGTTCGTGAGCGGCGCGACGCCAGCGTCTAGGCTCACGTCGGCGATCGGAACGTCAATGGTGATCGTGCCGAACGCTCCGAGCACGACCGAGCAGGCGCCGGGCGCACTGATCTGCTTGGTACCCGGGTATGTCAGCGTCACGCCTCCGCCGAGCAGCTGCGCCGCGTTTTCTCCCGACCAGCAGGTGCTGTTGGACTCGAAATAGACGAACGGGTTCTTGCCGCCGTTCTGGCACGACGCCGCCGTGGAGGTGCAGCTTGGGTCGGCCGGAACCAGCCACTGCGTCAACCAGACTGCAACTGCATCGGGAGCTGGTGGGGTCAGGGTGAGGTTGTTGACCATCATCGTCACCCGGTAGCAAGGCGTCCCGGCGGGATGGCAGTTTGCCGGCGCGGGCTGAGAGAAGCTCGATTGCAGGATGTCGAGGTTCGGGTCGTTCGGGCCGGTGATGCCGATGGACTCGCGTCTTCCGTCGCCAGAGGGGTCACTGGCAGCGTTGAGCAAGATCGCGTCGCCGTTGACTTGTGGCCTCGCGGCGAAAACGCCGGCGCCTCCGTTCTGTTTCACATACATCGCGTGCGGAGCGAACGGCTCATCCGCGTTGTTCGAGTCGGCGTAGGAGATCTGCGCCTCGCCCCGGCTACCGATACGCAGCTGGAGAAAGTCGCCAAGTGTGCGGTCGCCGCACTGGCCCCCGAGTACTGTCTGGATGGTTCCCTTGTGAACGTAGTGTTCGCCTGCGAGAAGCGGTGCCGTGAAGGTCGGCGATGTCGAGTGCCCGTTCAGCGTCTGTGCCATGTAGAGGCTCCAGATGCCGTTCGTCGTCGCGTCCGGCCCGCCCTTGCCGCCGCCATTCGTGCCACAGTTCGGGTCGTCCGGATTGGCCGGAGTCGGCGTTCCGTACCAGGCGATATCGACCCGTCCGTTGTCGCCAGCGGCTGCCCAAGCGAAGACGTTGTTGCGGAGTCCTGGCGTCGGGATCGTGATGGGCGTCGACCAGTGATCGCCCTCGTCCGTAGAGAAGCTGTACTTGAGCAGGGTGTCTCCTGTGATCTTGCAACGGACCGGGTCCTGCGGGGCCTGCTCCCAGACGGCATAGAGGGTGCCCGCAGTGTCGATGGCGAGAGTGGGAAAGTTGGCGCCGGTCTTAGCGGTCGGGCAGGTAGCACCGGCCGGAATCGTTCCGAGCGTCGCTACAGGCAGGTCCTTGCAGCTGAGACCGCTCGGATCGCTGGTGAACGGGACCGGAAAGCAGCGCCCGATCAGGATCCGGCTGAACGTAGCGTCGTCGTGGATGACGTAGACGTGCTTGATCGGCTCGGGGGCGCCATCCTTCGTGGTGGCGACCGGGCTCACCTCGTTGTTCCCCATGATCCCCTCGTCGCAGCTGAGCGGGGCGGAGACTTTCTTCGCAGGCCCGAACTGGATGCCAGCGGTTGAGCCGCCAGCAGGAGTCGGTGAGCGATACATCGCGAGCACGTTGTTGACGACGCCTGATACCGGGCAGGTGACCGCGCCTGGGCCAATCTCGTCGTTGGCGAGGTAGATGTTGTGGCCCGCGCCGGTGCCCAGGCCGTCCCCGGTGCGCGGGTTGCCGTCGACCGCGTACCACTGGCGATCGACTGCCGTGTCCGGCACGCCGGTGTTGCTGCAGGGGAACGTCGCCCCCTGATCGTCGGATCGGGCGGTGCTGAAGTTGATGAGCGTCAGGTCATTGAAGTAGAGGTTCCCGCCCGTGTCGACGGCGAGCTCTGTGTCGCCGCCGCCGGCGCAACCGTTGACCTTTCCCGTTTTGGGCAACGAGGCGGTCACCCACTTGAAGGTCTTTCCGCCGTCCCTCGAGTGCCAGATCCAGCTGGTGTCCGAAGAGAGAGAGCCGGGGACGCTCGTGTAGACGAGGTTGGGGCTCGTCGGATCGAGCCGGATATCCTGCTCGAAGCCGACGCCCTGGATACCGCTGATCGTCGGCTGACCGAACGTGGGCGAGGTCTGGGTACTTCCCAGAACGGTCGCGTGCGGAAGGGCCGGTGAAAAGCCGCCCATGACGACAGCCAGAGTGAGACCGACGAGCAGCCCGAAACCTAAGTAGGTTTTCATGGATTGTCTCTCCTGAATTGGGAAATTCGGCAGTTAATTCCTCACGCTCTTGCTGCCCACGGCTTGGCCTGATAGGTACGGCAGATCCCAAGACGTATTGGCACTCCCTCTCCGTAGCGAGCTTGCGGGCGGAAGCAATGAAGGTCTGCGTCCGATCGAGCGGGGGGTGCAGCATTCTCGATGCCCGGTCTACGGGACGGCGTGGAAATGCTTGGTAAAGGGCAGTCGTAGGAAAGCCGTTTGCTGAACAACGGCGCTCCCGGACCGTTGCTCGAACGCTGAGCTCCGGGGCGTAGCCCGCATTCGGTGCCGACGATTCAACGATCGCAAATCGTCCTCCGTCACCCACGCGGAAACGTCGGCGCGTTAGGCGGCTAGTCGGAAGTCAGCCGCCCTCCGAGTTCGTACGCTGACGCCCTCGCAAACTGGATCCTGCGACGGCAGCGACTGCGAGCCGCTGGTCACGTGCAACAGCCGATACACTTGCCGGGGTGAGGGCGGCGGATTGACCCGGGAGGACAAGTTCGCCAAGGAAGGTCTGACCTTCGACGACGTCCTCCTGATCCCGGCCCGCAGCGACATTCTCCCGACTCAGGTCTCCACCGAGACGCGACTCACGAACGCTATTCGTCTGGACATTCCCATCCTCTCCGCCGCGATGGACACGGTCTGCGACGCGCGCCTGGCGATCGCGCTCGGCCGCCTCGGCGGTCTCGGGGTCATCCACCGGAATCTCACCGTCGCGGAGCAGGTCGATGAGGTGCGGCGCGCGAAGGACGCGGATGTGCTCGTGGGCGCGGCGGTCGGCGTGTCCGGCGACGCGGACGAACGCGCCGCGGCGCTCGTCGGAGCGGGGGCGGACGTGATCGTGGTCGACACCGCGCACGGGCACTCGGCCGCGGTCGTGCGCATGGTCGAAAAAGTGAAGGCACGGCATCGCGTGGACGTCGTCGCCGGCAATGTCGCGACCGCCGAAGGCACTGAAGAGCTGATCGCGGCGGGCGCCGATTGCGTCAAAGTGGGCATGGGACCCGGGGCCATCTGCACGACACGGATCGTCGCGGGTGCCGGAATGCCGCAGATCACCGCGGTCTTCGACTGCGCCGAGGTGGCCGACCGGCACGGCATCCCCGTCTGCGCCGACGGTGGCATCCAGCACTCAGGCGACATCGCGAAGGCGATCGGAGCCGGTGCCTGGACCGTGATGCTTGGCGGGCTCTTCGCGGGCGTCGACGAATCGCCGGGCGAGGTCGTCGAAACCGAAGAGGGTGCGTTCAAGTCGTATCGCGGGATGGGCTCGCTCGGCGCGATGGAAGCGCGGCGCTCACGCGACCGCTACGGCCAGGCCGACGTCGGCGAGTTCTCCAAGCTCGTGCCGGAAGGGGTCGAGGGTCGCGTTCGCGCGCTCGGTCCCCTCGCCGCCGTGGTGCATCAGCTTGTCGGTGGTCTGCGCGCGGGCATGGGCTACGTCGGTGCGAACTCCATCGAGGAGCTTCGCACGAAGGCGCGCTTCGTCCGCATCTCGGGCGCGGGCCTTCGCGAATCGCATCCGCATGACATCCGCATCACGGCGGAACCGCCCAACTATCGGGTCCGGGCCTAGTCCATGAGCCGCCCGCAGACCGACCGCCCCGACGCCGGGGCGAAAACCGGTCCGTCCGCCCGCGCCACGATCGCGATCCTCGATTTCGGATCTCAGTACACCCAGCTCATCGCGCGGCGCGTCCGTGAATCGCGTGTCTACTGCGAGCTCTTGCCGCACGACGTGACACCCGAGGAGCTGCGCGCGCGGAATGTCATCGGCGTGATCCTCTCGGGCGGGCCTGCGAGCGTGTACGAGCCGGGCGCACCGAGTGTCGATCCGCGCGTCATCGGCGGCGAGTTTCCGGTGCTCGGCATCTGCTACGGGATGCAGCTCATGGCGCATCTGCTTGGCGGCGACGTGGTCGCCGAGGGGAAGCGCGAGTACGGCCCCGCGACCGTCGAGATCGCCGACCGCGCAGGGATCTTCGAAGGCCTCGCCGGCCAGGAGCGGGCCTGGGTGAGCCACGGCGACACCGTGCGCCGACCGCCGAATGGGTTTTCGGTGATCGCTCGGACCACGAGCGTCCCGATCGCCGCAATGACCGACGGCAAGACCCGCTACGCGGTGCAGTTCCATCCGGAGGTCGCGCATACACCGCACGGCGCGGAGATCCTGCGCAACTTCCTCTATCGCGTCTGCGGCGCGAGCGGCGATTGGACCCCGGCCAGCTTCGTCGAGGAGGCAGTCGCCGAGATCCGCGCGAAGATCGGCGACCGCCGCGCGATCTGCGCGCTCTCCGGCGGCGTCGACTCCGCGGTGGCCGCCGCCCTCGTCGCGCGTGCGATCGGCGATCGCCTCACCTGCGTGTTCGTCGACACCGGTCTCCTGCGCGCGAACGAGGCGGAGGAGGTCGTCGCGGCGTTCGGCCCGCGGCTTCGCCTCATCCACCTCGACGCGGCCGACCGCTTCCTCGCGAAGCTCAAGGACGTCGTCGATCCGGAGGGCAAGCGGGCGATCATCGGTGAGGAATTCGTGCGCTGCTTCGAGGAGCAGGCCGAGCGCGTCGGCCAGGTCGATCTTCTCGTGCAGGGCACGATCTACCCGGACGTCATCGAGTCACGCTCGCGCGAGTCGAAGACCAGCGCCCGCATCAAGACACACCACAACGTCGGCGGTCTCCCGGAGGTCATGGCTCTCGAGGTGGTCGAGCCGCTCCGCCGACTCTTCAAGGACGAGGTGCGCCGCGTCGGCGCCGAGGTCGGCATTCCCGAAGACATCCTCTGGCGGCACCCGTTTCCCGGCCCCGGTCTCGCGGTGCGCGTCCTCGGGCCGATCGATCGCGAGAGCCTCGAGACGCTCCGGCGGGCGGACGCCATCTTTCTCGAGGAGCTCGGCGCCGCGGACCTGTACCGCACGGTCGCGCAGGCCTTCGCGGTCCTCACGCCGGTCCGCAGCGTGGGCGTACAGGGCGACTTCCGGACGTACGGTGCGCTGGTCGCGCTTCGCGCTGTAACGACGGAAGACTTCATGACCGCGGATTGGGCGCGCCTTCCGTACGACCTGCTCGAGCGCGTGTCCGCGCGCATCGTGAACGAGGTGCCGGGGGTGAACCGCGTCGTCTATGACGTCTCGTCGAAGCCGCCGGCGACGATCGAATGGGAGTGAATGCGGTGGCGCGCGCCGAGACACGCGACCTTCGTGACGCGATGGTCGATCAACTGAGTAAGCGTGGCCTCGAGTTCGGGCCGGCGATCGAAGAGGCCTTTCGAACGGTCCCGCGCGAGGTGTTTCTTCCGGGTGTCGCGCTCGAGCGCGTGTACAGCGGCGACAACATCATCACCAAGCAGGACGTCGAAGGTCGCCCGATCAGCTCTTCCAGCGAGGTCGGAATCATGATGGCGATGGCGCAGCTGCTCGATGTCGCGCCCGGTCACCGGGTACTCGAGATCGGCGCGGGTACCGGCTACAACGCCGCCATCCTGTCGCGGCTCGTCGGTGAGCGCGGCGCGATAACGACGGTCGATATCGATCCCGAGATCGCCGCGCAGGCACGGCAGAATCTCGCGGCGGCGGGCTTCCATCGGGTCGCGGTGATCGCCGGCGATGGATGGGGAGCCGGCTCGGTGAACGCAACCTACGACCGCATCGAGATCACGGCGAGCGTTTCCGATCTTTCGCCGAGCTGGGTAGCGCAGCTCACCGAGGGCGGCGTGATCGTGTTCCCGTTCGTGCTGCGAGCCGGCATGCAGACGGTCATCGCGCTCCGAAAACAAGGGGCCGAGCTCGTGAGCACCGGCGTCACCCCGGGCGGCTTCATGAGGCTGCGCGGACAAGGTGAAGCGCAGCGGCGCACGACGAGCGTCGATGAATTCGAGGTCGAGATGAGTGACCGGCTCGTGGAAGACGCGGGCGAAACGCTCGCCGCGCTCCTCCGAACGCCTCCCCGCGCTGCGGTTGCGCCACCCCTCGGGTGGGAGTCGCTGACCTTACTGGCGCTCCTTCACGGCAACGTCAGCGTCAGCAAGAGAGACGGAGTCGGTATCAGGGTCGGCCTCTTCGATCCGGCCGGCAGCCTGGCGCTCGCGGAGCTAGCGCACGACTCGGCCGCCGGTCCCTTCAGCGCCGTCCTGGCGTTCGGTTCGGAGACTGCCCGGTTCGAGCTGATGAGGGCGATCGAGGAGCTGCGAACCCTCCGACTTCGAGACCTTCGTGTGGTCGCTACAGCGGCCGCATCCCCGGGCCCGAAGGGCGATGTGGTGCTGCATCGTGGCGGCTTCACGTTCGCATTTCGCATCGCGGGGTCGGCGTGACGCTGAAGGGCATCTTCGGCGGCGAGGCCGTCTACAAGAAGATCTGGGAGCAGCGCAAGCAGCGCAGCCCGCGCCGGTCCGCGGGCGCGCCGGGTCTGAACTGCCTCGTGCTCGGCGGCGGCGGCCGCGAATACGCGATCGCGTGGCGCCTTGCGAACTGCAACAGCGTGACGACCATCGACTGCGTCCCCGGCAACGCCGGCCTCTCGCTCTTCACCCGCGTGATCGACCAGCAACCCGACAACCTGACCTGGCTTGACGAGCATGTCCTCGCCTCGTTCATCGACCTCGCGATCGTCGGAACCGACGAGCTCGTGGCCGCGGGGATCGGCGACGCGCTGCGCCGCTCGGAGATCGCCGTGGTCGGGCCATCCAAGGACGCGGGGAAAGTCGAGTGGTCCAAATCATTCGCGAAGGAGCTGATGGCCGAGGCCGGTGTCGCCACGGCGAGATCGGAGTCGTTCGCCGATGCCGCCGCCGCGAAGGAGGCGCTCACGCGCTGGGAAGCGCCGGTCGTCGTGAAGGCCGACGGACTCGCGCTGGGCAAAGGCGTGAGCATCGCGCGGACGCGCGAGGAGGCCATCGAGATCCTCGGGTCGCCGCCGGCGAACAGCGGCCGCGTTCTCCTGGAAGAAGTCTTCGAGGGCGACGAGGTCTCGCTGCAGGCGCTCGTCGATGGCGAGACCGTGGTGGCTCTTCCGCCGGCGCGCGATCACAAGCGGGCGCGCGACGGAGACGCCGGTCCGAACACCGGCGGCATGGGCGCGTTCTCGCCGACGTCGGTCCTGCCCGACGACCAGGCGCAGGCCGTCGCCGATACGGTGATCGCGCCCATCGCCGCGGCGCTCGCGAAACGCGGGACGCCGTATCGCGGCGTCTTGTACGCGGGCCTCATGAAGACCGCGGATGGCTGGAAGGTCCTCGAGTACAACGCTCGCTTCGGCGACCCTGAGGCCGAGGTCACGCTTCCGCGGATCGAGGGCGACTTCGCGAAGCTCCTCTTCGCGCTCGGCGCGGGCCGCCTCGCGGAATACGTCGCCGCCGAGCCGATCCGCTTCAGCAAGCGCCACTACGTCGACGTGGTCCTCTGCGCGGAGAACTACCCCGGACCGCCGAAGACGGGGATGCCGATCGGGGGCCTCGATCGCCTGCCCGAGAACGTGCTCGCCTTCCACGGCGCGACCAAGCGCAACGCGTCCGGCGACATCGTCGTGAGCGGTGGCCGCGTGATGCACATCGTCGCGAGCGGCGAGAGCATCGCCGAAGCGCGCGACCGAGCGTATGCAGGGGCGGAGCACGTGACGTTCGAAGGCAAGTTCTATCGTTCGGACATCGCGCAGCAGGAGGTGGCGGTCGCTTGACCACATCGAAAGTCGCCATCGTCATGGGTTCGACATCGGATCAGACCACGATGCGCTTCGCGTCCGAGATCCTCGAAAGCCTCGGCGTGGAGAGCGAGACGCGCGTCCTCTCGGCGCACCGCACGCCCGAGGCGCTCCGGGAATGGGTGGATGCGCTCGAGGGCCGCGGCGTTCGCGTCGTCATCTGCGGCGCCGGCGGCG
>VBIZ01000142.1 GCA_005880575.1 Chloroflexota bacterium | reverse complement strand
GGCACGCGAGCGATCGACGGCGTTTCGCTCGACATCCAGCACGGCGAGTTTGTCGTCCTCATCGGCCTTTCCGGGTCTGGCAAATCCTCGCTGCTGCGCTGCATCAACAGGCTCGTCGAGCCGACCAGCGGCCGCATCGTCTTCGACGGCGCCGACGTGACGGGGGCGAGCGGTCCCGAGCTTCGGAAGATCCGTCGTCGGATCGGGATGATCTTCCAGCAATTCAACCTCGTGCGCCGGACCTCGGTCTTGAGCAACACGCTCGCCGGACGTCTCGGGTACCGGACGACGTGGCGCACGATCGCGGGCCGGCCCTCCCCTCAGGATGTCATCGCGGCGTTCGAGAATCTCGGCCGGGTGGGGATCGCCGACAAGGCCTACGCGCGCGCTGATGCTCTGTCGGGCGGGCAGCAGCAGCGCGTGGGGATCGCCAGGGCGCTCATGCAGCACCCCGAGCTGATGCTCGCCGACGAGCCCGTCGCGAGCCTCGATCCCGCGACGAGCCACTCCGTCATGAAGTACCTCGAGGAGATCAATAAGAAGGACGGGATCACGGTCATCTGTTCACTGCACTTTCTCTCGCTAGCGCGCCGCTACGGGACGCGGGTGATCGCGCTCAAAGGCGGCAAGGTCGCGTTCGACGGAAAGCCCGAGGACATCGACGAGCGCCGCTTCAAGGAGATCTACGGCGAAGATGCCGTAGAGGTCGAGATCGGCCCCGAGCGCTCGATCCCGCAGCCGGTAAGCGCGACGGAGGCTGGACTGAAGGCGCTTGCGGACGATACGGACACCCACATCTAGTGGCCGAGTACTTCACCTCCCGAGGACTTCCCGTCCCGCCCGAGCTCACGCGCAATCCGCTTCTGCAATGGCGCCGTCTCGTCGCGCTCGCCGCGAGCATCGCCATCGTGGTCATCGGTTTGCGCGTCACGAATCTCGATTTCTCGCGGGCGAATCCCGAGCACGCGGCCGCGGTGATCCGCGAGCTATTCAACTGGGACTTTCGCATCCTGACGCCTCAGAACGAGTTCGAAACATGGTGGGATACCGCCGAAGGCCTGATGGTCGTCACGATCCTTCTTGGAGTCATCGCCACGGCGTTCGCGATCATCATCGCGCTTCCGCTCTCGTTCCTGGGCGCGCGGAACGTGATGGCGGGCAACCCGATCACCGCCGGCGTCTACGTCGTGGTCCGCCTCATCTTCACGATCGTGCGCTCCATCGATGTCCTCATCGTGGTGATCATCTCGAGTGTTCTCCTAGGCATCGGCAACGCCGCCGGTGTGGTCGGTCTTGCCTTCCACAACATTGGCGTGCTCGGCAAGCTCTACTCGGAAGCGATCGAGGGCATCGACCCGGGTCCCCTCGAAGCCATCACCGCGACCGGCGCGAATCGTGTTCAGGTGATTTGGACCGCGGTCATCCCGCAGATCGTCAACCCCTACATCTCTTTCACGATCTACCGGCTCGATGCGAACGTGCGGCTCGCGCCGATCCTCGGGCTTGTCGGAGGCGGCGGAATCGGCATCTTGCTTTTCCAGTCGATCAACCTTCTCCAGTACGGCGCCGCGGGTCTGATCATCTTCATGATCGTCGTGACCGTTGCGGCGATGGACTTTGCCTCGGCACAGATACGTCGGAGGTTGCTCTAGCGGTTCGCACGCGCTTGATACGGCTTCAGCGGCCACCGCTCATAGGATCGCCGCGTGTTCGCGGGTCAGTTCGCCGGCTACTGGCGCGACGGTAAGCGTGTCGCGATGGACCGCAACGCCGCGCTGCCCGACCGCTGCTTCAAGTGCAACGAGCCGGCGAACGGGTACCGGCGCACCGTGAAGCTCACGCACGTGCCGCTTGGCACCGAGATGATGGTCGGCGCCATCGCCTACGCGTTCGCGAAACGAGCGACGCTCGAGGTCGGGCTTTGCGAGCGTCACCGCCGCTCGCGCGCGATCAACGCCGCGCTCATCTCCCTTGCGGTCATCGGTCTTTCGATCCTCGTCTTCACTCAGGTGCACGCCACCGACGTCGTGCTTCCGCTGCTCGCGACCGCCGGCCTCATCGGCGGCGTCGTCGGGCTCATCTACGCGGCGGTCGGCACGCGGGTCGTGCGCGCGACGAAGATCACCGATACGCACGTCTGGCTCAAGGGCGCCGGCGAGGCGTTCCTGGCGTCTCTGCCGGATGCGCCGGTCGTCGGCGCCGGCGGCGCGCTGCCCACGCTCGACGCCGCTGCGGTCCCTGCCGATCCCGCGGCGTCCGCGCAGGTGGCATTTCGCGATGCGCGGAACGGCGCGCTCGCCTTCCTCGTGGGCTGCATCGTCACGGCCGGCAGCTATGCGCTTCTCCCGGGCCGCTACTTCATCGCATGGGGCGCTGTCATATACGGTCTGATCCGGCTCTTCCGCGGCGCGCGGACGTATGTCAGCACGCCGGCGGAGCACCGGAACATGGGACACGCGCTGATGCTCGTCGCGATCGTCGGCGCCGGTTTGGTCACCGGCGGGTGGGTCATCGCGAGCGAGGTCACTGCGCAAACGGAGGCGAGCCAGTTCGACGGCGCCCTCACCACAGCCGGTCACTACCAGACGCAGGGCGCGACGCTCTTTCGGGACGTCATGAATCGGACGGACGCTTGGACCACACAGGACTCAGCGGACATGCGCAAGGTGGCGTCGTCCTACGGCCAGGCCGCGGACGCGCTGGCGGCATCGAGTCCGCCGTCCGACTACGGGTGGTACCGCGACGGGCTAGTGCGCAATTACCGCGAGGCCGTCGATATCGCCACGCAGTTCTCCAACCTCACCAGCTCCTCGAGCCGGAGCACGTTCGACGCGTTGGTCGCGCGGTGGACTGCACGGGTGAAAGACCTCTCACAGTTACAAGCCCGATTGGACACTAAGCCGAACCGCTCGCCCTGAGCGCGATCACGAGCCCCAGGCGGGGCGGCTCGCGCCGTCGATGCCCTCGCCACGGGTCAGCTTGACCGCGGGCCTTGCCGATCCGCCGGCGAGCGCATCGCCGAGATCCATCGAGTAGAGGTCGATGACGCCATCCTTCTCTCGCAAGAATGCCACCTGCCGTCCGTCAGGCGAGAAGACCCCGTTCCAGCTCGCACCATCACTTGTCAACTCGATGTCCTTGTGGGCACCGCTCATCTCGATCGCGTGCAGGTCGTTCTTTCCCGCGTGCCGAAGCGTGTACACGAGCCACGCGCCATCGGGCGAGTACGAGGCCCGGTAGGGCTCGCCGTCGGGGGTCACGAGCGGGATCGAAGCGCGGCCGTCGGTCGGCACGAGGAGCAGGCGCGGCGTCCCGAGCGTGTACGACGTGACCGCGACCGTTTTGCCGTCGGGGGACCACGCCGGATCGGCCAGGTTCGATCCCTTCGAAAGAGAGATCGCCTGCTTTCCGGTCTGCGCGTCGTACAGCACCAGATCCGAATAACCCTCGCCGCCGTCGGCTACCACCGCGATGCGCTTGCTATCCGGCGATACCGCCGGGCTGTCGAACCAGGTCACGACGTGGAATCCGGTGTCGGACTTCACGAGGCCGTTGATGAGGACGGTCTGCGTGCCTCCGCTCGCGCTCGCCGACACGACGTTCGAGAAACGCAGGTGGGCCGGAACGACCTGACCGTCGACCATCCGCTTTCCGTCGATCTCCTCGATCCGGGCGAAGTACACCGTGCGGCCATCGGTCGAGATACCCGGCTCGTGCGATCGGCCGTCGGACGTGAGCGGCGCGTAACCCTTGCCCGATAGGACGTACACGTCACCACGGAGCGCGAATGCGATCGTCCCGCTGACGCTGGCGTTCGCCCCCGGCGGAAGCGTGACGAGTGAGACGGGCTTGGTCGGTGTCGGCGTCGGACTCGAGGGCGGGAAGAACGCCGGACCGACGCGGACGCCGATCCCGAGATACAGCACGATGAGAACGGCCGCGATGCCGGCGAACACGAGCTCGCGCGAGCGTCCCATCAGGAGGCCGCCTCGACCGCCGAGACGATGCGGTCGATCTCGTTCGCAAGGTCCGGTCCATTGACGAGCTCGAGGAATCCCTCCTGCGGTGGCTCGAACGGTTGCGCGCGCATCCGCTCGTAGATCGACTCGTCCGCCTCTGAGTGGTCGCCGGTCGCGCGGCCAGCGCGGCGCGACGCCAGCCGAGCGCGGGCATCTTCGTCCGATGCGGTAACGCGCACGTAGACCACCGGGACCCCTCGGCTCCGCGCGACGGCGACCGTCCCCGCGCGGTTTCTGGCGATGAGATTCGTCGCATCGACGACGACGCGATGCCCCTCGCTGAGCAGATTGTCGAGTATCGCGGTCACCGCCGCGAAGATCGCTCGGTTCTCTTCGTCGGCGTAGGACGGCGCGATGAAGAGGCGGCTGCGCAGTTCGTCGCTCGCGACGTGCGCCGCCCCCAGCCGTCCGCTGAGCAGCCGCGCGCAATGTGACTTCCCCACGCCGGGCAGGCCCATGACCACGATGAGCGCCGGCCGGCCGTGGGGAGTCGCGGGCACGGTCGCGATCTCGGCACGGAGCTGGGACGCGAGCATTTCCGGGCGCATCGCGTACGCGCGCGTTTGCGCCGCGGTGGCGGCGCCTGATCCGCGCCTGATCTTCGTCATGCTCCGAACCCGAGGGCCTTGAGAGCGTCGCGCGCGGCGGTCGCCTCGTCATACGGACGCTTCTCCTCGCCGACGATGATCGACTCCTCGTGACCCTTCCCGGCGAGGATCACGGTGTCGTCGGGCGCGGCGCGGCGGATGGCCTCGCTCACCGCCTCTCGGCGGTCATCGATGACGATGTAGTCCGTGCCCTTCCGCTTGCCCGCGCCGATCGCGCCCTGCTCTATTTCTTCAAGTATTTTTGCCGGCTCCTCGAGGCGGGGGTCCTCCTGGGTGATGACGAAGAAGTCCGCGTGCTTGGCGGCGATCTCGGCGAGAGCCGGCCGCTTCGCGCGATCACGCTCGCCGGCACTGCCAAACACGGCGATGAGCTTTCCTTTCGTGAGCGGGCGGAGAAGCCCGAGCACCTTGTCGAGCGATTCGGGAGTGTGGGCGTAGTCGACGATCACGCTGAAGGGCTGCCCGCTTTCGACACGCTCCATACGGCCGCGGACCGCTCGAGCGTGGGACAGCGCGTCACGCGCCTGTTGAAGCGTCGCGCCGGCGGCGATGCCCGTGGCCGCCGCCGCGAGCGCGTTGTGTACGTTGAACCGGCCGACGAGCGGGAGCGTGAGCTCGACCGACTGCCCCGAGGCCGTGATCCGCATTCGTGAGCCCGCCGCGTCGGATGCCAGGATCGCGCCCTGGACGTCACAGAGCGCTTCGATCCCGTACGTGACGACCTTCGCCCCCTCGGCGCGATCGGCCAGGTAGCGCCAGTGCTTGTCGTCGCCGTTCAGTACCGCGGTCTTCGGTACTCCCTTATCGGTGGAGCTCGCCAGCATCGCGAAGAGCTCGCCCTTCGCTTCGAGGTACTTCTGAAGGGTGCCGTGGAAATCGAGATGCTCCGGCGAGAGATTGGTGAAAACGGCGACGTCCACCTCGGTCCCCCGCAGCTTCCGCAACGCGAGCGCGTGACTCGTCGCCTCGAGCACACCCCACGTGCCGCCCGCGACGAGCAGTTCGGCGAAGAACTCCTGCACCTCGACGGCTTCCTGCGTGCTCTGGCGCGTTTCGTTCATCCACTCGTGATCGGCGACCTTGAAGTCGACCGTCGTCGAAAAGCCTGTCTTCGCGCCCGACGCTTCGAGGACGTCGGAGACGAGATGTACCGTCGTGGTCTTGCCGTCGGTGCCCGTGACGGCCGCGAGCTTCAGCTTGCGAGTCGGATGGTCGAAGAACTCAGCCGCGATGTCGGCCAGCGCCGCTCGCGCGTCAGGCACGATCGCGACCGGCACGCGAACGTCGATGGGGTGCTCCGCGATCACCGCGACCGCGCCGCGTCCAACCGCGTCCTTCGCGAAGACGTGACCATCGCGGTGAAATCCGGGGATCGCCACGAAGAGGGCGGCCTCCTTGGTCTTGCGCGAGTCGTATGCGATCTGGCGAATGTCGATGGCCGCGGCGCCCTCAGGCGTTGCGATCTTCGTCGCTTCCAGGAGTGCGCCGAGCTTCACCGGCGGATGCGGCCGACCAGACGAAGCGCGGCCGTGTACGCCGGCTCCGCGACGGCGTAGGCGCGGTACATGAGCTCGTTCGGCACGGTATCTTGCGCGCCGACGAAGCGGCGCGGCGTTCCACCGAATCCCTTCTTGAACATGTACGGGCCGTACATCGGGTCGTCCTTTCGGGTGACGTCCACGGGAATACCGCCGAAGTCGAATCGGCGCGCGCCCCCCTTGCGTGCTTCGATGATGCACCGCCAGAGGAGCGCGTACGCGGCGTACGCGGTCCGCCCGGCATCGTTCGTCGCCGCGCTCTGGTAGACCTCGCGCTCTCCGCAACGCCAGGTCAGCGCGCCGGCGACCGGCTTCCCATCCTTTTCGGCGAGGCGCACCTTCGCGTGACCGGCCGCGACAAGGGTCCCCCACATCCGTCGGTAGTAGTCCCAGGTTCGCGTGATGAAGCCCGCGCGCTGTCCGGTCTCTGCGTAGAGATCGTAGAGAGCGCGCAGGTCGTGATCGCCGCTCGCCTCGCGAACGCTCACGCCGCGTTTCTCGGCCTGACGCACGCTCCAGCGGGTGTCCTTCTCGAGCGCCGCGAAGAGCGCGTCCTCATCCCGGACGAGCTCCAGCTCGAGCGTCGCGATCACCGGCTGGATGTCCGGCGCGCGCCGAAAGCCCGCGGCGCGGAACGCCCCTGCGGCAGCGTCGGCGTCGATCTCGGGATCGACCTTCAGAAAGATCGCGCGCCGCTCCCGCGCGATCGACGCGAGCGTTGCAAGCGCGGCTTCGAGCTCGGACGGGTCCCCGACGATCGGCCCGCGCGGAACGTATGCGATCGATTGGCCCGCGGGGAGCGCGCGCCAAAGGACGAGCGCGGCAGGTAACGGCGATCCGAGCCGGTGGAACTCGGCGCGCCAGCCCTGCGCCTCGCGAATCCGCGACCATGCGACCGACTGGAGCACGTGACCACCCGGCGAGCGGACCGCGGCGTCATCCCAGCCTGGTGGGGCCGCTGCCAAATCAGGGGCCCCTACCCCTGCCTCGGTCACGCGCTTGCGGCGGCGAGCCTCCGCCGCGCGCCGAACCTCCAGAGTGGGAAGAGAAACGCGGTCACCGGCGTCTCGAGGGCGCCGATCCACGGCGTTACCTCGCCGCCGAAACCGAGCTTGAAGTTTTCGACGCCCGTGAGCTCGTCGCCTTCGGCGAGGCCCCACATGTCGTAGCGACGCACGCCGAGCTCCTTCATTTGCATGAGCGAGTGCCACTTCAGGAGATAGAACGGTCGCTTCTCGCTGTGCGCCCCGCTCCATCCGCCGAAAAGCTCCCACGCGCGATCGCCGATGCGAATGACGAGAAGCGCGCCGACGTCCTCTCCGTCGACGCGCGCCATCCTCAAGAAGAGTGCATCGCCGAATGCCTCCACCAGCGACGCGAAGTAGCCGAGGTCGTGGATCCCGAACTGGTCGCGTTCGGCGACCGTCCGGAGGACGCGATGAAAGCGCGCGAGATCTGTCGTCTTCTCTGTCACGACACCTTCGCGCTCGGCCTTGTGGATGTACTGCCGGGTCTTCTTCCGCATCGCGCCGAGCATCGTCTCGGCGTCCTGCGTGAGGTCCATGAGCAGGGTTCGGCGCGGCTGCACGTACACCGGCGATCGACGGATGCCCTCGGTCTCGAGCGCCTTCACGAGCGCGTCGCTTTCAACGGCTTCGGGATCGCAGAGGAGACTCACGGTCATGCCGCGGCCGAGCGCTTTTCGGATTGCGACGATCGCGCTCGGCAGCCTCGCGTCATCCACCAGCGGGCCCCGCGGCGCGTAGGCGACGTCGATGCCTCCCACCAGACGCTTGCGAAGCACCTGGACGCAGCCCACGCGTGCATCCGCGTCCTCGAGCACGTAGCGCTCGGCGCGCCAGCCCGTCGCAGCCTTCACCTCGGCCCAGCCCTGAGATTGGAGAAGATGCGGGCGTGCCGTCTCGTGCATCAACCGGTCCCACTCGCGCGTCTCGTCCGCAGTCGCCGGCCGTGCCCTCATCAAGGGCAAAGCCTATGCGGCGTCTTTGCCTGGGGTCGCGGCGGCCCCCGGGAGCTCGCGCGCCGTGAAGGTGCACTCCGGGTACCGCTCGCAGCCGTAGAACATCGAGCGGCCCCTGCCGCGGCGACGGACGAGCTCGCCCTTGCCGCAGTCAGGGCAGGTGACGCCGGTCTTCTGCTGCGTCTTCTTTATGTACTTGCAGTCCGGATAGCCGGTGCATCCGACGAACGGGCCGAACCGTCCGCGGCGCTTCGCGAGCTGCTTGCCGCACTCCGGGCACATCTCGCCCTCGAGAAGCTCGAGCTGTGGCTCCTTCTGTCCCTCGAGTGGCTCGGAGTAGTCGCACGCGCCTGCCGGCAGCGGGTCCCCCTTCTTGCCCTTCTTGAAGCCGGTGCATGAGTAGAAGCGGCCGTATCGCCCGAGCTTGATGATGACCGGGCGTCCACACTTCGGGCAGATGCGATCCGTGGCCTCCTCGGTCACGTCGGACTTCTTCACGCTCTTGTTCTTCTCTTCAACGAGCTTGGCGAACGGCTCGAAGAACTCGCGGACCACGGGGACCCACTCGACCTCGCCCGCGGCGATCCGGTCGAGGTCCTCCTCCATCCGCACCGTGAAGCCCGTGTCCACGATGTCGGGGAAATGCTCGTGCAGGAAATCGGTCACGACGAAACCAACGTCCTCGGGCATGAGGGCGCGGCCTTCCTTGCGGACGTACTTGCGATCGACGAGCGTCGAGATCGTCGGCGCGTACGTCGACGGCCGGCCGATGCCGAACTCCTCCAGCGTCTTCACGAGCGACGCTTCGGTGAACCGCGGCGGCGGCTGCGTGAAATGCTGCGAGGCATCGAGGCCCAGCAGTTTCAGCGCCTCGCCCTCCTTCACTTCGGGGAGCGGCGCGATCTCCTTCTCGGGTTCGTCGCTCGACTCGAAGTACACGCGTAGGAACCCATCGAACAGGACGCGGCGTCCGTTCGCGCGCAGGAGGTATTGACCCGCCTCGATGTCGAGGCGCGTGTTCTCGAATCGCGCCGGCGCCATCTGAGACGCGATCGTGCGCTGCCAGATGATCGTGTAGAGCTTGAGCTGGTCGGGCTTGAGGAAACGCTTCACACGATCCGGCGTGCGCGAAAGATCCGTCGGCCGGATGGCTTCGTGCGCTTCCTGCGCTCCCTTCGAACGGGTCTTGTAGTGGCGCGGCTTCTCGATCGCATACGGGGCGCCGAACTCTTTGGTGATGACCTCGCGGGCTTGATGGAGCGCGCCCTCGGCCACGTGGAGCGAGTCGGTACGCATATAGGTGATGAGACCGACCGGCGCGCCGTCGCCCACGGCGATGCCTTCGTAGAGCTGCTGGGCGAGGACCATCGTCTTCT